>JABFWL010000134.1 GCA_013362315.1 Catenulispora sp. | reverse complement strand
CGCGTGGCTCGGGAGCTCATGGCTCGCGGCACACAGCTCCTCTCGCGATCACCGTAGCGGTCCGGACCGACAGATCCGTGTCAACCCCCGAATGACTCCACGGACGCGTCGCCGAGGAACCGCCGCGCGGCATCGCGCACCGTCGCAGCCAGCAGCTCCGGCGCGGTGAGGTGGGCCACGTGCCCCTGCCCGGCCAGCGTCAACACCTCGGCGTTCGGCAGCGCCTTCGCCAGGTCGGCGAGCCGCTCCCGTAGGTGCGCCGGGCTGGCGTCGCCCTCGATCAGCACTGTCGGCAGGTCCAGGGCCGCGTAGCGGTCGGTGCCGACGCCCAGTGCGTCGATGGCCTCGGCGTCGGCGATCTGGGCGCCGGCGTGGACGGCGAACGCCGTGCGTGTCGGCTCGTCGGCCAGCATCGCGTCCACCTCTGCGGCCGGGAAGCGGACGATATCGCGCAAGTGGATCCGCATCGCCTCGACCGGGTCGCCGGCCTCGAACACCGCTCGGGCGCGGACCACCGCTTCGCCGCCGACGAGTTCGCGGGTGGGCATCGGCGGTTCGTACAGCACGAGCCCGGCGAAGGCCGAGGGCTTCGCCAGGGCGGCCTCCAGCGCCGCGACGCCGCCGGAGGAGTGCCCGACGAGGACGATCGGCGGTTCCAGCAGTTCGGTGACGGCCAGGATGTCGGCGGCCTCCACCGCCAGCGTGTGCGGCGCGGCCAGCGTGTGCGGCAAGGCCACAGTCGCGCCAGGGGCGTATATGCGCCGCTGGGTGCGCACCACGCGGAAGTCGGAGTTCAGCAGGTCGGCCACGGCGTCCCAGGAGGAGATGTCGCCGCCGCCGGGGTGCACCACCAGCAGGCGGGGTCCGGATCCGGTGGCGCGGGCGGCGACGGGATGCCCGTCCGGGGACGGCGCGAGAAGCTCGGTCATGCGATCGAGTCTGCACCGGCCGCTGATGCCGGACTGACAGACCACTGATATCTACCTGTCAGACGGGGACAAAGCGCCGGCGGGGCCGGCCGTCGAACGCGTGACCGGCCCGCGGCGCCTTACTCCGCCTATAATCCCCGCCGCATAGGATTCGACCATGGCGACCCCGGACTTCATCCTCGCGCTGCGTAAGAAGATCGGCCACGACGAGCTGTGGCTGCCCGGCGTGACCGGTCTGGTGGTCGACGGCGACCAGCGGATCCTGACCATCTGCCGCGCGGACAACGGCCAGTGGACGCTCGTCACCGGCATCCTGGACCCCGGCGAGCAGCCGGCCCACGGCCTGCAACGCGAGGTGGAGGAGGAGACCGGCGTCCGGGTGCGGATCGAGCGGCTGCTCTCGATCGAGGCCCTGCCCCCGCAGGAGTTCCCCAACGGGGACAAGGCGGTGTTCCTCGACACGGCGTTCGTGTGCGTGCCGGTCGGCGGCCGGGCGCGGGTCAACGACGACGAGTGCCGCGAGGTGCGCTGGTTCGCCCGCGAGGAGCTGCCGCCGCTGCCGCCGCGGCACGAGCGGATGGTGCGGTGGTACTTCGACAACGCGGTGTCGCCCTGGTACGCGGGCCTGCCGGAAGCGCTGGCCGATCCGGTGCACTGACCGTTCCCGCGCACTGACAGTTCCCTTGCACTGACTGGTCCCGAGCCTGACCGACGCCGTGCACTGAATCGGTCCGGAGCACAGCTTCGGCGTGCCGACCCGGCCGGTCGGCACGCCGAAGTGATACTCGGTCAGACTTCGGTCTTACTCAGGCCGCTAAGGCCACTAGGGCCAAACTGCTGGCACGCCACGGCGATCGGGCTCCGCCGCATCACCGGATCAGAACCCGCCGACACCGTTCGGCGTGCCCAGCCCCGTGGGCCCGTCCCAGCCGACTCGCGCGTGGCACAGCTGGCTCGGGGAGCAGCTGCCGTTGGAGCCGGAGGTCACGTCGAAGAACGACGTGGAGTGCGCGTACGGGTAGTTGTTGTTGATGCTCGCGGCGTTTCCGGCCAGGGCGAACACCGAGGCGATGATCGGCGAGGACACCGACGTGCCCCCGTAGACCTGCCACCCGCTGCGCCCGTTGTACGGTGTCGAGTCGTAGACCGCGACCCCGGTCGCCGGGTCGGCCACGGCCGACACGTCAGCCTCGGCGCGCTTGGCGCAGCCGGTGTTGAAGCTCGCCTGCCCGGTCAGCGCGGTGTTGAGCGTCGAGCAGCCGGATCCGGCGCCGGACCACACGGTCTCGCTCCAGCCGCGGCTGTTCGCGGCCGTCGTCAGGTGCGTGCCGCCGACCGCGGTGACGTAGTGCGACGACGCCGGGAACTGCACGCCGTAGCCGCTGTCGCCGGAGCTGGCGGTGATGGCTATGCCCGGGTGGTTGTAGTACGGCGCGGAGGCGTCGGAGACGTCACCGCCGCCGTAGCTGTTGGAGATGGCGTTGGCGTGCAGCGCCGCCGCCTCGTTCACCGCCGCGCCCAGGTTGGCGTACGACGCCGTGGTGGCCTCGACCAGCAGGATGTGGCACTTGGGGCAGATCGCCGAGACCATGTCCAGGTCCAGCGAGATCTCGGTGGCCCAGCCGGCGTTCGTGGCCGGGTAGCTGGTGCCGCCGTTCTGGTTCACCTTCCGGAAGCAGCCGTTGGCGGTGGTGCAGGGCGGCAGGCCGTACTGCGCGCGGTAGACGCCCAGGTCGGCCTCGGCCGTCGGGTCGTTGTAGGCGTCGACGATCGCCACGGTCTGCCCGGTCCCGCCGGTGCTCGACGGCAGCTTGTATGCCGACTGCAGGTTGGCCGGGCCGTATCCGGCCGGCGTCGCGTCCGGCTGGATGAAGCCGGCCGCGGCGTGGCCCGGGACGAACATCGGGTGCGCCACGGCCTCGGCCGCCGCCGAGGCGCCGGGCGCGGTCAGCGCCGGCACCGCCGCGGCGAGCAGCAGCGCGGCGACGAAGGAGAACAGGATCCTGATACGAGCTGTCACTGATTGCCTCCAGGAGGCGAAAGCTGTGGGGACGGCCCGACCGGTGGCCGGGTCGGGGTGGTGCGGGTGACGAGTTCGCTGCGGCCGGAACAGCCGAGGGTATATACGCCCCCGGACGTAGTAGAGGCCAGGTCCGGCGGCCTTCGCCGCGGTCGTGGCCAGCCCGAAACTTTGTCAGGGTTCGTATTCAAACGGAACGTAGCAGGGGCCGCTCGCCGCGGTCAATGCCCTTGGCTTAAGGGGTTTTGCGCCTCGCGGCGCTCCGTCAAACCCGCTGCCGCCGGATCGCGATGTGCCGCTGCCGCGCCTTCTCCGCCTCGTCCGGATCGGCGATCTGGGCGTTCCGCGCCGCTACCTGTGCACGGGTGAACGGCGGAAGGAAGTCGCCGGGCGCCGTGCGGGAGATCCCCAGGGCGTCAGAGACCTGATCACCTAGCGAGGCGCGCGTGATGGCGCCCAGGACACTCCGCCAGGCACTACTGGACATCCCGAGCTCCGGAATCCGTGCCAGTCCCTCGGTGGCGTAGTCGAACAGCGCGGCAGTGAGCTCCCGGCTGTAGTCCCCGGGAAGCTCGGCCGTCTTGTCCAGCACGGCCAACAGCTCGGCCGCGTCGGCGTGCTCGCGGATGTCGGCGATGATGGCGTCGTCGACGCCGAGCAGCCGCCCGATGTGGCGCCAGTACCGGTACAGCTGACGCTCCTCGGCGTCGCTCAGGCCGATGCCGATCACCTCCGACAGGCAGCCGAACGGCACGATCGTGAACGCCAGCCAGGTGCGGGCCAGGTCGACCTGGTTGATCGGCGAACCCCGGCGCTCGGTGTCCCAGCCGTCGCGCAGCGCCATAGCCCGCACCCGCGCGTGCATGAGCCGCACCCGGGCGGTCGCGACGTAGCCGGGCGCGCCGGGCAGCAGCCCGCCCGGCAGAACGGCGCGCGATCGCCAGGCGCCGGTCTCCGAGAGCCTGCGTGGAGCGTCAGCGGTGAGCCGGCCGGTGTATGCCAGGACCCTGGCGATCGGCGGCGACGCGTACACGTACATCATGGACACCGCGAACGCGACGACGTCCCACGGCGGCGGAATCGCCTGCGTCGCGCGGTCGCCGTCGGCGAGGTCGCTGGGCAGTGCGCTGGAGAGCCCTGCGCTGTCGGACCCTGCGCTGTGGGACCCTGCGCCCTCAGGCTCGGCGCCGTCAGGCTGCGCTTCCAACTGCTGCAACAGCGCTTTGACGGCGGGAGGAGGGGCCTGCAGGCTCGCGAGGCCGTCGGTGAGTCCTTGCTCCAGCAGCCTCCGTCCCCCGGCTCCGAGCTGCTCCGCCTCCGCGATCACCGCGTCGGCCAACGGATCACCGACGAACAGAAAGCCCCTCTCCACACCCAGAATCTTCTCCTATGGCCGCGCCGCGGATACAAGCGGGTGCAACCGATATCAGGCCTCAGACCGTCAGCACGATCTTCCCGCGGGTGCTGCCCGACTCGATGAGCTCATGCGCTTTCGCCGCATCCTCCAGCGGGATCGCGTGCTCGACGTGCGGCCGCAGCCGCCCCTCCTCGGCGAGCGCGGCCAGCGCTTCCAGGCTGGCGTAGTCCGGCTCCACGCTGATTCCCTTGAACCCGCGTCCGGCATCGAGGGCCGCGGCGCGCAGCTCGGCATTGGCTCGGTCGGTGATCGTCACCAGCAGCCCGCCGGGGCGCAGCACCTCGATCGAGCGGTATCCGACCTGGCCGCCGACGGTGTCCAGCACCACGTCCAGGTCGCGGACCTCCTTGGTGAAGTCGGCGGTGCGGTGGTCCACGACCTCGTCGGCGCCGAGTCCGCGGACGAAGTCGTGCTTGGCCGCACTGGCGGTGGCGGTGACGTGGGCGCCGCGTACCTTGGCGAGCTGCACCGCCAGGTGCCCCACCCCGCCGCCGCCGGCGTGGACCAGCACCCGCTGACCGGGCTGCACGTTCGCCGCGTCCACCAGCGCGTGCCAGGCGGTGAGCCCGGCCAGCGGCAGCGCGGCGGCCTCCTCGTGCGAGAGCGCCGCGGGCTTGCGGGCGATCTGCCGGGAGGGGACGGCCACGTACTCGGCGTAGGCGTTGCCGGCACGTGGGAAGAACGGCATCCCGAACACCTCGTCGCCGGCCTCGAACCGGGTCACGCCCGGCACGACCTGCTCCACGACCCCCGAGACGTCCCAGCCGAGGACGAACGGCGGCTCGCCGAGCAGCGGGAACGCGCCGGAGCGGACCATGGCGTCCACCGGGTTGATCGATGCGGCGTGCACGCGGATGAGCACGTCGCCCGGGATCGGCGTGGGTGCGGGCAGGTCGACGACGTGCAGGACCGAGGGGTCGCCGAAGGTCTGCTGAGAGACGGCGCGCATGGCTGGACTCCTTGGGTGTAGCTGCGTACGGAAGGGGAAAGCAGTTCTGTAGTGGTTGCTACAGAAGGAACCGTACCACATTTCTTAGCGAGCGCTATAGAATGAGTCCATGACCACGAGCACCCCCCGGGGACGCCCTCGGGGCTTCGACCGCGACGCCGCGCTGGACGCCGCCCTCACCGAGTTCTGGCGGCACGGCTACGAGGCCACGTCCATCGCTACTCTCACCAAGGCCATGGGCGTCAACCCGCCAAGCCTCTACGCCGCTTTCGGCGACAAGCGGAAGCTGTTCACCGAAGCCGTGCGGCGCTACGCGGACACCCACGGCGACTACGGCGCCCGGGCGCTGGCCCGGCCGACGGCCCGGGAAGCGGTGGAGACGCTGCTGCGCCTGGCGGCCGCCGAGTACACCGCCGTCCACCATCCGCCCGGCTGTCTGGTCATCGACGGCGCCACCAACACCACCGACGCCTCGCGCGAGGTCGCCGAGGAGCTGCGGGGATACCGCGAGGGCACCAAGAAGGCGTTCGCCGAGAAGATCGCCGCCGACGTCCGGGCCGGACTGCTGCCCGGCGACACCGACGCCGCGGCCCTGGCCGCGTTCTACGCCGCGGTGGTCCAGGGGATGTCGACGCAGGCACGTGACGGGGCGAGCGAGGCGGAGTTGCAGCGGCTCGCGGACGTGGCGCTGATGGCGTGGCCGGCTGGGTGAGAACAGGTCTTCCGTCCGCCGACGAACGCAGGCGCACCGGCGGCGGAAGTACTTCCGCCGCCGGTGCGCCCTCGTGTCACGTCAGCTCAACGTGCGACTCCTCGCCTCAGCTCAGCGTGCAACTCAGGGTCGGCGACGTGTTCGTGCCCGAATACGTCCCCTGGAAGCCGAAGCTCGTGTTCCCGCCCGGAGCGATCGAGCCGTTGTAGCCGGCGTTGGTGATGACCACGCCCGGACCGTTCCCGGCCAGCACGCCGTTCCACACGTTGGTGATCTGCTGGGTGCCGCCCCAGGTCCAGCTCACCTTCCAGCCGGTGCTGGGCGTGGTCCCGTTGTCGGTGACGACGACGTTGGCGGTGAAGCCGTTGTTCCACTGGCTGGTCACCGCGTAGGCGGCCGTGCAGCCGCCGCCACCCCCGGTGCCCGGCGAGGTCGTCGCGGTCACCGCTGCCGACTGCGCCGAGACGTTGCCGGCGGCGTCGTAGGCGGCGACCTTGTACGTGTACTGCGTCGCCGGCGCCAGCCCGGAATCAGTGAACGTGGTCCCGGCCGCCGTGCCGACCTGGACCCCGTTGCGGAACACCCGGTAGCCCGCCACTCCCACGTTGTCCGTTGAGGCCGACCACGACAGCGAGGCCGACGAGCTGGTCACGCCGCTGACCGCGAGGTTCGCCGGTACCGACGGCGGCGTGGTGTCCCCGCCCCCGCCGCTCTGGTCCAGCCCGAAGAAGTGCACCGCGGCCGCCGCCATGCCGGGCTGCGGCAGGACGTGGCCGGTGTTGGCGATGCTGTAGGCGTCCACCTGCGTGACGCCGGAGGTGTCGGCATAGGTGGTGTGCGTCCAACCGGATTGCGGATAGCTGGTCGTGGTCGGGGTCTGCGACACTCCCGCCACGTTCGTCCACTGCTTGATCTCCTCGCCGAAGTTGACGTAGGACAGCGTGGTGTCCGCGGTGCCGTGCCACAGCTCCATGCGCGGCCGCGGGCCGGTGTAGCCGGGGTAGGCCGCGCGCACCAGGTCGCCCCACTGCTGCGGGGTCTTGGTGATCTGCCCCTGCGCGCAGGCGGAGTTCCACTGCGAGCCGTCGGAGGTGGCGAAGCAGCCGAACGGCACGCCCATGAAGGCCGCGCCGGCCTTGAACACGTCCGGATAGTCGCCGAGCATGACGTTCGTGGCCATGCCGCCGGACGACGCGCCGGTCACGTACACCCGGCTGGAGTCGCCGTTGTTGTGCTGCTCGATGTACTGGATCATCGAGATCAGCCCGGCCGGGTCGTTGGTGCCGTTGTGGGTCAGCGAACTGGCCGAGGACACGTCCCAGCAGTCGTAGCTGCGGGTCACCGACGGGTAGATGACGATGAAGCCGTACTTGTCGGCCTGGGAGGCGAACTCCGTCCCGGAATAGAAGGAGGGGCCGGACCCGGTGCAGTTGTGCAGCGCCAGCAGGATCGGCGGGTGGGCCTGGACACTCGCCGGGACGTACTCGTACATCAGCAGGTTCGTGGGGTTGTAGCCGAAGTTCGTCACCTGCACCAGCGACGCCGCCGCCGCGGGCGGCGCCCCGACCGCGCCGGACACCGCCGCCGCGAGATAGGTGAGCAGCGCCGCGAGGGCGGCGGCGAGCCGTCTGCCGGATCTCATGGGACCTCCTTGCGTGCATCCGCCGAGTGCTGCCGAGCCGGTTCGGCAGTCCGGAGCCGAGGCTAGGAACCATCGGCGGATCCGGCCACCGAAAAGGCCGGATCGGGCGGATATCTCCAGGTCCGCGACGAAGCTTTCACGCCGGGTCCGCTCCGGCGCCGGATCCCCGCCGGGTTACGCGAGAACAATGAGGGTGCCGGGCCGATGCCGTGCCACGTGGGCCTCCTCCTCGTCGTGTAACACCCGGCGGCGGTTAGGCTAGGGATGTGCGCTTCGTTCGAGGTCCCGTCCGTGATCGTCCCGCCGAACGTCGTAAGGCCAAACCACAGGGGGTCCTAGCATGATCGAATTCGACGGAGGCCTTCCCGACCTGGCGGACCCTGTTGCGATCCTGGCGTTCGAGGGCTGGAACGACGCCGGCGAGGCGGCCTCCAACGCGGTGAAGCACCTGGCCGAGGCCTATTCCGGCGGCGGCCGGGTGTTCGCGGCGCTGGACGGCGAGGACTATTACGACTACCAGGTGCACCGGCCGGTGCTGGCCGCCGTGGACGACGTGCGGCAGGTGATCTGGCCGACCACCCGGTTCTCGATCGTGCGGGCGCCCACCCGGCTGCTGCCCGGCGACGCCCACGAGGAGCCGCGGGACCTGGTGCTGGTGCACGGCGTCGAGCCGAACATGCGCTGGCGCTCGTTCTGCGAGGAGATCCTGGGCCTGGCGCGCGACCTGGGCGTGGGGCAGATCATCACACTCGGCGCCTACCTGGCCGACGTGCCGCACACCCGGCCCACCCCGGTCACCGGCACCAGCGCCGACGAGGCGTACCAGGCGCTGTTCGACGTCGAGCCGCCGACCTACGAGGGCCCGGTGGGCATCACCGGGGTGTTCCAGGAGGCCTGCCGCTACGCGGGCATCCCGCTGATGTCGTTCTGGGCCGCGGTCCCGCACTACGTGGCGCACCCCCCGGTGCCGAAGGCGACGCTGGCGCTGCTGCGGCGGCTGGAGGACGTCCTGGACCTGTCGGTGCCGACGAAGCGGCTGGCCGAGGAGGCGCAGGCCTGGGAGGCCGGCGTGGACGAGCTGGCTGAGAACGACGCCGAGGTCGGCGAGTACGTGCGCACGCTGGAGGAGCAGCGCGACAACGAGGACGCCGCGGATCTGCCGGAGGCCAGCGGCGAGGCGATCGCCCGCGAGTTCGAGCGGTACCTGCGGCGGCAGGAGCGGCGGCGGGGATCGGAAGAGGGCTGAAAGGCGGCGGGGGCTGCCATTTCCAGCGCCGACCGGACCGTCACCGCTGACGAGCTCAAATGCTCAAATCGCAGCAGCCTGTTTTGTTCGCGCGGGAACTGACATACGGGGTCCTGGCAACGAGAACCGCCCACCGGCTGCGAGGCCGGTCGGCGGTTCTCGACGTATCGGGGATATCGGCGCCGTGCGCCCGGCGCCGATACTCCGTGCTCAGTCTTGCCCAGCGTTGCCCGGTCTAGCTCAGTCGCCCGCTCGGGCGCTGATCAGTGCTTCCGTGCCGCGGCCGCCTTGCGGGAAGCCATCACCGCGGTGCCGCCGGCGCCGAAGAACGCCAGCGCGATCAGGCTGATCACGCCGGCGTTGGAGCCGGTGTGCGCCAGGCTCGGGGTGCCCGGGCTGGAGGTGGTCGAAGGCGGCGGCGTGGTCGCGCCGGCGACCGGCGGGGTGCTGCCGGACGCCGTGGGGGTGGCCGGCGGGGTGGTCGGCGGCGTGGTCGGCGCGCTGCTCGCCGGGGTCGACGGGGAGCTCGGCGGCGTCGAGGAAGGCGCCGTGGAGGGTGCCGTGGACGGCGCTGTGGACGGGGACGAGGTCGGCGTCGTGGTGGGCGGCGTCGTCGGCGGCGTGACCGGCGGCGCGCACTTGTCGGAGCCGCCGTTCCAGGCCGCGATCAGGTTCTTGGGCGGCGGGGTGCTGGAGTCCGGATAGTGCGGCAGCGGGCCGTGGCCGGGGCCGGTCTTGCCGTCGTAGACGGTGTCGCCGAAGTACAGGTCCAGCTGGCCGAAACAGGCCTTGCCGTCGGCGCCGGTGGGCAGCGGCACTTTTAGCAGACCGGAGGTGTGGGCCTTGTCGAGCGTGACGTGCGCGACACCCACGAAGCCCTGCAGTGCTGAGGTCTCCCAGGTGGCGCCGCCGGCCGTGTACGAGGCCAGGGACACGGTCCGGGTGCACCCCGGGTCGGCGGGCTTGCCGTGGTCGTTCGCGATCCGCACCACGATGCCGTTCACCGGCTCGTCCGGCAGGCGCTGGAAGCCCGCCGCGGTCTGCCAGCCGCCGACCGGGCCGCCCTTGGCGTCGGCCGGTGCGTACTGGATGTCGTTCCGATCGATCGAGCAGTTCGTGTGCTCGTGGTCGGTGCCGAACGCCGCGCCCGTGTCGTCGGCGTGGGCGACGCCCGCCCAGCCGAGCGACGCCGCGACGCCGGCGAACGTGGCGACCGCCCCGAACCCTGCGCTGCGCGCTTTGGTGGAAGTCATGGTGGCTCTTCTCCGGGCCGGACGCGAGCGCTCGAGTCCGGCTCACATCGAACTGACTGGCTGTTGTCAACGGGCAAGATGCCCGGACAGCGCCGGAGCCTAGTGCAGCCGCGGACGCCGCCGGAAGGCGGATCCGGGGTGACATCTGACGTAGATTCGCGCCTCCACCACTGTCCAACCGCTGATCGGGGCCGGTATTGATCGAACCGATGGTCTAGTGCTGAACAAAGAAGGCTGGTGGTGAACACGGAGGTTAGGGCTGAACAAGGAGGATAGGGCTGAATAAGAACACGAACAAGCTGGTGGTGACCTGCGGGCCGGGCCGCAGTGGGCTTTCTGGGCACCACGACACGCGCGATGTGATCCAATGGTCCGCATCGAAGGAAACGAAAGGGCAGCGGGGAACGAGAAGCCGGGAGAGGGGACGCCGAACCGTGAACTGCGACGAGTTCGTCGAGCTGGTCACCGCTTTCCTGGACCGCGCGCTGCCGGCGGCCGACGAGGCGAGGTTCGTCGCGCATCTCGCCGAGTGCGACGGCTGTGAGACCTATCTGGCCCAGATCCGGCAGAGCGTCGACAGCCTCGGGACGCTTGGTGCGGCCGACGCCTTGTCCGAACCGGCGCGCGCCAAGCTGCTCGAAGCGTTCCGGGACTGGAAGCAGACGGGGTCGGATCCGCTGTAGCGCTTCGGCACTGTAACGTTCCGGCACCCCCTCGACACTGCACTCTCCGTCAGAGCTCTTCTTCGGAGGGAAGCACAGTGAACACCAAGCACGCGTTGTCCAAAGTGGCTGTCGTTGCCGGGGCGGCTGGAGCGCTGGGCGTGGTCGCCGTGGCGGCGCCGGCCCAAGCCGCGACGGCCCAGCCAGCCGCCGCCCGCACGACCGTCTACGTCGAGACCAACGCCGCCGCGGCCAACGAGATCGTCGCCTACCACGGCGACGGCTCCCTCGTCGGCCGCTATCCGACCGGCGGAGCCGGCAACGGCGGCGGCCTCGGATCACAGGGCGCTGTGACAGTCGCCGACGGCGGTCGCACCCTCTACGCCGTCAACGCCGGCTCCGACACCGTCTCGGCGTTCGCTGTCGAGCGCTCCGGCGCGCTGCGGCTGCTGGGCAGCACCGCGACCGGCAGCACGCCGATCAGCGTCGCGGTGGCCGGCGACCGCGTCTACGTCCTGGGCCAGAACACTGTCACCGCCTACCGGCGCTTCGAGGGCAGCCTGTTCCGCATCGGGCAGCAGCCCTTGTCGGCCGGCGCGGCCGGGGCCGCCCAGGTGGCGGTGACGCCGGACCGGTCCGCGCTGCTGGTGACCGAGAAGGGGTCGAGCACCATCGACCTGTTCGCCCTCGACTACTTCGGCGCACCGCGGCCGGCCGTGCGCAACCCCTCGGCCGGCAAGACGCCGTTCGGGTTCGCCTTCGGCCGCGGCGGTACCGCGGTGGTGTCGAACGTCGGCGCCGGGGCCGGGGCCAGCTCGGCCAGCGGCTACCAGGTACGGTATGGCGCGCTGCGGAACACCGCCGCGGCGCTGCCGGACGGCCAGACCGCGGCCTGCTGGGTCGCCGTCGGAGCCGACGGCCGCGTCGCCTACGTCGAGAACGCCGGCTCGGGCACCGTGTCCACCTACGCCGTGGGTGGCGACGGCTCGCTGCGGCTGCTCGACGCCACGGCGGCGGCCCCCGGCGGACACGTCGGCGACGCCGCGGTCAGCGGCGGCGGGCTGTGGATCCTGGACAACGCCGGCGGCCGGATCGACGACGTGGCGCTGGCCGCCGACGGCACGCCGGGCGCCGTGAGCGTCACCGCGACCGGGCTGCCGGCGAGCGCCGCCGGGCTGGCCGCGGTGACGCGGTAGCGGCAGCCTCTGATTCAGAGGCCTTGGATACGAGCTCAGGGGGCTTAGACGCCCGCTGCGTATCGGTGTCGAGCGGTGCGCGGCGTGGTATGGAGTCCGCGAAATACGACTCCAACCGCGCCCGCACCGCACCGCGCGCCCGATGCAGGATGACCCGCTGGTTCCCGGCGGAGATGCCCAGCATCGAACTCACCTCCTCAGAGCTGTAACCCTCCACGTCCCGCAGCGTCACCACCACGCGGTGCCGGTCCGGCAAGGCCGCCAACGCGGCGCCCAGCACGGCGCGCGCCTCGGCCTGGAGCGCCGCCGTCTCTGGGAGGCTCCAGGGCTGGGGTTTCTGGCCGGGGTTCCAGTGGCCCGGGTAGAGGTCGGTGTCGGGCCGGAAGCGGGAGGGGTCCACCGACGGGCCTTCGTCCTCCGGGAGCAGGCTGCTGAACGGCAGCGTGAGTCTTACCTTCACG
>JABFWL010000297.1 GCA_013362315.1 Catenulispora sp. | reverse complement strand
AGAGTTGACACCCCAGGGCCGGTGCTGTACCGCTTGCGGCTGACGACGTGAGCGAGGGGAACAAACCGCAGCCACCTCACAAACCGCCGGCGCCGCGCCTCACCGGACCGCCCGATGGACTGGCGCATGTTCCCCGAGGGAACTGAGGCTCCCGCTGAAGGCGCCGGCCTTTCATCAATCTCTTGACTGGCTTTTGACTTTGACTGAAAGCCGGCCACCCCACAGAGCGAGCCGGTCAACCGGCGACGTGCGCGGTGTGCTCCAGCCAATGCTGAGCGAGGCCGGTGTCGCCTTCGACCTTGACGCCGGCGGCGGCAGCGCTGCCGATGAGAGGCAGTCGTCGGGTCAGGACCAGCAGCAGCGATCCCGCCGAGCCGGTCACGGTCACGTCGGCGGGGCGGGTGCCGAGCTGATACGTCGCTCCGTCCGGCCGTCGTTCGATGAACCAGGCGCCGGTGCTGTCGCTGTCGCTGTCACTGGCCAGCCACTGCAGTGTCTGGCCCGTGCCGCGGATGGCGTGGGCGGATGCGGGGCGCCGTAGCTCCCAGGTGGGGGAGGTGAGCATCTTGAAGTGGTTGGTGATGAGCGCGGCGGCGATGGCGGGGTCGATCGCCGGGTCGATGTCGGCTGGGCGGTCGAGGGCGCAGGCTGCGTCGAAGCCGTGGACGACTGCCTCGTTGAGGAGGCTGGACATCCAGAACCAGGTGCCGGATCGCTCGTCGGCGGCGGCGTTGAACACCGGCGCGTCCAGGGCGTCGTCGGAGCATGCGCTGACGAAGCGCTGCGCGGAGTGTGCCAGCCAGGTCTTCCACTCGCGGGGGTCGGTGGGGAGCACGGCCATCTCCGAGGGCAGCTGCCCGGGGTCGGTGATGCGCCGCTCGATGATCTCCGCGACCCAGTGGTGGGTCTGGCCCACGTGCTCGACCAGCTGGGTGACGGTCCAGTCCGGAGCGGTCGGCAGGGCGGCGCCGGGCCCGGCCGCGACGGCGGATTCCGCCAGCCGCCGGGTGTGCTCGACGATCGCCTGCCGGACCTGCTCTGCGTTCAGCTCGTTCACTTCGTCATCCTTTGATGGGTTCCGTTCGGGCGTTGCGTCTGAGTAGACGACGCCCGGGCCGGAAACTCATCGGTCACCTCTCAAGCTCCGGATCAAGTGCCGGCCGCCGGACGCAGGATCAAGTTGATCACCAGCGCGGTCCAGCCCGTCTGATGTGACGCCCCAAGCCCGGCGCCGGTGTCGCCGTGGAAGTACTCGTGGAAGGGGATCAGGTCGTGCCAGTCCGGGTTCTTCTGGAACAGCTCCGTCTCGCCGAAGACCGGCCGTCGGCCGTCGGCGTCGTTCAGGAACAGCGACACCAGGCGGCGTGACAGGTCGTCGGCTATCTCGCCGAGTGTCGCCTCGCGGCTCGGCATGCCGCGCCGGGGCGCGGTGCCGTCGGCGCCGGGGGTCGGGTACGCCACGCGCAGCTGGTCGCCGAAGAAGCGGTGATGGCGGTCCAGGGCGTCGATGAGCATGTAGTTGACCGGGAACCAGATCGGGCCGCGCCAGTTGGAGTTGCCACCGAACAGCGTCGTGCGCGACTCGGCCGGCTCGTAGCCGACGCTGTAGTCGGCCTCGCCGAGGCGCACCGTGAACGGGGCGGCCAGGTGGGCGCGTGACAGGGCTCTGAGACCGTGCTCGGACAGGAACTCCTCCTCGTCGAGCATCCGCTCCAGCAGCCGCGGCAGCTGGTCGTGCCGGACCATGGTCAGCAGCCGCACGTCGCTGGCCGGCATCATGCGCCCGGCCAGCACGTCGGCGTAGTGCGGCTTGTTGGTCCGGTACCACGCGACGCGCTGCTCCAGCTCCGGGATGGCCGCCAGCGCCGCCGAGGACACCGTGGCGGCGGCGCTCAGCGGCAGCAGCCCGACCACGGAGCGGACCCGCAGCGGCACGGCCTCCTGGCCGGGGACGCGGATCACGTCGTAATAGAAGCCGTCCTCCTCGTTCCACAAGCCCTGGGTGTTGGCCGCCTCGACGATCAGCGCGAAATGCTCGAAGAACTTGGTGACCATCTCGCCGTAGGCGCTGTCCTCGGTCGCCAGGACCAGCGCCATGTCCATCATCGTGAGGGTGAACAGCGCCATCCACGCCGTGCCGTCGCTCTGCTCCAGCTGCCCGCCCGCCGGCACGCCCGCGCTGCGGTCGAACGGGCCGATGTTGTCCAGGCCCAGGAATCCGCCCTCGAAGACGTTCTTGCCCTCGGCGTCCAGCCGGTTGACCCACCACGTGAAGTTCAGCAGCAGCCGGTGGAACACGCGCTTGAGGAAGCCGAAGTCCCGGCTGCCGTCGGCGGCGAACACCTGCAGCGCGGCCCAGGCGTGCACCGGCGGGTTCACGTCGCCGAAGTTCCACTCGTACGCCGGCATCTGCCCGCTCGGGTGCAGATACCACTCGCGCAGCAGCAGGAGCAGCTGCTGTTTGGCGAAGCCCGGATCCACCCGGGCCAGCGCGACGGCGTGGAACGCCAGATCCCAGGCGGCGAACCAGGGGTACTCCCAGGTGTCGGGCATCGCGATGACGTCGCGCGCCGACATGTGCCACCAGTGCCCGTTGCGCCGCGCGGTGCCGCCGATCGGCGCGGCGTGGCCGGGGTCGTGGTCCAGCCAGCGCGGCACGTTGTAGTGGTAGAACTGCTTGGACCACAGCAGGCCGCCGACGGCCTGCCGCAGCACCATCGCCTCGTCCTCGGAGCAGGTGTCGGGCGTCAGCCCCGCGAAGAACTCGTCAGCCTCCTGTTCCCGGTCCTCCATCACCCGGTCGAAGTCGCGGCCCAGCAGCCGGGCGCGAGTCCGCCCCGGCACGCCGGGGCCGGACATCCGCAGCCGCAGCCGGATCTCCGCCGACTGCCACGGCGGCACCGTCAGCACGTACCGCAGCGCCGCCTTGGTCCCGACACGCTCAGGATTGACGGTCTCGGCCCCGGCCACGACGTAGTCGTTGATCCCGTCCTTCGGGAACTGGCTGTACCCGCCGTAGCCCCACAACCGCTCGCTGTTGGTCTCGTTGTCGCAGACCAGCACCTCCGGGCTGCCGTCGCCGTACAGCGACAGGCCGGCCCGAAGATGCGAGTGCTCGCCGGCGAGCCGCGTGCCGTGGACGGTGATCCGCGGCATCGGGTCGTTTCCCGGCAGTCCCCAGGACCAGGTGTTGCGGAACCACAAGGTCGGCAGGACGTGCAGGGTGGCCGGCTCCAGGCCCATGTTCTCCACCCGCACGCGGATGCACATGTCGTGCGGCCCGGCCTTGGCATAGTCGGCGGTGATCGCCCAATACCGGTCGTCGTCGAAGACCCCGGTGTCCACGAGCTCGTACTCGGGATCGGCGGCGCCTCGGGCCCGCGTGGTGTCCAGCAGGTCGTGGTACGGGAACTCACGCTGCGGGTAGTGGTACCGCCAGCGCATCCAGGAGTGGGTCGGCGTGGAGTCCAGGAACCACCAGTACTCCTTGACGTCCTCGCCGTGGTTGCCCTCCTGGCCGCTGACTCCGAACAACCGCTCCTTGAGGATCGGATCCACGCCGTTCCAGAACGCGAGCGCGAAGCAGAACCGCTGCTGGTCGTCGCAGATCCCGCCGAGGCCGTCCTCGTTCCAGCGGTAGGCCCGGGACCGGGCCTGATCATGCGGGAAGTAGTCCCAGGCGGTGCCGCCCTGGGAGTAGTCCTCTCGGACCGTGCCCCAGGCACGCTCGGCAAGATAAGGGCCCCATTCCCGCCAGGGCACGCGGGCGCCGCTCTCGGCGTCGGCGGCACTCAGGCGGATCCGTTCGGCGTCTTCCATGGAGCCAGTGTGGTCGCCGATGGTTTCGGGCGGTTTCCGAAGAGCACATACGCACGAATCCTGAACACGATGGCTTCACGAGCGCAACGTGTGTGCAATCTGCCGCCGCCATGCTGGTCACACCGCCGAAGAACACGCCTTGAGCGACGGCACCCGTGATCCTGACGAGGAGGCGAACCGATGGCTGCGACGACCACGTTCGGTAAAAGGAAGCTCCTCATGCTTTCCTGGGAATACCCCCCGGTCGTCGTCGGCGGTCTCGGCCGGCACGTCCACGCGCTTGCCACCACCCTGGCCCGGGCCGGGCACGACGTCACCGTGGCCACCCGCCACGCGCCCGGCGCGCCCCTGGACGAGGTCATCGACGGAGTGCGCGTGGTCCGGGCGCCGCAGGACCCGCCGGTCATCCCGCTGACCACCGAGCACCTGCTGGCCTGGGCCGTCGCCTTCAACCACACCCTGACCCGGACCGCCCTGCACGCCGCCCGCGGCGAGGGGTTCGAACTCGTCCATGCCCACGACTGGCTGGTCACCCACGCCGCCGTCACTGTCAAGGACCATTTGGGAATCCCGCTGGTGGCCACCGTCCACGCCACCGAGGCCGGCCGGCACCAGGGCTGGCTGCCCGGCGACCTGAACCGCGGCATCCACTCCATCGAGTGCTGGCTCGCACAGGAGGCGTCCCGGGTGCTGGTCTGCTCCCAGTACATGCGCCGGGAGGTCTCGGCCCTGCTCGACGTGCCGCTCGCGAAGATCGAGGCCGTCCCCAACGGCGTCGACGTGCCGCGCTGGCGGGCCACGCCCAAGCAGGTCGAGGTGGCCCGGGCGAAGTACGCCGGCAGCGGCCCGCTGGTCGGGTTCGCCGGGCGCCTCGTTCACGAGAAGGGCGTCCAGCACCTGCTGCACGCACTGCCCGGCCTGCGCAGCGCCCACCCCGGACTGCGGGCCGTCATCTGCGGCGACGGCCCCAACCGCGGCGAGCTGGAGGACCTGACCCGCCGCCTGGGCCTGGAACACGCGGTCAGCTTCGGCGGCTTCCTCGGCTCCGGCCTGTCGGCCACGATGGCCGCCACCGACGCGATGGTCGTGCCGAGCCTGTACGAGCCCTTCGGCATGGTGGCTCTGGAAGCCGCCGCGGCCGGCGCCCCGCTCGCGGTCGCGGCGACCGGCGGGCTGGCCGAGATCGTCGAGCCGGGCGTCACCGGCATGACCTTCCCGGCGCGCGACGAGGAAGCGCTGACGCACTCGGTGTCCACGCTGCTGGCCGACCGGCCCGGAGCCCGCCGGATGGCGGTCACGGCCAAGGCGATGCTGCCCCGCCGCTACGGCTGGCCGACGGTGGGCGAGCAGACCGCCGCGGTGTACGCGGCGGCGGTCGGCGACGCGCCGGCGGTGTCGGCCGAGCCGGAGGAGCTGTGGCAGTCCCGGCAGCGACCCATCGCGATACCTGAGGGCAACCTGCTGGTGTCGGCGGGCTTGGCGGCGTGACCGGGGGGCCGCGCTACTGGGACCGGTTCGGAGCCCACCCCGAGGCCGGGGGCACCCGGTTCGGGGTGTGGGCCCCGAACGCGCGGCGCGTGCAGGTGGCCGGCGACTTCAACGGCTGGGACCCAAATCGCGCCGCGGAGCTCAGCTTCGACGACTGGACCGGCTGCTGGCACGGCTTCGCCGAGGGCGCCGGGCAGTGGGACCGGTACAAGTACCGCGTGCAGTGCGCCGACGGGACGTGGCGGCTGAAGGCCGATCCGGTGGCGTTCCACACCGAGACGCCGCCGGCGGACGCCTCCCGCATCTTCGCCTCCTCCCACCAGTGGCAGGACACTGACTGGCTGAAGCGGCGCCGGGAGGCCGCCGGCGAGCACGCGGCGCTTCCGATGTCGGTCTACGAGGTGCACCTGCCCTCGTGGCGGCGTGGGCGCTCCTACGGGGAGCTGGCCTCGGAACTGGTGGACCACCTCCACGCGCACGGCTTCACGCATGTGGAGTTCCTGCCGGTGATGGAGCACCCTTACGGCGGTTCCTGGGGCTACCAGACCACCGGCTTCTTCGCCCCCACTTCCCGACTCGGGCATCCCGACGACCTGCGGTATCTGGTGGACCAACTGCACGAGGCCGAGATCGGAGTGCTCTTCGACTGGGTACCGGCACACTTCCCCCGCGACGAGTGGGCGCTGGCGCGCTTCGACGGTACCGCGCTTTATGAGCACCCTGATCCCCGCCGCGGCGAGCATCCCGACTGGGGAAGCCTGATCTTCGACTTCGGACGGCCGGAGGTACGCGACTTCCTCATCGGCTCGGCGCTGTACTGGATCGAGGAGTTCCACGCCGACGGGCTCCGCGTGGACGCGGTCTCCTCGATGCTGCACCTGGACTACTCGCGAGGCCCGGGCCAGTGGGAGCCGAACATATACGGCGGCACGGAGAACCTGGAAGCCACCTCGCTCCTGAGAAGCCTCAACGAGGAGATCCACTCCCGGCACCCCGGCGTGCTGACGATCGCCGAGGAGTCGGCGGCGTGGCCGGGCGTGACCCGGCCGACCGCCGAGGGCGGCCTCGGGTTCGACCTGAAGTGGAACATGGGCTGGATGAACGACACGCTGCGCTATGTGGAGCGGGATCCCGTCCACCGCAGCTACGGTCATCGTGACCTGACACAGCCCTCGACGTATGCGTTCTCTGAGAACTATCTGCTGCCGCTGTCCCACGACGAGGTGGTTCACGGCAAGCGCTCGCTGGCAGGCAAGCAGCCCGGCTGGCGCGCGGAGCAGGTGAGCGGCCTGCGCGGGCTGCTGGCGTACCAGTGGGCCTTCCCCGGCAAGAAGCTGCTGTTCATGGGCGGCGAGTTCGGGCAGCGCACGGAGTGGAGCGAGGAACACGGGCTGAACTGGTCCGATGCCGATGACGCCGGGGGTCGCGGCCTGGCCCGGCTGGTAGCCGACGTGAACGCCCGCTACCGCGAGCACCCGGCGCTGTGGATTCGCGACGCCGACCCGCACGGGACCCGCTGGCTGGTTTCGGACGCCGGCGCGAACCTGCTCGCCTTCGCCAGGTTCGGGCGCTTCGGCGACGGCACGGCGCTGGTCTGCGTCGCGAACTTCTCGGGCGCCGAGCTGCGGGACCGGCGGATCGGCATGCCGTGGCCCGGCATCTGGCGCGAAATCCTCAACACCGACGCCGCCGTCTACGGCGGCTCGGGCGCGGGGAACCTCGGCGCGGTGACCGCGGTCGGTGAGCCATGGTCGGGGGAGCCCGCCTCGGCTCGGGTGACGGTCGGAGCGCGGTCCGTAGTGTGGTTGGCCGGAAACGCAGGACTCATATGATGTGCAGCCTCGCACTCAAGGAGACCTGTGAACAGACATCGGATGGCCACCGCTGTGATCGCGCTGGGCCTCACCATTGCCGGAACCGCGGCCTGCGGCTCTAGCTCGTCGGGCACAGCGGCAGGCGCCCCAGCCGCGATAACCAGTTCCGCGGCGATGCCGACGCCGACATCGATCCCGACGCCGCCTTCGTCGTCTGCCACGGACGTGCCTTCGTCGGCGTCCTCCCGGCCGAGTTCGGGTGGTACGTCGCCGACCGCCGCAACTTCCGCGTCGAGCACAAAGCCGACCGCGCCGTCCACCTCGCCGTCCACCGCGCCTGCCACCACATCGTCGGCCGCCGCTTCGACCGGCTCTTCGACCGCGCCGTCCACCGCCTCGCTGGCCGGGCGGATCCGGCCCGGCGTCAGCTATAAGGGTGTTGCGACCGCCTACGACGCCGGAACCGGCGACGGCGCCTGCCTCTTCGGCCCGGCCGCCACCATGATGATCGCGGCGATGAACGTGGCCGACTACGAGACGTCGAAGGCCTGCGGCGACACCATCGCCATCCACGCGGACAACGGCAAGTCCATCACCGTGCTCATCACCAACGAGTGCCCCGCGCCCTGCGCCCCGGGCCAGATCGACCTGAGCCACGAGGCGTTCTCCAAGCTCGCCGACCTCCGGGTGGGCCGCCTGTCGATCACGTGGAGCCTGGTCAGTCCGGCCGCCGGAAACCCGATCTCGATCCGTTACAAGACCGGTTCCAGCCAGTGGTGGTGCGCCGTCCAAGTGATCGGCCACCGTAACCCGGTCGCCCAACTCGAGCTGAAAGTCGGCGGCGGCTGGCGGCAGCTGCCCAGGACCGACTACAACTACTTCCTCTCCGCCGACGGCACCGGGTGCGGCGGCACGATCCGGGTCACCGACATCTACGGCCAGCAGCTGGTGATCACCGGGATCTCGGTGTCGCCGGGGGTCGTGCAGCACACCGGGGTCCAGTTCGCCCACCATTGAGGATCCAGCGGCATCGAGCTCTTACATGGGATGTCTGACCACGATGGTACAGACGGGCGATGCGGTTTCTGAAACGAGCCCTTGACGTTCCTGCGTCTTCTTGGCACTTTCAATCACAGACCTGACGCTAGACATCCCATCAATCGCGGACCGATGCCGGGCAGCCCGCGAGGATGACATCCCCAGGCCGTGTCGTTTCGCCCGAAAGGATCCGTCGTATGTCCTCGTCCCCGATCAGTCGTCGCAGACTGCTGACCACCGCAGGTGCCGCAGGAGCCGCAGCCTCCTTCGGCCTGTTCCGCTTCGCCCCGGACGCGTCGGCGAACGCGGGCCCGCAGAGCTACACCGCGTCCTGGTCCTCGGTGGACCAGCACCCGCCGACGCCGGAGTGGTTCCAGGACGCGAAGTTCGGCATCTACTACCACTGGGGCGCCTTCTCGGTGCCGGCCTTCGGCAACGAGTGGTACCCGCGGAACATGTACAACTCGGGTTCGGCGGAGAACCAGCACCACATCGCCACCTACGGAGACCCGTCGGTGTGGCCGTACCACAACTTCGTCCTCGGGGCGAACGACAAGTCCGGGCACTTCACCAAGTTCGCCCCGAAGCTGACCTCGGCCGGCGGCAACTGGGACCCGAACGCCTGGGCGCAGCTGTTCAAGAACGCCGGCGCCCGGTTCGCCGGTCCCGTGGCCGAGCACCACGACGGCTACTCGATGTGGAACAGCAGCGTGAACGAGTGGAACTCGGTGAAGACCGGCCCGGGCCTGGACCTGGTGTCCCTGCACGCCCAGGCGATCCGCGCCCAGGGCTTGAAGTTCATGGCCTCGCTGCACCACGCCTACCACTTCCTCGGCTACTACCAGTACGTGCCGCAGCAGTCCACGGCGACACTGCAGAAGCTGTACGGGCAGATGGGCACCACCGCGGAGAACCAGCTCTGGTACAACAAGCTGGTCGAGGTGATCAACGGCTACCAGCCGGACCTGATCTGGCAGGACTTCGACCTGAACAACGTGCAGGAATCGCAGCGCCTGGCCTTCCTGTCCTACTACTACAACCAGGCCGTGTCGTGGAACAAGGACGTGGTGGCCACCTACAAGGACGGCTTCAACACCAACGGTGAGGTGTTCGACTTCGAACGCGGCGGCCCCGGCAGCCTGCTCACGCCGTACTGGCTCACCGACGACTCGATCTCCTCCTCCAGCTGGTGCTACACGGTCGGCATCGGCTACTACACCACCCAGGCACTGCTGCACGCGCTGATCGACCGCGTGGCCAAGGGCGGCAACATGCTGCTGAACATCGCCCCGATGGCCGACGGCACCATCCCGTCGGGCCAGCAAACCATCCTGCTCGGCATGGGCGACTGGCTCGGCCGCTTCGGCGAGGCGATCTACGCCACCCGCGCGTGGAGCTCCTACGGCGAGGGCCCCACCGCGATGGGCGGCGGCTCCTTCTCCGGCCCCAAGGCCGGTGTAGCCCAGGACGTCCGCTTCACCCGCAGCAAGGACAACACCGTCCTCTACGCCACGGCGCTGGGCTGGCAGGGCGGCACCATGACCGTCAGCACCCTGAACTCCAACCAGTTCAACATCAGCACACTGACGTCAGCGCAGCTGCTGAACAACACCGCCGGCACCTACATCAACCTGCCCAAGCCCACCCAGGACGCCAGCGGCCTGCACTTCGCCATGCCCTCCTCGAGCGCACCCTTCAACGCCCTGGCCTACACGGTGAAGCTCACCTTCTCCGGCCAGATCCCCGCCCTGGGCGGCGGCACCCTGCCCACCAGCTGGGCGAAGATCGTGAACGCCACCACCGGCCTGGTCCTCGACAGCGGCGGCAACGTCGCCTCCGGCTCCAACCTGAAGCAGTGGGGCTACGACGGCAGCACCAACCTCCAGTGGCAACTGGTCCCCCTCGGCGGCGGCTACTACCGCATCGTCAACCGCACCAACGGCATGGTCGCCGACAGCTGGGGCAACACCAGCAACGGCGCCCCCGCCCGCCAAACCACCTGGAACGGCGGCAACAACCAGCAATGGTCCCTCACCGACGCCGGCAACGGCCGCTACCACATCGTCAACCGCGGCACCGGCACCGCCCTGGACGGCGCCGGCAGCACCTCAGCAGGCTCCACCTGCGTCCTGTGGTCCCCCAACTCCAGCACCAACAACGAATGGACAATCGTCGGCGTCTGACGAACCACTGACGAACCACTGACGACCCACCCCGACCGGCGCGCGCGGACACTGCTCCACTCCGCGCGCGCCGGTCCGCGCCCGGGCTCCGAACGAACCGCCCGGCGGCCGGAGTCAGCCCCGATCGTGAACCGGCGGCCGACCGCCCGACGCGCCCACCTGCGCCTCCACTACCGGCGGCCGACCGCCCGACGCGCCCACCTCCGCCTCCACTACCGGCGGCCGAACGCCCGACGTGCCTACTTCCGCCTCCAGAGCCGCAGCCGCCCGATGGACTCGCGCATGTTCCCCGAGGGAATTGAGGCCGGAATTGAGGCCCGCCGGAGGCACCGGCCCTTCACCATGCTCTTGATCTTGATCTTGCTTTTAAGCCACGCACCCGACGTGCTCTTCGCCGTCGGCACCGCTGTGCACCTGGCCGACCGCGGCATGCACCGGCTGGGCCGCTGCGAGGTGAGCGAGTGCACCACGATCTTCGCCGACACCTCCCGTACCGGCCGCCAACGGTACTGCTCGCAGCGCTGCGCCAACCGGGACGCGGTACGCAGGCATCGCGCTCGAAGCGCTGCCCAGTAGCCGTCAGGGTCCGACCACTGGACCACGCCGCGCGACCGCGCGACCGCCCTCACCCCACCGTGATCATCTCGGCGGCGGCGCCCCCGTGCCCGCCGTGCCCGCCATGCGCCCCGTGCCCGCCATGTCCACCGTGCCCACCATGCCCCCGCACCGGATGCCGCAGCTCAGGCGAGTGGATCCGCGGCGCCGACCGGTCACCCTTCGCGTGGTACAGCGCTATGTCCGCGCGCTTCAGCGTGTCAGAGAAGCTGCTCCCCGCCGCCGCGGCGGCAATCCCCGCCGACGCGCTCGGCGACGTGACAACCGTCCGAACATCGTCCAGAGCCAGCGGCAGCGCCGCGCTGATCGCGGCGACGGCCGCGGCCACCTGGTGCTGCGCCGCATGCGGATCGTCGGTCGGCAGCAGCAGCGCGAACTCGTCGCCGCCCAGCCGGAACGCGGTACCGCCCACCGCCTTCACCGCGGCGCTCAGGCGCTCGGCGATCGCGACCAGTTGCGCATCGCCGGCCTGGTGGCCCCAGGTGTCGTTGACGATCTTGAAGTCGTCCAGGTCGAGCAGCGCGACCGTGCAAGGCTGCCCGGCCTGGGTGGCCCGCTCGTAGTGCCGGCGGGCGGCGGCCCGGTTGGGCAGGCCGGTCAGGGCGTCGTGGTCGGCGACCCAGCGGGCGTGCGCCGCATCCCGCACCGCCTCGCGCAGCCGGGACCGCATCGCCGCCAGGCCGGTCAGGAAACCCACGGACGCGGCCGAGACGGTAGCGGCGGCCAGAGTCACCATCGGAAGCGGGTACACGCGGAAGCTCCCGTCTCAGAGGTGCCGGTCTCGGTGGCGTCTTGTACGTCTTGTGTCGTGTTCATCCCTGTTTCCTCCACACGCGCTCATTACGGTGCGTGTAGACAGCCTTGCCGCCCGGTGATCTCAAGGCAATAAGTTCACCGATTAAACACGTATACGTATGACCCAGGTCACACTACGGGTCCCAGGTCAGGCCGATGCTTCCCGCTCTTCGAGCACCGCTCCCACGTTCTTCCTGGTCGTGCCGAGCTTGCGCAGCGCGTGGGCCACGTGCAGCTCGACGGTGCGCGGCGACAGACACAAGGCCTGGGCGATCTCCTGGTTCGTCGCCCCCCGGGCCACGAACTCGGCGACCTGCCGCTCCCGCGGCGACAGCGCGTTGCCGTAACCGCGGCGGCCACGGCTCGCCGGAGGAGCCAGGCCGAGCTCCTTGACGGCGTGCCCGCAGCGTGCGGCATCGTGGGCGGCGCCCAGGTCGCGATAGGCGCTGATCGCCTCCCGGTACCACTCGCCCGCGCGGTCAGGATCGACCGCCGCCATGGCGTTCCCCATGCATTCCGTCGCCCGCGTGGCATCATAGGGGCGACCGATCTCGACCCAGAGGTCGCGTGCCTGCTCGAACTGTTCAGCCGCGGCCTTCGGCTCGCTGAGCAGATGGCCGCGCGCCAGCCGCAGCTCCGCGTCCGCCGCCGGGGCGTCCCGCCCCTCCAGACCCGCGGCCACGTCCTCGACGAGCTGTTCGGCGGCGGCGCGACGGCCGACGGCCAGCGCCGCCCGCACG
>JABFWL010000037.1 GCA_013362315.1 Catenulispora sp. | reverse complement strand
GCCCGGCTGGCGGTGCGCGACGGGGCGCGCAACCGGGGGCGCACGGCCCCGGCGGTGGCGGCGATCATGGCGGCGGTCGCGGGGGCTTCGGCGGTCGCGATGATCCTGACGTCGACTGACGCGCAGGACCGGCACGACTACGCCTCGGACCTGCGCCCCGGCCAGGCGGCGGTGAACTTGGCCGCGGGCCTGGACCGGTCGCCGGAGCGGTTGGCGGCGCAGCTCGCGGCGGTGTTGCCGACCAGCGGGTACTCGGTCATCGAGGGCGTGCAGACTCCGGCGGCGGGCCGGGGTGGCGGGCAGGGCACCGTTTCCGGCTCCCGCAAGACGGTCGCGCAGCCGACGCCGGTCTATATGCCCTACGTGCAGCGTCCAGCATCCAGCCTCTGCCCGCCGACCGCGCAGGGGCTGTCCGGGGACGCGCTGAGCAAGGCCGACGAACAACACGAGAACGACCCGCGCTGCGTCTACCGGGGTCACGCCTGGATCTCGGAGCGGCACTACGAGACCGGGATGGGGTCGATCATCGCCGGCGGTCCGCAGGCGGTGCGCGCCGTCCTCGGCCGCAGCGATCCGGCGGCGGAGAGCGTGTTGCGGGCCGGCGGGATCGTGGTGTTCAACCCCCAGGACCTGTACACGGCCGGGCCTGAACCGACCGCGCAGGTGGCGGTGAACGTCGCCTGCCGGGACGCGGACGGTGCGACCACGTACGGGGCCTCGGGCGATGGCGTGCCGATCGGACCACCGCGGTGCGGCACCCCGCCGCCGAGCATCACGCTGCCCGCGTATCTGTCCACTGCCGACGTGGCGTCGGTGCAGGCCATCGTCGCGCCCGGAGCCTTGGACAGACTCGGCGTCGTCTTCACTCCGCAGTCGATCATCTTCGACACCTCGCGCATGCCGACCCGCGCCGAGCAGAAGCATGCCGACGACATCGCGGCGGCGGCCGGGGTGCAGCAGAGCTTTTATGTGGAGCGCGGTTATCAGGGCGGGGCCTGGATCGGGCTGCTGGCGCTGGCCGCGGTGGCCGGCGTGGTGATGCTCGGCGCCGCGGCGGTGGCGACCGGTCTGGCGATCACGGACGCGCAGCAGGACCTTCAGACCCTGGCGGCGGTCGGGGCCCGGCCCCGGGTGCGGCGGGCCCTGGCCGGCTCCCAGGCGGCGGCGACCGCCGGCCTCGGAGCGCTGCTCGGCGGCCTGTTCGGGCTGCTGCCCGCGGTGGGGCTGCTGGAGGCGAAGCACAGCGCGGTCGGGAAGGTGTCGGTGTTCGGGCCGGGCCAGGGCCCGGCGCAGCTAGTGGTGCCGTGGCTGTTCCTGCTGGTGGTGATCGTGGCGCTGCCGGTTCTGGCGGCCGGTGGGGCGGCGGGGATGACACGGTCGCGGATCATGCTGCGGCAGCGTAGGGAGTGAGGCAGCCCCTACTCCCCTCTCTCGCGCCGAGCCTCAGCCTCCTCATTCAACTGCACCAACGAAAAGTAGCCGCCCTGCGGATCCTGACAAACCGCGAACACCCCCACCGGGATCGGCGTCGGCGGCACAGCCACCGTCCCGCCCAGCATCCCGACCTTGTCCACCGTCGCCTGGCAGTTCGCGGTCGCGAAGTACACCGCCCAGTGCGGCGGGGTCTCTGGCGGGAACTTGTCGTCCATCGGCATCAGGCCGCCGATGCTGCGGCCGTCCAGCAGCCATTCGGTGTACTCCACATCCTCCGTGGAGCTGTCCCGGGTGTCCCAGCCGAACACCGCTGTGTAGAACTTCTTGGCCGTCGCCGCGTCGCGCGTGGCCAGTTCGTCCCAGCACAGCGCGCCCGGCTCGTTGACGACCCCAGCGCCCGGGAACGTTCCGGGCTGCCAGATGCCGAAGGCGGCGCCGGTCGGGTCGGCGAAGAAGGCCATGCGGCCGACGTCGGTCACGGCCATGGGCTGCACCAGGACGGTGCCGCCCGCCTCGCCGACCTTCGTCGCGATGGCATCGGCGTCCTGGGCCGAGACGTACGTCGACCAGGCCACCGGCTGCTCCGGCGCCATCAGCGGCATCGCTCCGGCGGCCGGGACCCCGTCGAGCAGGAACATGGTGTAGCCACCGGTGGCCGGGTCTTCGCTGGTCTCGGCGGTCCAGCCGAACAGGCCGCCGTAGAAGGCCTTCGCGCCCTCCATGTCCGAGGTGCCCAAGTCCACCCAGCACGGGGTGCCGGGAGCGTAGTCGGTCTTCTTCATCGCGGAGCCTCCTTGGCCGCCGTGGCGCACCTTGTGGTGCTTTGCCGGGTTCGCCTTCCGAACGTACTAGTCCGAGCCTTGTCGCGCGCCCGGAGCGTCCGGAGCGTCCGAACCACCCGGAGCGCCCGAACTGCCCGAACTGCCGGCAAGCACCCGCACGCCGCCCCGTGCGGCTACGTTGGAAGCGTGGCAGAGCGATCTTCCAACTCCCGGTGGCGCGCCGCGCTCGAAGCCGCCGGCCTCGACGTCGACTTCAGCAGCCGCCGCCGCGCCGAGTACTCCGCCGACGCGTCGAACTACCGCCACGTCCCGCTCGGCGTCGGCTTCCCGCGCGACGCCGATCAGGTGGCGCGGGCCGTCGCCATCTGCCGCGACCACCGAGTCCCGGTGACCTTGCGCGGTGGCGGCACTTCCGTAGCCGGCAACGCCATCGGCGAGGGCCTGCTGCTGGACTGCTCGCGCCACTTCAACCGGCTCCTGGCCCTCGACCCCGACGCCCGCACGGCGCGGGTCGAACCCGGCCTGGTCCTGGACCGTCTCCAGGCCGCGGCGGCCCCGCACCGCCTGCGGTTCGGCCCCGATCCGTCCACGGCGTCGCGCTGCACGCTCGGCGGCATGATCGGCAACAACGCCTGCGGCGCCCGGTCCCTGGCGTTCGGCACGACCGCCGACAACGTGCTGAGCCTGGACCTGCTGCTCGCCGACGGCACCCGCGCCACGGCGCGGCGCGGCACCAGCGGCGTCGCAGAGCTCGACGGGCGGCTGCGGGCGCTGGCCGAGCGGCACGGCGCGGCGATCCGGCGCGAACTCGGCCGCTTCCCGCGCCAGGCGTCGGGCTACGCGCTCCAGCACCTGCTCCCGGAGAACGGCTTCGACGTGGCCCGGGCACTGGTCGGCTCCGAGGGCACGCTCGCGGCGGTGCTCGGGGCGGAGCTGCGGCTGGTGCCGGTGCTGCAAGACCGGGTGCTGGTGGTGGCGGCGTACCCGGACATGGTGGCGGCCGCGACGGACGTGCCGCGGGCGCTGCCGCTTCGGCCTTCGGCGATCGAGGGTCTGGACGCGGAGCTGGTGCGGGTGTGGGCGGCGCGGCGCCGGGCGGCGGTGCCGGCGATGCTCCCCGACGCCGGCGGTTGGCTGTTCATCGAGACGACGCCGGATCGGGCGGTCGGGCTGGTCGCGGACTTGGAAGGTGCCACGCAGACCCGCGTCGTGGTCGGCGAGGCCGACCAGAAGGCGCTGTGGCGGATCCGTGAGGACGGCGCGGGGCTGGCGACGCGGACGCCGGACGGCGCCGAGGCGTGGCCGGGCTTCGAGGACGCCGCGGTGCCGCCCGAGCAGCTGGCGCCCTACCTGCGTGACTTCGAGACGCTGATGCGGCGCTCTGGGCGGCGGGGCACGGTGTTCGGGCACTTCGGCGAGGGGTGTCTGCACGTCCGGATCGATCACGACTTGCAGACCGCCGCCGGGCGGGAGCGCTTCGCGGAGTTCACCGCCGCCGCGACGGCCCTGGTGGTGGAGCACGGCGGATCGGTGTCGGGGGAGCACGGGGACGGGCAGGCCCGGTCCGGGCTGCTGGCGGCGATGTACAGCCCTGAGCTGCTGGCGGCGTTCGAGGAGTTCAAAGCGGCGTTCGATCCGGGCGCGGTGCTGAACCCGGCGGTGCTGGTGGCGCCGCGGGCGTTCGACGCGGACCTACGGGCGCCCGGCGTGGTCCAGGACTCGCCACCGACGTTGGGGCTGGCGCTTTCCGCGGACGGCGGCGACTTCGCGCGGGCCGCGCGGCGATGCGTGGGAGTGGGGAAGTGTCGGAGTATGACGGGCGGAGTGATGTGTCCGTCGTATCGGGCCACGGGGGATGAGAAGGACTCCACCCGCGGCCGCGCGCGGGTTCTCCAAGAGATGCTGGACGGCCGGAGCGTGACGCAGGGCTATCAGGCGCCGGAGGTACTGGACGCGCTCGATCTGTGCTTGGGATGCAAGGGCTGTAAGACGGACTGTCCTGTTGGCGTGGACATGGCCGCATATAAGAGCGAGTTCTTATATCAGCACTACCGGCGGCGCGTCCGGCCCGCAGTGCACTACTCGCTGGGATGGCTGCCGCTGTGGGCGCGACTGGCCGCGTTCGCGCCGCGCGTGGTGAACCGAGCCATGGCCTCGCCGTTGGCGCCGCTGCTGAAGCGGGCCGGCGGCATCGCGGCGGAGCGGGCGTTGCCGCGGTTCGCGGCGCGGCCGTTCCGGCGGCGGGTGACAGGACATGGAGTCCGGCCCGCGGAGGCTTCGCCGACCGAGTCGGTGGTGCTGTGGGCGGACACGTTCACCGAGCACTTCACCCCGGCGGTCGGGGAGGCGCTGATCGCGGTGCTGCGCGCGGCCGGCTTCCGGGTGCTGCTGCCGCCGCGCACCGGCTGCTGCGGCCTGACCTGGATCTCGACCGGGCAGCTCGGCGTCGCGCGGCGGGTGCTGGAGCGGACGCTGGAGCTGATGCGGCCCGCGGTGCAGGCCGGCCTGCCGATCGTGGTGCCGGAGCCGAGCTGTGCGGCGGCGTTGCGGGAGGAGCTGACCGAGCTGCTGCCGGCCCACCCCCTGGCGGCCCGCGCCGCGGACCTGGTGACCGGCCCGGCCGAGTTCCTGGCGGCCCGCGCGCCGGACTGGAAGCCGCCGGCGTCGCCGTGGGCGGGCGCCGAAGCCCTGGTCCAGATCCACTGCCACCAGTACGCCTCCGGCCACACCGGCCAAGCGGAGATCGAGCTGCTGGCGCGCGCAGGCGTGCGAGCCACGGTGGTCTCCGGCTGCTGCGGCCTGGCCGGCGACTTCGGCGTCACCGCCGGACACTACCAGGTGTCGATGGCCATCGCCGAGCAGAACCTGCTGCCGGCGGTCCGCGCCGCCGCAGCGGACACGCTGGTGATCGCCGACGGCTTCAGCTGCCGGACCCAGGTCGAGCAGGCGGTGGCGGGGCGGCGGGTGTGGCATGTGGCGGAGGTGCTCGCGGCTGGGTTGGACCTGGACTCTTAAGCGTCCACAGAACGGACCCGGTCCGCGACCGCGCGCGCCGCCGCCACCGGCTCCTGATCGGGAATCCAGTGGCTGACACCCTCCAGCTCCACGAACCGGTAAGCACCGTCCACGCACCCAGCGCACGCCTCGGCCGCCGCGCGGCCGATCGCCACGTCGTCGGTCGACCACACGAACGTGGTGGGGATCTTCACGTTCGGCACCGTGGCGAACGTCCGCAGGTCCATCGCGCGGTACCAGTTCAGCGCGGCGGTCAGGGCCGGGCGCTGGCTCAGCGCGTGGTAGTGCGGCAGGATCGCGAGCTCCGGCAGCGGCGAGAACAGGTCGTGCAGGGCGCGGGCGTTGTTGGCGAGCAGCACGTCCTCGGCCTTGCCGCCCTCGAGCCGGAACAGCTCGATGTAGGCCGAGCGTTGCCGCTGCTCCTCGGCGGCCGGGCCGCCGGCGGCCAGCACCTCGCTCAGGGCCCGCGGGTGCGGGACCGACACCGCCGTCAGGGTCCTGAAGCGCTCCGGGTGCCAGGCGGCGGCGTGCCAGGCCACGATCGCGCCCCAGTCGTGGCCGACCAGGTGCGCGGTGGGCAGGCCGAGGGCGTCGAGCAGGCCGATGACGTCGGAAACCAGGTGCGCGAGGTGGTAGGCCTCGACCTGGGCCGGGCGCGCGCCGGCGGAGTAGCCGCGCTGGTCCGGCGCGATGGTGCGCAGGCCCTCGGCGGCCATCACCTTGGCCGCGGCCTCCCAGGAGGCGGAGGTCTGCGGGAAGCCGTGCAGCAGCACCACCGGCGGCCCGCTCTGCGGCCCCTGCTCCGCCGTGGTGAACTCGTAGCCGCCGATGGTGACGTGGTACGCGCGCATCTTGCGCCCCCTGGTGGGTCCGGTGGTTCCGGTGCTATCGCTGTCGCGACGCTACCGAGCCGCCGCCGCGCCGTCCACGGAACCGGGTACCGGGCCGCCCGCGTGTCACACCTGTGCCCGGTCTGTGTCATCCCCGTGTCGGTGCTGTGTCGGGGCACGGATCGGGTATTGCGAGCCGACGCGGCCAAGACCGGCTACCGTCTACCTCATGTCTGAACCGACCGCCCCCACGGCCGCCGACGTCCGCACCGCCGCCGACGCCCTCAAAACCGCGATCGACGCCCATCTGGCCGCGGTGCAGGCCCGGTCGGACGAGAGTGACCCGGCCGTGCGCACGGCCTTTCTCGCCATGGCCGCCGCCGCCGAGGCCTACGACGACGCGCTCTATGACGTCTACAACGAGGTCACGCCCTTCGAGATCCCCAGCCAGTACCCCGAGGACCAGTCCGACCCGGACAACCCCGAGGCGATCAGCGTGCTGATCCGGCGCGACTACCAGATCGAGCACCCGGGCCGGCTCCTCGGCGCCGCTCGCGGCCTGGCCGCCGGCGCCGTGGACCCGGAGGTGGACATCAGCACCGTGGCCGGCTCGCTGGCCGCGCTGTTCGACGTCTTCGACCCCGACGAGATCCACAACCGCTCGGACGAGCTCGGTCTGCTCCCCGGCGACGGCACCACCTGGGTCCTCGCCGCCGACCCCGACGTCCTGGGCGAGGAACAGTGGTTCGAGGACCCGTTCTCCGACACCGACCCCGAGCGCGTGGTGTGCCGCTTCGACCTGATCGGCGACGAGGACGAGGAGGACGAGGAGTACTTCGACACGTTCGTCGAGGACGAGGCGGAGGACGAGATCGACGGGATCGAGGTCGTTTAGGCGGGCGTCGGCGGAAGGTGCGGAGCCCGGCGCCGGGCTCCGCACTCGTCTTCTCTACTTCTGCGGATGGCGCTCGATGATCTTCCCCGTGGCATCGCATTGCAAGAACCCGCTGTAGTAGTCGCTGTTGAGGTAGTACAACAGCTGCAGGTTGTCCGGCGTGTCGCTGGTGTCGGCGTTCGCGATGATGTAGCTCGACGTCGGGTTCTTGACCTTGAGCGTGGACTGGCCGTCCTTGATGATGGTGGGCAGCGCGTCCCAGTTGATCTTGTCGGCGGTGAACGTCTTCTTGTCGCCGAGGGCGTCGCCCTTGGTCCAGAAGCCTGTCTTGCCGTCGCTGTAGATCCAGGAGTCGTAGGCGCCGGGATCGTCCTTCTTGACGATGTCGAAGATGGCGTGGCCGTCGTCGTAGATCGTGATCTCCACGAACTTGCTGCTGCCGCTGACCTTCGCGGCCGAGGCGATGACGGCGCGTGCGGACGCCGGAGTGAGCAGGTTCTTGCCCAGGTTCGGCGAGTCGGCGTGGCTGCCGGTGGAGGTGGGGCCACCGTCGGTGATCGTTCCGCTGCCGCTGTCGCTCGAGTTCTGCAGACCCGGCAGCGATATCGTCGCTTGTCCCGGGCCGGCGAGGTCGCCGCCGTGGCTCGACGAGCCCTGGTTCGCCCCGGTGCCGCCGCCGAACGTGTGGCTCATGTACATGATCGTCCCGGCCATGCCGAGGGCGAACACGGTGCTGATGGCGTAGGGGACGACGTAGGCGCGCTTCTTGATCGTGGTCGGGGTCGTGCCGGTGCCGTAGGGGTTCGCGACCGGGTTCGTGGACGATTCCGGGTTCTGGTTCGGTCCCGTCTGCTGGTCCGGCCGGCCGTATCCGCCGGTTGCGGACTCGAATGACAGGGGAGCGGTGGAGGACGGAGGAACGGTGGAGGACAGCGGAGCGGTGTAGGAAGGCGGCGGAGCAGTGTAGGGCCCCGACGCCGCCGCCGACCGGTTCTCCTGCGCCTCGGCCAGCATCCAGTCCAGCTGCTCCGCCGTCGGCCGCCGCGCCGGGTCCTTCACCAGCAGCGCGGTCAGCACCGGGGCCAGCGCCCCGCTGCGCACCGGCGGCGGCACGTTGGCCTCGGCGACCGCGGCGATCGTCGCGATGGTGGTGTCGCGTCGCAGCGGGTTGTGACCCTCCAGGCCGAGGTAGAGCATGATGCCGAGGGACCACAGGTCGGAGGCCGGATCGCCTTCCCGGCCGTGGATCCGCTCCGGTGCCATGTACTCCGGCGAGCCGATCAGCATGCCGGTGGCCGTCAGCCCCGGCGTCGCCTCCAGCGCCGCGATGCCGAAGTCGGTGAGCACCGGCGTGCCGTCGGAGCGCAGCAGGACGTTGCCCGGCTTGACGTCCCGGTGCTGGATCCCGGCGGCGTGCGCGGCCCGCAGCGCCGCCAGCACCCCGCGGCCGATGCGCGCGGCCTCCGGCACGCTCAGCGTGCCGCGCTTGAGCCGGCCCTCCAGCGACCCGCCGGTCACCAGTTCCATCACCAGCCACGGGTGCGCCAGCTCGGGGGCGTCGACGATGTGGTAGATCGTCACGACGTTGGGATGGTGCAGCCGCGCCAGCGCCTGCGCCTCCCGCAGCACCCGTTCGCGCACCACGTGCGCCTCGGACGGATCGGCGCCGTACACCGCCGGGTCCGGCGAGCGCACCTCCTTGAGAGCCACCTCCCGTTGCAGCATCAGGTCTCTTGCCCGCCACACCAGGCCCATGCCCCCGCCGCCGAGCCGCGCTATGAGCTCGAAGCGCCCGTCGATGACGTAAGCGCCAGCTTCCCCTCCGGTCATGCCGTGAGTGTAGGGGGAGCGGAGGACACCCCGTGTCGCCGAGCCGCGGAACCAGTACCTGTCATCCGTGGAACCACGGGCGCGGACCCGGCACGCCGCGACCACCGAAGCCAAGTTGTTACCACGGCGTTAAAACTCGTTAGTAACTTCGTCTTCACAGGGTCCTGATGCGGTGCCACTCTAATCCGCAGCGCAACCCCACAACCCCACCCCCTGCGGAGGTCCTTGTGCCCCCTCGTCCCCACAAGCGGACGCGGCCGCGTTCAGCGCTCAAGCGCGCGCTCTTCGTCCTGGCCTCGGTGCTGACCGCCTTCACCACCGTGTTGGCGACCAACGCCTCGGCCGCCGGCGGCGCCAACTACGTGGCGCTCGGCGACTCCTACTCCTCCGGAGTCGGCGCCGGCTCCTACATCAGCGCTTCCGGGAACTGCCTGCGCAGCACCAACGCGTACTCGCAGCTGTGGGCCAACTCCCACAGCCCGGCGAGCTACGTGTCGGTGGCCTGCTCCGGCGCCACCACCCAGGACGTGCTGAACAACCAGATCTCGGCGCTGAGCTCCTCGACCAGCCTGGTGACGATCACGATCGGCGGCAACGACGTCGGCTTCTCCAGCGTCATGCAGACCTGTGTGCTGAGCTCGGACAGCGCCTGCCTGAGCGCGATCAACACCGCCACCACGCAGGCCAAGTCGATCCTGCCGGGCCGGCTCGCCACCACCTACGGCGCGATCCGGTCGGCGGCGCCGAACGCGCGGGTCGTCGTGCTCGACTACCCCGAGTTCTACGACCTGTCGCACTCCTGGTACTGCCCCGGCCTGTCCGGGACCGACCGCAGCGCTCTGAACAACGCCGCGGACCTGCTGGACTCCATCATCCAGACCGCCGCGGGCAACGCCGGCTTCTCCTTCGCCGACGTGAAGAGCCGTTTCCACGGGCACGAGCTGTGCGACTTCTTCAGTGAGTGGCTGCACTCGGTGAACATCAGCGACGTCACCGAGTCCTACCACCCGACGGCCGACGGCCACTCCGGCGCGTACCTGCCGGCGCTGACCTCGATCACCGGGTGATAAGCCAGTAGTTCAGTAGTTCAGTAATACCGAGCACGGATGAACAGACCGCGCCGACCCCACGGCAGAGGGGTCGGCGCGGTCTGTTGTGCTCCGTCTGTTGTGCTCTGTCTTTCCTGCTTCAGCTCTCTGCGGCCCTACAGCTCCCGCAGCACGGCCGGCAGCCGCGTGTGCCGCGGCCGGTCCGGCACGTTCGCGACCGCCTGCGGCAGGGCCGAGCCGGCGCCGTGGACGATCGACAGGTGCCGCTCGGCCAGGCCGCAGAGCCCGTACACCAGCGCCCTGGTCAGGCTGCCGGACGACGGGCCGTCCAGCACCACCACCGCGGCCGGCCAGGTCCCGCCCAGGGCCTCGCGGGCGGTCAGCGCCCGGACCTGCTCGGTGCCCAGGCGCTCGCGCAGCGCCCGGGTGAGGGTTTCGGCGCCGGCCTCGCCGCCGGCCCGGATGGCGACCACCTGGATGTCGTCGGCGGTCAGGCCGAAGGTGCGCGGGATGGAGTCGGCGGCCAGTTGCACGGCGCGCGCCACCGCCTCGCCGGCGTCCCGGACCGGGACGATCACCAGGCGCTTCTCCGGATCGATCGTAGGCGGCGGCAGCTCGCCCTCCCGCAGGGCGAAGCGCAGGTCGGTCAGCGGATGCGGCTCGGAGTCGGCGGCGCGGACCCGCGGCACGCGACCGTCGGAGGTGTAGGCCAGCAGCGACTCCGAGCGGGTCTCCAGCAGGTCGCGGAACGGCTGGCCGGGGCCGGCCGGGCCGGGCTCGGCCGGGTCGCCGGCGAGCAGGACGCGCCGGCCCTCCGGGACCGCGTCGAGCAGCGCGGCCAGCGACTCGGCGTCGATCTGGTGGGCGGCGGAGACGACGACGAGGCCGGGTTCGGGTTCGGCGAACTCGGGGCCGGAGGGCTCGGCGGCGGTCGGGCCGGCGGCGTCGGCAAGGTCGGCGGCGCCGGCGGTGCCGGTCTCGTCGCTCGCGTCGGCGGCTTCGGGGACTGAGTCGAGGTCGCTGCCGGAGCCGGTGGGGTCGGAGCTGACCAGGTCCTCGGCGCGCTCGGCTTCGGCTTCTGCTTCAGCTTCCGTTTCAACGCGGCCGGTGGCTGCGGCGGCTCGTGCGGCTCCGGCGGCTTCGGGAACCGCGTCGAGGTCGGTGCCCGAGCCGGTGGGATCCGAACTCACCAGCTCCTTGGCCCGCTCGGCTTCGGCCTCGGCATCGTCGGTGGATTCGCCGCGTCCCAGCGAGGCCAGGTACTCGGCCACCGACAGCACCGTCAGTTCGGTCCCGCCGAGCTCCCGGTTCAGGGTCCGTACGCTCGCGGCGTTCCCGCCGATTATCGTCACCGGCACCCCGGCCGCCGCCGCGGCCTCGGCGAACCCGGCGATCTGCGCGGTCTTGGCGATCCCCGGTGCGGTCGCCACCAGCGTCAGGCCGTGCGCGCCGACGGTGTCGCGCAGCTCGCCGTGGACGCGGTCGCCGGAGGTGTCCAGCTGCTCCCAGCCCTCGCCCAGCGGCTCCGGCGTGGCCAGCAGCCGCTGCACCGCCTCGCCCACGCCCTCCTCGGCGAAGGCGTAGCGCTCGCGGCTGATCATCAGCGCGGACGCGCTGGGCGCTTCGGCGGCCCCGTCGCCGTACCCTTCCTCTCCTGCCTCGTCCTCGACGGCGTTGGAGAACGCGAGCATGTCGCCCTCCTCCAGCGCGGTCTGCAAGGCGCCGGCCGGGTCGGTGAAGCCCAGCGTGCCCAGCGCCGAGCAGAGCACGTCGGCGGGCTGCGCGGTGTGCCCGTCCAGGGCGGCCCGGTCGAGCAGCCAGGCCAGCACCGCGCGCGCCCGGCGCGGGTCCTCCGGCCCGGCCGAGCCGGACAGCACGCTGCGGGCGAAGCCGTCCGCGGCCTCGGGGCGCACCCCGGGCACGGACAGGATCAGCCAGGGGTCGGCGGCCAGCCGGTCGGAGGCCTGCGGCCCCAGCGCCGCGGCCACCCGCGGCGCCAGATCGCCCGGCGCGCCGGCCGCGGCCAGCAACTGCTCCAGGGACGGCGCGTCCGCTTCGGTCATCGTCACTCTCTCGTTCCATCCATCCGGTGGGTACCGCGGGGCCGCGGTCGTCGCCGCGCGGGCGACCGGTGCGACCTCACTGTGCTTGGTGCTGTTGGTGCTCAGTGCTGTTGGTGGCTGCTGGTGGTTGTTGGTGCTTAGTGCTCAGTGCTCAGTGCTCGGTGCTCAGTGCTGTTGGTGCGGAACCAGCCGCGGCCGGGCCGGCTGCCAGGTGTGCTCGGGGTAGCCGATCTCGGGCTCGGAGACGTCGTCCAGCGCCTCGCGGATCTCGCGCGGCAGCGTCAGGGACTCGGCGTTCAGCGATCCGCGCAGCTGCGCGACGGTGCGGGCGCCGACGATCGGCGCGGTCACCCCGGGCCGGTCCCGGACCCAGGCCAGCGCCACCTCCAGCGGCGCCACGCCGAGGCCGTCGGAGGCTGTGGTGACCGCGTCGACGATGCCCTCGCCGGTGCGGTCCAGGTAGGGCTCGACGAACGGCGCGAACAGCGCCGAGGCGGCGCGGGAGTCGGCCGGGACGGACCCGCGGTACTTGCCGGTCAGCACCCCGCGGCCCAGCGGCGACCAGGGGAGCAGCCCGATGCCCAGGTCCACGGCGGCCGGCAGCACC
>JABFWL010000476.1 GCA_013362315.1 Catenulispora sp. | reverse complement strand
GTGCTGCGCCGCAATTGATCTAGGTGGCCGCAGGGTCGGGACCGTGCGCCCGCCGACCTCCCGGTCGGCCGGCAGCCGACCCGGTCGCAGGAGACTCGAACGTGGGCACCAGGAGCGGGTCGTTGAACGCCGTGATGCGGGCGATCCGGGAGCCGATCGGCGTCAGGACCTGGACGCCGTACGCCGCGTGGTGGCCGTCGCCCGTGTTCCGGTGGACGACGACGGCGGGCAGGCCGTTGGCGCGCGTGGGCGACAGCCGCCACCGGCCCGCGCGCAGCACCCTGCGGGCCAGGAACCCGGCCACGGCGTCACGCCCGGTGAACCAGGTCGGGATCGGCGGCATCTCCATCTCGACGTCGGCTCTGAGCAGTTGGACGAGCGCCTCGGGGTCGGCCCGGGTGAAGGCGTCGACGTAGCCGTCGAGGAGGGTGCGCAGGGCCTGCTCGTCGGGTTCGGCGAGGTCGTCCTCGACCGGTCCCGCCGCGGCGAGGCGGCTCCGGGCCCGGCGCAGGGCGCTGTCCACGGCCGCCGGGGTCGTGTCCAGCATCTCGGCGACCTCGGCCGTCCTGAACGCCAGCACGTCCCGCATGGTCAGCACGGCCCGCTGCCGCGCGGGCAGGAACTGGAGCGCCGCGATGAAGGCGAGCCGCACTCCGCTGCGCGCGGCCACGGTCGTCGCGGGGTCGTCGCCGCCGAGGAGCGCGTCAGGCGCCGGCTGGAGCCACGCCACCGCAGGCTCCCGTTCGGCCATGGCCACCCGGTGGTCCTCGGACGGGGCGCCCAGCCCCGAGGGAAGGGGCCGCCGCCCGCGCGTCTCCAGCGCCGTGAGACAGGCCATGGTGGCGATCTTGTAGAGCCAGCGGCGCAGCGTGGAGCGGCCCTCGAAGCGGTCGTACGCACGCCACGCCCGCAGATACGTCTCCTGGACCAGGTCCTCGGCGTCATGGATCGAGCCGAGCAGGCGGTAGCAGTGCGCGAGCAGCTCCGGCCGGAACGGCTCGGTGAGCGCGGTGAATTCGTCCGATGCCGGCATGGCGTCTTCCTCGGGTGGGGTCGGCCGGGTGCGTGGTCAGCCGAGCGGCCGCAGGCCGGCGCCGCTGATTCGGTACTCCGCCGCGCTGCCGGGGTCGGCGGCGAGCTCGGTCACGGCCTTGGCGACCTGTTCCGGGGTGAGCACCGGCTGCAGGCCCGCCACGAAGGTGTCACGGTCGACGCCCTGCCGCGCGGCGTACCCCGCGACTCCGGCCGAGCCGAGCGCGGTCGCCGGGGTGAGCTGCGGGAGCAGGGTGACGAAGCGGATGCCGAGCCCGGCCCGGCGGGACTCGTCCGCCGCGTATCCGGTCAGGTACCGGACGGCCGCCTTGGCACTGGCGTAGCCGCCGCTGAGCGGCGATCCGGCCAGGACGGCGCCGCTGGAGAGGGCGACGACCGTGCTGCCGGGTGCCAGCGGCTCCCGTAGCGCCGCCCTCGTCCAGACGAAGGCGTGCCGGGTGTCGGCGTGCCAGTTGCGGCTGAAGGTCTCCCAGGTCTGCTCGTGCACCGGCGCCATGTGCGGGGTGGCCCCGGCGTTGAGCACCAGCAGGCCGGGGCGGTGGTCGTGGACGACCCGCTGTGCGACGGACTCGTCGGTGGCGTCGGCGGTCAGGGGGGTGAAGCCGTCGCCGAGCTCGTCGCGTACGGCCTTCAGGTCGCCCTCGGTGCGGGCGATGCCGACGACGCGGGTGCCCGCGGCGACGAGCGCGGCGCTGATCGCGCGCCCGAAGCCGCGACCGGCACCGGTGACGACGGCTGTGTGCAGGGGATCGGACATCAGGTTCTCCCGGGCGGTGGTCTCGTGCGTACGGGTTCGGTCGGGTATCAGGACCAGCCGGCACCGGGAAAACCGTCACCGCGACCGACCTCATGTGTGTGACGTGAGTCACATCGCTCGGCCGTGTGCCGTCCGGGGCCGGTCCTTCCGGCCACGTCTCAGATCCGCGCCGGCAGCCCGAACCGTCGTACGAGATCGGCGTCGTGGAACGCCGTGACCTCGGCGATCGCCGGGCCGCGCAGGGTGAGGACGTCGACGCTGAAGGCGTGGCCGTCCACGTACTTCGCGAAGCCGGGCTGGCCGTTGGCCCGCAGAGGGAGCAGGTGGAACCTCCGGCCGGGCATCCGGGCCCGGAGCAGGCGCTCGACCTGGTCGCGGCCGGCGAACCAGGACGGGTTGGGCGGCATCTGCCAGACCGCGTCCTCGGTGAGCAGCCGGGTGAGCGCGGGGATGTCGGCCCGGCTGAAGGCGTCGGCGTAGCGGTCGAGCAGGTCGCGCTGCTCCTGCTCGTCCGGCTCGGTGATCTCGTCGATGGCCGGGGCCAGCCGCTCCAGCCTGCCCCGGGCGCGCTGGAGCGTGCTGTGCACGGCGGCCGGGGAGATCCCGAGGACGTCGGCGGCCTCCTCCGCCGACCAGGCCAGCACGTCCCGCAGGATGAGGACCGTCCGCTGCTGCGGCGGCAGGTGCTGCAGGGCGGCGATGAGTGCCAGCCGCAGACCGGCCCGCCCGGCCACGATGGCCGCGGGATCGGCGCGCTCGTCGGGGATCGGCTCCAGCCAGGGGATCTCCGTGTCCCTGCGGCCCAGCGGGACCGGGTCGGCGGTGGGGGCGCCCAGTCCGGCGGGCAGCACCCGGCGGCTGCCGTGCCGCAGGGCGTTGAGGCAGGCGTTGGTGGCGATGCGGTACAGCCAGGTGCGCAGCGAGGCGCGGCCCTCGAAGTCGCCGTAGGACCGCCAGGCCCGCAGATAGGTCTCCTGCACCAGGTCCTCGGCGTCCTGCACCGACCCCAGCATCCGGTAGCAGTGGGTCAGCAGTTCACGCCGCAGCGGCCCGGTCAGGCGGACGAACTCGTCATGCTGCTGTTCGATCACGGTCACTCGATTGTCCTCCCTTTCTTGTGCAGACCCCTCGGGCCGCCGGAATTCGTCGGGCCGGGCCCGGCCAATCGCGACGGGCCACCGGTCGGTACGGGCATGGACAGAAAATGGGTTCTGGGGCTCGCCTCCGCGGCCTCGGTGATGGTGGCGCTCGACGCCACGGTGGTGACGACGGCGCTCAGCCGGATCCGGCTGGATCTGGGCACGTCGATCGAACAACTCGAGTGGACGGTGAACGCCTACAGCCTGAGCTTCGCCGTCCTGCTGATGACCGGCGCCGTGCTCGGCGACCGGTTCGGGCGCCGGCGGATCTTCACCGCCGGGCTGGCGCTGTTCACGGCGGCCTCCGCCGCGTGCGCGCTCGCGCCGGGTGTGGGCTGGCTGATCGCGGCGCGGGCCGCGCAGGGTGCCGGCGCCGCGCTGGTGATGCCGCTCGCGATGGCGCTGCTCAGCGCCGCCTATCCGCCGCCCGAGCGGCCCCGGGCACTCGGACTCTTCGCCGG
>JABFWL010000129.1 GCA_013362315.1 Catenulispora sp. | reverse complement strand
CACCGACCTGTGGTCCGGCGCCACCTCCACCACCACCAACACCATCAGCGCCTCCGTCCCCGCCCACGGCACCGTCATGTACCGCGTCGCCAGCGGCGGCAGCATGGGCAACACGGTTACGGTGACGAATCCAGGCCCACAGTCCGGCACGGTCGGCACCGCCATCAGTGGTCTGCAGATCCACGCCTCCGACTCGGCAGCCGGGCAGAGCTTGACCTATACGGCGGCCGGCCTGCCTGCCGGCCTGTCGATCAGCACCTCCGGCCTGATCACCGGAACGCCGAGCGCCGCCGGAACCTCCGCCGTGACCGTCACCGCGACAGACTCCACCGGCGCGTCCGGAACCGCAACCTTCAACTGGACGGTGAATCCCGGCAGCACGGGCGGCGGCCCCTGCCAGGTCTCCTACGTGAAGAACGAATGGAACGGCGGCTTCACCGCGAACCTCACCGTCACCAACACCGGCACACAGCCCATCAACGGCTGGACCCTGTCCTGGGCCTTCCCCGGCGACCAGAAGGTGACCAACGCCTGGAACGCCACCGTCACCCAGAACGCGGCCACGGCCACAGCGACGAACATGACCTACAACGCGTCCATCGCCCCTGGCGGCAACATCCAGTTCGGCTTCCAGGGCACCTGGACCTCGAACGACACGTCACCCGCAAGCTTCACCCTCAACGGTGCCGCGTGCACCACTGCGCCGTAGCCGAGGAACGCTGTCCACTCCGTAGTCGTCCGCACCGATGAAGACCTCGGGCCGAGCTCAGGGATCCTGAGCTCGGCCCGAGGTGTGCCGGGGATCAGCGCAACCCGGCGAAGAGATCGTTCTCAGGCACGGACGCGCCGGTGGTGTCCTGGATGCGGACGAAGGTCTCCATGCCCATCAGCTCGGTGAACCTCTCCACGCCCATCTTCAGGAAGAAGATGTTCTCGCTCTGGCTGGCGTGCGCGGCCAGGGAATCGAACTTCTGACCGCCGAACTCGGATGTGTCCACCCAGGTGGTGATCTGGTCGTCGGGAAGCCCGAGCTCGGACAGGTCGACACCATCCTCAGCCGGATCCGGTTCCTCCCAGTTCGAGTCGAACTCGCGCATGACGTCCGCGAAGCGCTGCATCCCGGACCGGGGCACGGTCGTCCAGTACACCTTCGGCTGCAATTCGGTCATCTCGAGCGCCGCCATCGTGATGCGGTTCGCCTGGATGTGGTCGGGGTGACCGTAGAAGCCGTTCTCGTCGTAGGTCACGACGACGTCCGGCTGGTAGCGCAGCATGAGTTCGGCGAGCCGGCCCGCGCTCACCTTCAGGGGTGTCCGCCAGAAGGATTCGGGGTCGTCGTTGGTCGGCCAGCCCATCATCCCGGAGTCGGCGTAGCCCAACACCTCCAGATGGCCGACCTTCAGGATTTCACAGCTCGCCTCGAGTTCTTGACGTCGCAGCGCGGCGACAGCCACGGGATCGTGCCCGGGCTCACCCGGCTTCACGCCGCCCGGCCCGTCGCCGCACCGCCCATCGGTACAGGTGACGAGGACCGTGCGAACGCCCTCCGCCGCATACCGCGCGAGGACACCCCCGGTCCCGGTGGCCTCGTCGTCGGGATGGGCGTGAATCGCCATCAGCGTCAAAGGTCTGGCGTTCATATAAACAGTCCTCCAGGTGAAGGTTCTCGGGTACCTGCTCGGAGTCACGCCCGCTATGAGGGTGACAAGACGTATAGCAGGCTCGAGGGCCCCTGGAATTCCGCACCGGGTTGAGTCGCACCGGGATGGTGATCCGAAAGAAAAACGCCCCAGGGCCGGATCCGGTCATGGCGTGCGGGCTCGGAGCACCTCCGCAGCCCACAACATCAGAACACTTACATAATCGGCCGCCCTCCCCTGAAGTCCTCGGTTGTCCGGCGATTGCCACACGGCCGGTACTCGTACACCACCGGATCCTTCACGTACCCGCACCAGAACTTCCCGCTGATCGCGCCCGCCGGCGCCGACAGCCAGGGCAATCGGACCTACGGCTACAGGAGCTCGACGACATTCCCAGGTTCCTGGAGCAGCAGGACGAACTACTGGGTCGACGTCGTGCTCGTGAGTTCGGTGAGGCGAGGAGACTCCACCCGGGAAATGTTCGCCCGGTAACGGTAGAATCACCCTATACATCTCACAAAGGGCGATCGACTGGTGGATGAGCGAGCTGAAGCTGCCCCGGGCCCCTGGTCGGCCCAGCCGGTCGCGCAGGATGCGGGCACGGCGGAGAGCGTCGTCGACGCCCGAGGCCGCGTCATGCACTGGAACGAGGGAGCGCAGCGCCTGCTCGGCTACTCGCCCGCCGAGGTCGTGGGACGCTCTGCCGCCGCGCTGCTGGCCGAACCCGTCTCGTTGCCGGACCTGGCGCGCATTGTGGGCGCCGACTCGGAACGATGGAGCGGCGAGCTCGCGCTGCGGCACCGTGACGGCCGCCGCCTGCTCGTGACCGTCATCGCGCACCATGACGCGCCGGGATACGGACCGGGCACATGGCGGGTCGTGTGTCCGGTGCACGGCGGGGGACCGCGGCCCGAGGACGACGAGCTGGCGTGCTGGATCTTCGACCAGCTGCCGCACTGTTCCGTCTCGATCTACGACACGGATCTCCGATACCGCCGTTCGAACCAGGCCATGGTGCCCGTCGTCGGCCTGCCGGACGAGGCGATCCGCGGCCTTCGCATCGAGGACATCACCACCCAGCCGCAGACGAAGGACCTGGCTGCCGGGCTGCGCCGGGCGGTCGACAGCGGTGAGGCGGGCCGGCTCGAAAGCTATCAGCGGACCGGGGGACAGCGGCGTGCCCACGCGTGGTCCGTCGATTTCGCACCGCTGAAGGACCCGGACGGCGAGGTGCGCGGGGTCGCGCTCGTCGCCCACGACATCAACGAGCAATACTGGGCACGCAAGCGCCTCGTCCTGCTCGACGAGGCCGCCAGCCGCATCGGCAGCACGCTGGACCTCGCGCAGACCGCGCGGGAGCTGATGGAGGTGACCGTTCCGGAGCTGGCGGACTTCGCAAGCGTCGACCTGCTCACCGCCTTGGAACGGGATGGCGAAGCCGGCGACCAGGCGTTGCGCGGCACGGTGTCGTTGCGGCGCGTCGCCCACCGCTTCGCACCAGGCAGCAGCCCCCATCTGAAGACCGTGCTCGACATCGGTGCGGCGGACAGCTATCCCGAGTTCACCCCTCCCGCGCGAGCCCTCGCGACCGGGGCGGGGGTGCTCAGCAATGCCGAGGACGCCGAGTTCGCGCAGTGGATGCGTGCCGACGCCGTACGCGCCGCCCGGATCCGCGAACAGGGATACCACTCGATGATGGCGGTGCCACTGCTCGCCCGGGGCGCGACGTTGGGGGTGGCGGTGTTCTATCGCCGCAGCCGCCCGGATCGCCGGGAACGCTTCGACCACGACGACCTGCTCCTGGCCCAGGACCTGACGGCCAGAGCGGCGGTCGCGATCGACAACGCCCGCAGATACACGCGCGAACGGGAGACGGCCCTGTCCCTGCAACGCAGCCTGCTGCCGCAGCGGATGCCCGGGCACAGCGCGGTCGAGGTCGCCACCCGCTACCTCCCGGCGGGGGCGCAACCGGGGGTCGGCGGCGACTGGTTCGACGTGATCCCGCTGTCCGGGGCCCGGGTCGCGCTGGTCGTCGGCGACGTCGTCGGCCACGGCATCCACGCCTCGGCGACCATGGGGCGCCTGCGCACCGCGGTGCTCACCCTGGCCGACGTCGACCTGCCGCCCGACGAGTTGCTGACCCACCTCGACGACCTGGTCGTCCGCCTGTCCGCGGAGAGCGAGGCCGCCCAGCCCAGCGGCGAGGTCGGCGCCACCTGCTGCTACGCGGTGTACGACCCGGTGTCCCGGACCTGCACCCTCGCCAGCGCCGGGCACCCGCCCCCGGTCGTCGTGCCGCCGGGCGGCCCCGCCGCAGCGCTGCGGATCTCGGTCGGCCCCCCGCTCGGCATCGGCGGCCTGCCCTTCGAGGCGACCGTCGTCGAACTGGCGGAGCAGAGCGTGCTGGCCCTCTACACCGACGGCTTGATCGAGACCAGGCACCGCGACGTCGACGAGGGGTTGACGAAGCTGGTCGACCTGCTCAGCGCCGCCGACATGCCGTTGGACGACACCTGCGACGCCGTCCTGAGGGGGCTGATCGAGGGCCGGCCGCAAGACGACGTCGCCCTCCTGCTCGCGCGCACCCGGGCCCTGGACGCCGGTTGCGTCGCCGTGTGGGAGGTGGAATCCGACCCGGTGGCGGTCGCCCAGACCCGCAAGGACGTCAGCGAGCGGCTGTCCGCATGGGGCCTGGCGGACCTGACCTACGCCACCGAGCTGATCGTCAGCGAACTCGTCACCAACGCGATCCGCTACGGGGCTTCCCCCATCACTCTCCGCCTGATCCAGGACCGGACACTCATCTGCGAGGTGTCCGACAGCAGCAGCACCGCTCCCCACCTGCGCCGCGCGCGGGTCTTCGACGAGGGCGGCCGAGGCCTGATGCTGGTCGCGCAGCTGGCCCAGCGCTGGGGCACCCGCCACACGCCGACTGGAAAGACCATCTGGGCCGAGCAGAACCTCGAAGGGTTGCTCGACGAATACCAGCCTGCGGCGTGAGAGCAGGTCGGGGACGGTATCAGTGTTCAACGGTCAGGCCGCGGGTTTCCTTGTTTGGGGAGGTGGTCCGCGGCCTTGTCCTGTTGGTGGTGGGGTTCGGTGGGTGGTGAGGTTTAGTTGGTGGTGGCGATGGGGGTGTTGTCGATGGGGTATCAGTCGGTCCAGCTGTTGGTGTTGTCGGCGATGTAGGTGTGGGCGAGGTTGCCGTTGGTGTTGCGGGCGAAGACTTCGGTGACGTCGCCGGTGGTTTTGTAGACGGCGGAGGGGGTGCGGGGCCCCACGCTCGCAAGGCTGACAGGCGCGTTCGCGCGGTCATGCCATCGGCAGATCCAGGCCGCCCCACCGGCAGGGCCCGGATCAGACCCCGGTCAGTACCGGGTCGTCCCAGCTGATGGAGCCGACCGCGTCGAAACAGGTCGTCGCCGAGCAGATGTCGGCGCAATGGGAGATGTCGCACGCCGACTGGGCGGCGTCCAACGATGTGCTCTGGGAGAGGAGGGGCATCGACGAGGCGGGCTGGGCCGCGGCGAGATCGATGGTCCCGGCGGGATGGGTGCCCGGGTCGGCGTGGACCTCTTCGCGGTAGTCCTCGTCTTTCCACGCCCGGATGATGTCGTACATCGCTTGCCGCCTCTCGGCCTTCGCAGTACGGGGACGCCGCGTGGTCAACGGCTTCCCATCAAGCTAGCAGCCGGCGGTTAATCAGACTACTGGGACGCTTGGAACGTTCTCCGCCCCCGCTCGGCGCCCGGTCGCAGCGGTCGCCGCGGTCGCCGAGGGCGGTCGGGTCAGCGGCGGTCGCATCAGCAACAAGGAAGGCACCGCATCGGGCGCGTGCAGACGGAGCAGGCCATGGCCGACCCCGGCCAGGCCGGCCATGAGGCCGGGCGTCTCGGTCCGCCCCGGCGTGCCGCACTGCGGGCCACGTTCGGCGATCGAGGCGAGCACGCCGGCGCCGACGGTTCCGACGTCCTCATGCCCCGCGACGAGCAGGAGTTCGAGGTTGCCCAGGTCGCCGTGGCACAGCGAGTGGCTGCGCCCGAAGCCCTGCGCCAAGGTCGAGGCCACCGCCAGCTCCAAGTCGGCGCCGATCGCGGGGTCGTCGGTGAGGGCGGCGACGTCGATGCGTGCCAGACCGATGCCCGGAGCCCCGTGGCACCACGCGTGCATGTGCGCGGCCCCCTTCAGCGATATGGGACGGAAGTCGGGCCAGTTGCGCCAATCGGCCCGGTACTGCGCACGCTCGTAGCCGAACCCGGCCAGACCGGCCGCGACGAACCGGTCGTCACCGGTGGCGGCGCCAAGCCGGACCAGCGCCCAAGCGATCCCGCCCGCGCCGTGCGCGAAGCCGACTATCGGCTGCAGGGCGCCCGCGATCGTCGTCCAGGCCAGGCCCGAGTCGACCGGCTCCGCCGCGGCGAGCAGGAGTTCGCCGTTACGGCGGGCGAGGTCGAGGGGCTCGGCGAGCCCGGTCGCGGCGTGGATCGCCAGCAGGCAGGCAACCGCTCCGGCAGCGCCGGACATCACGTCCAGAGCGGAGCTGTTCCCCAGCAGGTGGCTGCTCAGCCGCACCAGCCGCTCGACCGCCGCGGTCTCGTCGCGCAGATGCAGCAGCGCATAGGCGAGTCCCGGCAGCCCGGCGAAACCGTGGAGCGCATTCCGCCCCGCGAGGTCTTCGGGTGAGAGTCCTTCCAGGGCGTCGAGAACAGCCGGGATCTGCCACAACGCCCGCTGTCCGTACTCGCGGAACTCCGACCGTCCCGTCAGATCGGCGGCGGCGTCGAGGAACAACGCGACGCCGGACGCACCCGAATACAAATCCCAGCCTATCGGGCTGACCCGCCATCCCTTCTCGTCCGGCGCCTCCAGGCCGAGCCAGCCGACCCGGTCGGAGTCCGTCGACGCGCGCAGCACGAGATGCTCGGCGATCGCCGTCGCGGTTTCGAGCGCGGCGGCCGGCCGGCCCGATCCGGTCGGGGCGACCCGATCGGTGATCGTCACCTGATGTGCGAGCGGTGCGGTGTCGGCAGAGAAGGCCGAGTTCCTCGCCTGAAGAGCTGCGCGCACCGTCCACTCCTGGAGGGCCAGGTCCCGCTCGCCGAAAGAGGCCAGCTTCGTCCGTACCCGGTCCAGACCGGGTACGGCGAAGTAGTCCGCAAACGCCACCCCACGGCTGGTGTGCAGGTCGCGGGAGCCGGGCCGGGTCGTGAACAGCGGCACGTCACCCGACCACAGGTCGGACAGCTCGGACGGGACCACCGACACCAGTCCGGGGACACCGGCCGACACGGCCCACAGGAAGGAGAAGTGCCGGTCCCCGTCGAGCGCGTCGCGCAGCAAGTCCGGATGCGTACCCTCCTGCGCCAGCGTCGCGTACATCTGTGTCGGGCGCAGAATCATACGCACCTCGACGTCCGCGAACGTCTCGATGATCCCGCCGGCAGCGGTGAGCTCGGCGCTTCCGTCCACGATCGCCCGGTACGCGTCGCGAAAGCCGCCGAGCACGGCCGGGATGTGGAGCGCGAGATCGGTTTCGGCCCCGTCGATCGACGGACGGTTCCGCGCGCCCGGGAAGGGCAGATGCTCTCGCACCACGCGCATGGTGTCGGTGCCGCCGCCTTCCCAGGCGGCCGAGGCGAAGGGCGAGACATCCCGCGGATCGCCTCCCAGGCCGCCGATGTCGATGGAACCCTGCTCAGTGGACACGAGGATCGGCAGCAGACCGGTCCGCATCACCGACCGCTCCAGTTCCTGAAGGGCCGGGTCCCGGTCGGCGCCGCTGTCGGCCGCTGTCGGCGACGGCTGGTGGAACAGCGCCTCCAGGTCCACCAGAACCGGTTGATCGCCGCAGGCTATGAGGTTCTCGAAGTGGAAGTCGGCGCCGTTGACCGCGTGCAGGAGCGCCAACTGCGCGCCGAGCCGGCGATAGTACCGCCGCACCTGCCCGGGCGTCTGGCACGCACTGTGCTCGGCGTATTCGAGCCAGCCGTAGTCGCCGCGGTCCAGCACCGTCAGGGTACGGAGATCCAGGTCGAGCCGGGCGTCGAGCCACTGCAGCAACGCGTTGAAACAGGTGTGCCCAGCCTGCGAACGGGGCTTGTACACCGCCTGCCGGCCGCCGCTGAACGTCAGCACGGCCACCGAACGACCGCCTCGGTGGGTGTCCCCGGCGCCGCCGGCGATCGACGTCAGCCGCCCGGGATCGGAGCCGTCGAAGAGTCCGTCGCGGATCAGGTCGCGGTCGGCCGCCCACCGGCACAGCAGCTCCCAGGTCGCCTCGCTCGCGTTCTCAGCGCGCTGGACCAGCATCCGGGCCAGCACGGGATACTCCGTGAAGAAGGCACGCTGGACGCCCGGCTCAGTGAACTGTCCGACGAACGAGCCGAACCGTTCCCCGGGCGTGGCACCGGCCAGCCGGCCCAGTTCCCGCAACACGTTCAGCTCCAGGATCAGCGTCCGGGCCGCTGTCGAGACCAGGAGGCCGTTGAGATGCCCCAGGAACGACGTCAGGACGGGCCTGGACTCGATGCTCTCTCTGAGCCGCGGATCCGCACGGACTCGGGCGGCCAGCTTCGTGAGCGCCTGGTGCGCGATGGGCGCGAGGATCACCGCGAAGGCATGACGCCAGTCCCCGTCGGCGCCGGCGTCCGCCGGCGTCGTGGCGGCGGCGGCCGCGTCGTGGATCTGCGACCACCACAACGGTGACGCGCCACCGGCCCGGGCGGCGAGGTCCTCCGCAGGTTCGGCGAGCAAGGCCAGCAGGCGGTCCTCGCCACCGGGGACAGTGCTCAGCAGGTCGCGGAGGCCGTCGCCCTCAGCCAGGTCGTGCGCCCGACGCCATCGGGCCAGGCGGCGCTCGGCGCGCTCCCGGTCGCCGCCCGGGCCCGGCGGCTGTCCGAGCGCGGCTCGTTCGGCCAGAGTGAGGGCCTTGGCCCAGGCCGGATCGGCCGCTCCACCGGGCGTGGCATCGTCGGCGGCCACAGTCGTCGGCTCGGTCATGGGATTCCCCTCGGTGCTCGGGCCCGTCGGATATCGCCGGTACGCGCCGCCGACGGGACGTCGCGCCGACGGCCCGTTGCTCGCACTGTCGCAGAGTATTACCACGCCGGTCAGGACGGCAGGGACTGCGACGTCCGGATCATGTGAGCCGATCCAGGACCTGCCCGGCGAGCGCCAGAGTCTCCTCGCGCCCCGCGCGTGGCTCTTCTTGTGCAGGCACTCCGAGCCGTTCGGCAATGCCGCGGTGGAGTGGGGAATCGCCGCCCGACCCGTGGTGGACTTCGCTGAGCACCGGCTCTGCCAGATCCATCCGGCCCGCTCGCAACAGGCTGTCGGCCAGCGATGCGCGCCATCGGAGCGGAGTCATCGGCGAGGTGAACGAGCCGTCCAGGATGTCCGCTCTTGCCAGCAGACTGGCCGCCTGACGGACAGCCTCCTCGCGTCGGCCGAGGTCGGCCAGATGCGCCGTATGGTGCATCAGCTGGAGAAAGGCCAGTCGCACCGCCTGAACTGGTGCGCCGTCGAGGGCATTCGCATCGGGCGGAGGCTGTTGCGCAGCGGCCCCAAGCCACAGAGCCTCGGCGGCGTGATGCGGTCCGGTCCCGCGGACGTCGGGATACCGCGCCAGCAAAGCGGTCCCGGCTTCGGCCAAGCGTTCCCACAGCCGGTGCCGGTAGAGGATCTTGCAGGTGTCGACTATATGCGTCGTGCGAGCCACCCGCCGGACCGGCAGCCCCGCTGCATCGAGGCGCGCCACCTGCTCCATCGAGATACTCAGCTCGGGCAGCTCCATGCCGAGGCCGGAAGCCAGCCGGGCCAGAGAGCCGAGGCCGTCCAGGGCACCGTCGGGATCGCTGCCGTAACCGTCGATCCGCAACAGGTTGATTTGGGGCTGCAAAGCGTACATCAAGTACACGGGTCCGTCGGCCTGGCGGCGCAGCGCATAGCCGATCTCCTCCTGGCTGATGCGCCGGGCAAGGCCGACGTCACCCGTCCGGAAGGCGACAAGCGCGATCAGATTAGCCGCGATGAACAGGCTCTCATCGTCGGGCGGGCGCGCCAACAGGCCGTCCACCCAGGAAAGCATGACGCCGGCCGCCGGGGGACGAGCTTCATCGGCCAGGAAGCCGAGCCATGGCGATGGAGCCCCGATCCTCGCGAGCGAGTCCCTTCCGGATCGATACCGTCCCATTCGGATGCCTCTAGGTGATCGGCAGGCTACCCGGAACGACTATCGCTCAGGGGTCTTGGCCGGCTCGGGGTGCCTCGGCAACGGAATGTCCACACCTCTGGACGGAACCAGAACGCTGATGCCGCTCCCCTCCAGCGCTTTGACGAAGTCCCCTGGGGAGCCGGGGTTGCCAGCGAACATGTCGTAGTGCATCGGGACAGCCGTTCGGATGCCGGAGCGTCTGGCGAGGTCGGCGGCCTCCTCGGCCGAGAGATTGCCGACGATGTCTTGGGCCTCGCGCCGGGCGTCCCGTCCGTTGACGGGGAGCAGGGCGACGTCGGTCTCCAGTTCGCGCAGGGTCTCGGCGAGGCCCTCATGATCGAGGGTGTCTCCGGCGTGGTAGACGCGCAGCCCGTCGATCTCGACGACGTAGCCGAGGTAGCGCACGAGTCCGTCGGAGATCTCCGTTCCGAACGTGTACGCGTCGGCGGTCCCGACACCGTGCAGTGCGGTCACGGCATGGACAACCGCTCCCCGCAGGCAGACGTGTTCTCCCGGCTGCATGCCGATGAGGTTGGCGGCCGGGATTCCGCCCCGCTCGGCGAGTCCGACGATCGGCTGCGGGACCACCACCGGCAGCGTGGGCACCAGTTCAAGCCAATCACCCAGGCCCTTGAGGTCCAGGTGGTCGGGGTGTTCGTGGGTGGCGAGCACGAGGTCGACCGAGGCGAGGTCGGCCATGGAGACCGGGCAGGGAAACAGGCGCTCGGCGAGCGAGTCCGAGATGAAGGGGTCGACGGCCACGCTCACGTTCTGCCCCTTGAGGACGAAGCCGGCCTGGCCGAGGAACTGCAGTGTGACAGTACCCATGTGATCTCCGTAGGTTCGACGGCTGCGTTTCAGTGCGATTCCCGGCTGACTTCCGAGCCGCTCGAGCCGAGGAGGAAGTCGAGGTCGGCCCCGGTATCGGCCTGGGTGACGTGGTCGATGTAGAGGCGCTCCCAGCCGCGCCGCGGGCTGGCGTACGCGGCCGCCGCCGCTTCGCTGGGAGCGCGTCGGGCCAGTTCGTCCGCGGATGTCTCGAGATCGATCCTGCGCCGGGGGACGTCGAGGTTGATCATGTCTCCGGTGCGTACCAGGGCCAGCGGCCCGCCGGCGGCGGCCTCGGGGGCGACGTGGAGGACGACGGTGCCGTAGGCGGTGCCGCTCATGCGCCCGTCGCAGACCCGCACCATGTCCCGCACGCCCTGCTCGAGGAGCTTCTTGGGCAACGGCATGTTGGAGACCTCGGGCATCCCCGGATACCCCTTCGGGCCGCAGCCGCGCAGGACCAGCACCGAGTCGGCGTCGACGTCCAACGCGGGGTCGTCGATGCGGGCGTGGAAGTCCTCGATGCTGTCGAACACCACCGCGCGCCCCCGGTGCCGCAGCAGGTGGGCAGAGGCCGCGGCGGGTTTGATCACCGCCCCGTCGGGTGCGAGGTTCCCGCGCAGCACGGCGATCCCGCCGGCCGCCACCAGCGGCGCCGACCGCGGCCGGATGACGTTCTCATCCCAGATCGGAGCGTCTTCCAGATGGTCGACCAGCGGCTTGCCGGTCACCGTGAGCGCGGCCGGGTCGAGCAGATCGCGGACTTCGCGGAGCACGGCGAGCAGGCCGCCGGCTCTGTGGAAGTCCTCCATCAGGAACCGGCCGGCCGGGAGCAGGTCCACCAGCACCGGCACGGCGGAGCCGATGCGGTCGAAGTCCTCGAGCGTCAGGTCGATGCCGAGGCGCCCGGCGATGGCCAGCAGGTGGACGACCGCGTTCGTGGATCCGCCGACCGCCGCGAGCGCGACGATCGCGTTGTGGAACGACGCCTTGGTCAGCAGCGTGCTCGGACGCCGGTCCTCGGCGACCAGGTCGACGATCAACCGGCCCGTGCCATGCGCGGCCTGCAGCAGGCGGCTGTCCGGCGCGGGGGTGCCGGCCACGCCGGGGACCACCATGCCGAGCGCCTCGGCCACGATCGCCATGGTCGAGGCCGTGCCCATGGTGTTGCAGTGTCCCCGGCTGCGGATCATCGCGGACTCGGACCGGGTGAACTGCTCCTCGGTCAGCGTGCCCGCGCGGACCTCCTCGGACAGCCGCCACACATCGGTGCCGCAGCCGAGCGGCCGGCCCTGAAACGTGCCGGTGAGCATCGGCCCGCCCGGCACCACGACGGCGGGCAGGTCCACCGAGGCCGCGGCCATCAGCAGCGACGGGATGGTCTTGTCGCAGCCGCCGAGCAGCACGACGCCGTCGACGGGGTTGGCGCGCAGCAGCTCCTCGGCCGCCATCGCGGCCATGTTGCGCCAGAGCATCGCGGTGGGCCGCACCAGCGTCTCGCCGAGCGACACGACGGGCAGTTCCAGAGGTGTGCCGCCGGCCTGGTGAACCCCGTCTCGGACGGATCGGGCGACCTCGGTCAGATGCGCGTTGCACGGGGTCAGGTCTGATGCGGTGTTGGCGATGGCTATCTGGGGCCGGTCGAACCCGTCGTCCGGCACACCGCGACGCATCCAGGCCCGGTGGATGTAGGAGTTGCGTTGGTCGCCCTGATACCACTGTGCGCTGCGAAGATTCACGGCTTGAACCTACGGGAACCTGGCGGGCAGTCAACTGGTTCAATCTGGTGAGCGCGAAGGGCTTCACGCAGGATCTGGCGTGATCGCGTCGACGAGATCGGCGTGGTTTCTCCAGCCGCGGGGTGTTCG
>JABFWL010000213.1 GCA_013362315.1 Catenulispora sp. | reverse complement strand
GTCCCGACGGCAGCCGCAAGCGGTACAGCACCGGCCCTGGGGTGTCAACTCTTCGCCGTGCGGTGAGGCTGTGAGCTGCGGTTTTGTACAGGCGAAGAGTTGACACCCCAGGTCCGGCACTGTAGGACGAGCCCTGCCGACGTGACCGAGGGGACCGAACCGAAAAAGCAGCCACCGGTGTGGGGGTCTTCGGGGATCGCGTGTCAGGGCTTCGCGATTCGGCCGCCGGTCGGGCAGATCGAAGGCTCGCGTGGCGCCGACCTCGCGCTTCGGCTGCCGGTCGGCGAGGTGGCCTTCGCTGCGCGATCGTCGTCGGATCGTCGGCGGCCCTTCCGGACGGCGTTCGGCGTCCTCGCCGCGATCCGGCCCGTCGAAGGCTCCTACGTCGCGATCTGGCCGCCGAAGGCGGGGTGGAGGCCGCCTGCGCGCTGGCCGTCGCGAAGAGCGGCCCGCTGCTGCTGACCGATCCGCTCAAGCTCTCCGCGGAGGCGGCCGGCGAGCTCACCCGGATCCTGCCGCCCGGCGCCACCATCTACCTGCTCGGCGGCGAGAAGGCGCTGTCGCCGCAGGTGGCGGCGGACGTGGTGGCGCTGGGCTTCAAGGTGCACCGGATCGGCGGCTCCGACCGCTTCGCGACCTCGGTGCACATCGCCCAGGAGATCGGCGGGACGCCCGGCAGCGTCGCCATCGCGACCGGGAAGAACTTCCCCGACGCCCTGACCGCCAGCCGCGGCGGTGGCCAACAGCACCATGTTCCAGATGGGCAACGGCGGCCCCATGGTGCCGGGCATCGCGACCGGCGGGAACTGGCCCGACGCGCTGTCCGGCGGCGCCCTGACCGGCCGCTGGGGCTCGCCGCTGCTGCTGGCCGACGGCGGGGCGCTGCCGGCGGCCGAGCTGGCCTGGCTCAAGCAGCACACGCCGATGACCGCCAAGACAGACGTCGCGCCGCTGGGGGCGCTGCCGGTCTTCGGCGGCCCGTCCGCGGTCCCCGACAGCGTGGTCAAGCAGGTCGGCGACACGCTCTACGGCGCGGGCAAGTACGACGCCTTCGACAACCGGCACCTGGCCGCGATCGCCGGACCGTTCTGACCTTGCCTGATCTCACCCGCCGGCTGATCTAAGCCCCCGGCTGGTCTAAACCCCCGGCTGGCTTGCCAGACAGGTTCAGGGGCCTTCCCGATCGGGAAGGCCCCTCATCGTCAGCCGCCGCCCTTGTCAGGCCTCGACCGGCTCAGCGACCTCGCGCCCCTTAGCATGCGGCACAGTGTCCGCAGCCTCGATCACCTCGATCCGCGGCAGCGCCGGCGGAGTGCCGCCGTAGGCCGGGCACAGCGCCTTGTGGTCGCACCAGTCGCACAGCCGCGACGGGTTGGCCCGCCACTCGCCCCGCTCCGCGGCCGCCCGGATCGCGCTCCAGAGCGCGGCGACCTTCCGCTCGGTGCCGCGTAGGTCCTGCTCGTCGGGGTCGTAGGTGACGATCTGACTTTCGCCGCCGAGGTACATCAGCTGCAACCGCCGCGGAATGACGCCGCGCGTCTTCCACAGCACCAGGGCATAGAACTTCATCTGGAACAGCGCCTTGCCCTCGTACGCAGGCCCCGGCGCGCGCCCCGTCTTGTAGTCCACCACCCGCAGCGCCCCGTCCGGCGCCACGTCGAGCCGGTCGACGAAGCCGCGCAGCAGCAGTCCGTCCCCGATCCGGGCGTGCACGAACAGCTCGCGCTCGGCAGGCTCCAGGCGGTTCGGGTCTTCCAGGCGGAAGTAGCGCTCCAGCAGCTCCACCGCGCCGGCCAGCCACGCCTCGTCGCCGCCGGCCTCCTCGGCCAGCTCCTTCAGCTCCGGGTCGTCGGCGACCATGCGCTCCCACTCCGGGGACAGCATCTGGGACGCGGTCGTCGGCGTCCGGCCGCCGGTCGGCAGGTCGAAGAGGCGTTCCAGGACCGCGTGGACGAGGGTCCCCCGGGTGGCGGCGGCGCTCTTGCGCTCCGGCAGCTTGTCGATGACGCGGAACCGGAACAGCAGCGGGCAGGTCATGAAATCCGAGGCCCGGGAAGGGGAGAGCGCCATCGGCAGCGTCACAGGGTTCGTCATCGCCGGGGGCTCGAGGGCGGCGTCCGTCGCGTCCATGGGCCATGACCTTACGCCCCGGTACTGACACGCCCGGGCAGCGGTGTGACCACTTCCGCCGCGCGGTGAGTGGTCTACTAACTTGGGCTGCGCATAGAGTCGACAGTGTGGCGGACGATAAGGGCAGGCGGAACAGCGGCGAGCAGCTGCCCGCGGACGGCAAGGACGAGCCGCCGGTGGCGCCTGGGCCGGGCATCCGGCTGGGCCGCCCGTTCGGGATCCCGATCTACGTCTCGCCGTCCTGGTTCGTCGTCGCCGCGTTCATCACGGTCTTGCTCGCGCCGCAGCACGGCGACGTCTCCGACCCGGCCAACGACTTCGGCAACGAGCTCGGCGGCTGGCGCTACGTCCTGTCGCTGGCCTACGCCGTGTTCCTCTACGCCTCGGTCGTGGTGCACGAGCTGGCGCACTCCGCCGTCGCCAAGCGGCTGGGGCTGCCGGTGCGCCGGATCGTCATCCACTTCCTCGGCGGCGTGTCGGAGATCGAGAAGGAGGCCGACACCCCCGGCAAGGCCTTCTGGATCGCCTTCGTCGGCCCGCTGACCTCGGCGTTGCTGGCCGCCATCGGGTTCGGCGTCTACGAGCTGATCCCGCACGGGGACACCGTGGGCCTGGGCCAGAAGGTCGCCGCCACGCTGGTCTTCGGGTTCTGGGCCTCCAACCTGCTGGTGGCGCTGTTCAACATGCTGCCCGGCCTGCCGCTGGACGGCGGCCAGGTGCTGCGGGCCGCGGTCTGGAAGGCCAGCGGGAAGCCGATGACCGGCACCACCGCCGCGGCCTGGTCCGGCCGGGTGCTGGCCGTGGTGGTGTTCGTGGTCATGAACCTGGTCTACGTCCGGAACGGGAACATCGACCCGTTCGGCCTCGGCCTGGCCGTGTTCATGGCGATGTTCATCTGGTTCGGAGCCACTCAGGCGCTGGTGGTGGCCAAGCTGCGGCAGCGGATCCCGGGGCTGTCGGCGCGGGCCATGACCCGGCGGGCGATCAGCGTCGAGGCGCGGGTGCCGCTGGCCGAGGCGCTGCGGCGGGCGCACGAGGTGAACGCCCGCGGCATCGTGCTGGTGGACGGCGCCGGGCGGCCGACCGGGCTGGTGAACGAGGCCCAGGTGATCGCCACGCCGGAGCAGCGGCGGCCGTGGGTGGAGGTCGGCGACGTGGCCCGGCCGCTGGCGGCCGGGCTGATGGTGGGCGCCGAGCTGACCGGCGAGGAGCTGCTGGACGTGCTGCGGGCCAATCCGGCGCCGGAGTACCTGGTGGTGGAGCCGGACGGGGGCATCGTGGGGGTGCTGGCCG
>JABFWL010000634.1 GCA_013362315.1 Catenulispora sp. | reverse complement strand
CGCGCGGCCGTTGGCCGCCACGTTCTTGAACTTCCGGCTGGCCGCCATGTTGTGCCCGCCGATGTCGATCGTGCCCAGCTTCTCGTTGTAGCCGAAGCCCACCGGGCTGACCTGGAGGGTGCCGTCGGGCTGGGCGGTGGCCAGGCGGCACAGGCGCTGCTCGGCGAGATAGGCGACCTCGGCTTCGGTGAAGGGGTGGGTGCGGGCCTCGGTGCGGGGCTGGTCGGAGTCCACAATGCTCTCCTTGGTCAGGTGGGTCAGGTGTCATGTCAGCGCCGGCCGGGGAGTCGCCGGGCTCCGTTTTCATTCAATCAATTGAAAAGTTATCATCGGCGGTATGAAGGCTCAACAGACCCGCGAGCGGATCCTGGCCGCCGCGGTCGCCGAGTTCGGCGCCAAGGGCTATGCCGGCGCCCGGACGGCCGGGATCGCCGCCCGCGCCGGCGTCAACCAGCAGCTGATCGCCTATCACTTCGGCGGCAAAGGCGGGCTGCTCGACGAGTTGCGGCGGCGCTGGGATGCCCGCCAGTCCTCGATCGCCCCGGCCGGGGCGACGTTCGCCGAGACGTTCGCCGGATACCTGGACGCGACGCTGGACGAACCCGCCTGGGCCCGGCTGGTGGTCTGGGAGGCGCTCGGCGATCGGCGGGAGGACGCCGGGCAAGAGGAGCACTCCAGGCGCTCCGCACTCGAGGCGCGCTTGCAGGCGGGGGTCGAGCGGATACGGCAGCGACAGCGTGACGGCGAGCTCAGCGACCGGATCGAGCCCGAGTTCGTCCTGCTGCTCAGCCACCTGCTGGCGTTCGCACCGATCGCCATGCCGCAGATCGTCGAAGGGATCTTCGGCGTCGAACCCCTCTCCGGCGAATACCGCCGCCGCTGCCGCGAGCAGCTCGCTCGCATCGTCGCGCCGGTGTCCGGCACCGAATCCGAACCGTCCTGACCGCCATCGCCTCCACCTCCGGGAGGTGTGCGACGGCCGGCATGGCGGACCGCTGGTGCGGACGCCGGCCCGGGCCTTACGAGTTCCCGCGCCAGGACAGGCAGCCCCGGCCGCCTACACCCAGAGAGTTCGAACTCTGATTTATCGGGTTCTCCGGGAGGGGACTGCACAGTGCTGCCCACGTTCAGGAAGGCCCGGCGGCGCTCGACGCCGGGCATCGCCGCGTTCGCGCTGGCCGTCGCAGGGCTGGCCGGTGCGGTGACACAGCCGGCACACGTGTCCGGCGCAGGGCCGTGAGTCCGGCGGTACCGCGGTCACCATCACCGGCTCTTCGTTCACCAGTGCCTTCCGCGTGTCCTTCACGCAGCACGGCGCTGCGTACCAGGGCGCGATCGGCGACGGCGGATCGAATGGGCTGCCGGATCCTCACCCCGGGCACGCTGTTGCGTCGGCATCCGCGTCCGGTCGCGAATGCGCCTCGCGCCGAGGTCGCGGGGACCGCAGCCGGTCCCCGCGACCTGTCGCCGACCCCTACGGCCAGTCCGGGCCGGCCGCCGAAACCGTGAACACCACCACCAGGTCTTTGATCAGCCCGCGTGCGAACCAGGATCGGGCGGCCACTGTGTCAGGCAGCTGAAACAGCCACTCGCCCACCGGCGACGTCCCCACGAACGTCTGCCACGGCGCCGCTCCCGGGTGCCGGGTTCCGGCCACGCCGCCGCCGGTGACCACCGGTCCGGCGGTGACGCTCGAGCCCGGTGCGTTGTGCTGCACCGACAATATTGTCAGCTCCTCGGCGAGCGAGTTGTCGCGGACCACGAACAGCGTGAGCTGTTCGACCTGGATGCCGTCGAGGTTGCGGGGGAAGTCGTCGACGGTCAACGGCAGCCGGAGTCTCATCCGGTCCGCCGGGTTGTCGAGGGCGTCCGGGTTGTTCAGGGCGAACCAGGCGTCTGCGAACTGGTCCCGCACGCTGAACGTCGCGTCCGCACTCACCTGGCCGGCCAGGGTCCGGATCACGTCGTCGCGGTACTCCGCGCTGGACAGCGCCGTGTACTCGATGGTGAGCAAGACATCCGCGATGGTGCGGAAATCGAACGGGTTCGCCGGACGCGGCAGTTCCAGCTGCCAGACAGTGTCCACGCCCATGCCTTCGAACGGGCCCAGCTTGCCGTCCTCGGCGGCCAGCTGGAACAGGCCGGTGGCATCGACCGCCGAGGTGAAGGCGATCGACTCCGGATCGCGGCGCAGGGTGACCGTGTCGAAGGTGTCCCGCACCACCACGGCCCGGGACACCCCGGACGCCGAGAATGTCGCCCGCAGTCCGCGCACCGGTGGCAGCAGTGCCAGCACCGAGAGCCGAACCCGCTTGATCAGCCGCAGGTAGTGGCCGGGGAACTCGGCGTCGAACAGGCTCTGCGGGGTGGCGAAGGTGAGCACCCCGGTCTGGCGGAACTGTTGCAGTTCCACGGCGGCGAACCGGGACAGCGGCAGGGTCTGGGTCAGCTGCAGTTTGCGCTGGTCGGTGGCGAACGCGAACTGGTCCAGCTGGGCCAGGTCCTGCAGCAGCCGTTCGGCCGCGGTCAGGCCGCGCCGGTCCGGGGTGTCGCCGAGCGCCCCCGGGTCCGGCGGCCCCTGCCAGTAGTCGGCCTGGATCAGCTCGCGGCTGGGCTCCTGGCGCTCGAAGGCCAGTTGCGCCTGGGCCAACCGGGCCAGCGCGGTGGCCTGCTGCAGGAAGTACGCGTACACCCCGCCAAGCACGCCGCTCATCCACTCGAACAGCGCGCTGTTGGTGAACTTCGTCGCCAGGAAGTCGGCGGTCTCCGTCGCGTGCTGCAGGTTCAGTGCCGCGATGCCCTGGTCGGCGACGGCGATCTGCTGCTGGGTCCGCGCCGCGGTGATCTGGTTCTCGCCGATCTCCACGTCCCGGGTCGCGATCGCCCGGGAGAACAGCCAGTCCTGCTCTCGGCGCTCGAAGCTGGCCTGCAGGGAGTCGACCTGGGCGTCCAGCGAGGCTGCCTGGGACAGAGCGGACAGCGTGCCGGAGATCCCGGAGAACAGCGACATCGGGTCGTCCACCGCGCTGACGATGGTGCCGAGCCCGGACACCGCCGCGGCTCCGGCCGCCAGATCCCGGGCTTCTCCCAGATGGTCGAGCTGATCTTGTTCGTGGGAGTTCAACCCAGCCGAGATCAGCTGGCTGAAATGGTCGGCCTGGAAGGCAGCCTTGTCCCGCTGGGCCTGCGCCGCGGTGACACCCTCGGCGGCCGCGGTGACCTTCAGGCCCTCCACGTTCAGCGTCGCCGCCGCCGAGGCCAGGTCGCGCTTGGCCTGGGCCTCGCTGTACGCGGCGTTGTCGGCCTGTACCAGCGCCGACAGGTACGAAGCCTCCACCTGTTGGGCGGTGGTCACCAGATTCTTGGCCCGCTCCACCAGCGTGTTGTAGCGGTACTGGCTAGGCAGGGTGCTCGACCCGGCACCGGAAAGGTCGGTCTGGCCGGCGATGTTCAGCCCGGCGTGGATCTTCGCCAGGCCGTTCTCGGCCCGCTTGCGCAACGCCTGCCAGACCGGGTTCTCCGGGAACGGGACGCCGTCCCCGAACTCCGGCTGCGCCTCCGGCAGCTGAAGCAGGTCGACCGCGGTCTGGTAGAGCGACTGCGCGCGGGCGTTGGAGTCCGGCGTGCTGCGGCTGAACTCGGCGTCCCCGAAGCCGAGGAAGCACTCGATGATCGACATCACCGTGAACTTCGTGTAAGCGCCCTTGCGCTTGCGGGCCGTCAGGTGCGGGTTCAGCTCGGCGGTCCGGGCCAGCCAGTCCGGCAGCCGGCCGAAGTCGGAGACCAGCTTCGACTCGAACTCCAGGCCGGAGTAGATCAGGCGGTCGCCGTCGGGCAGGTTGAAGGCGAACACCGTCCGGTACCAGTCCAGCGCGGCCTGGAAGTCGCCGGAGTCCTGGAGCTTGCGCGCCACCGCCATCGGCACCAGCCAGAACACCTCACGCACGTGCTGTGGGATGTCCTTCTCGGCGCTCAGCCCGGATGTCAGGCCGGCGCACGTCTGCCGCAGGCCGGCCAGGTCCTGGTTGGTGCGCTGGTCGGTCAACGTGAACCCGGCCGGCAGCCCCGGCGACTGCGCGGCGCTGTCGCGCAGATAGCGCGCGACCGGCCCGTGATCCGGATCGGGGTTCCGGGCGTCGCCCGGGCTGAGCGAGGCCCGTCGCGCCAGGTCGGCGATCAGCGCGCCGAAGGCGGCGGTCGGCGCCAGCCCGATGTCGTTCGTGACGACCTCGTCGACGAACGCGTTGGGCCGCACCTGGTTCTCCGGATACGCGAACGCGGTGATCGCCGACCGCCACCGCGGGTACGACGACAGCCACACGAACTCGAGGTCGAAGTCGGCCAGGTTCTCCTGGACCAGGGTGTCGCCGCCGGGCCCGGCGAACACCCCGGACCGGGCCCCGACCAGCAGCTCCTGCACCGAGTCCACGGCCTGCACCACCCGGGAGGTCCGGGCGTCGGAGGAGGCCTGCAGGTCGATGCCCAGCCGCCGGGACAGCCGGGCGGCGGTGCCGGCCGCGGCCTCGGGCGGGCTCTGCCGCCGGCCCAGTTCGGCGAGCAGCGCGTCGCGCAGCGCCGGCAGCGTGCGCACCTCGACCGAGTCCACCCCGGCCTGCGCCGCCTGGTCCAGGTCCGCGGCCTGCTTGGCGCGCACGTGGACGGTGCGCAGCCACTCCAGCCGCCGGTCCGACGGCCGCCGCCAGCGGTTCGGGTCCGCCGGGCCGGCCGCGTTCAGCGGGGTGTCGACCACGTAGGTCCCCGGGGCCAGCACCACGTGCGCGGCCAACTCCTCCAGCCGCCACTGCCGGAACAGCCGGTTCTTGCGGCTCTGGACCAGGATCGAGGCGGTGTCGGCCCATTCGCCCTCGGTCAGCGCCGCGGTCCCCAGCAGCTGGCGCAGCCGGACCAGATACCGGAAGGCGTCCAGGGACACCCCGAACGGGACGAGCGCGGCGCGGATGTCGACGCCGGCCGCCTCCTGGGCGGTCAGCGCGACCAGGTCCAGCGAGCGGTTGTCGGCGGTCAGGGTGGCCGCGGTCACCGCCGCGTCGAACCCGGCGACGGTGCGGTTCGCTCCGGAAAGCGCCGTCGCCTCGTCGGCGAGCATCGAGGCGACCAGCGCGCCGCGCTGCGTCCACAGCACACGCGCCGGATCGGTGGCGTCGCGGACCACGAAGTCACCGTCGTCGACCAGATCCGGGTCCACCACCGGCAGCGCGCCCTCGGGCCGGTCCCGGTCCCGCTGGTCGGCCTCGAACCACTGCTCGCGCAAGGCGTCCCGCTGCCACAGCAGCAGTTGCCCGGTGGGGTGCACGACGGACAGGTCGTCCGGCGTGGTCGCCCGGAACCCGAACAACGTCTCCAGCTGCGCCTCGGTCAGCCTCGCCGGATCCAGCAGCAGCTGGTCCAGCCGGTCCGGCCGGGTCGGGGAGAGCAGCACCCCGATCCGGGCGGCCAGCGCGGCCCGGGTGGCGGCGTCGGCGCCGCGGGCCAGCCGCAGCTCGCCGAAGTCGGTACCGAGGGTGCGCAGCAGTGCCTGATACGCGGTGAACCGGTGGTTCTGCTCCAGCGCGTCCGGCGGCGGCGTGGTGAACTGTGTCCGCAGCACCTCGACGGCCAGCCGCGGCTGGAGTACGTCCCGGACGGCTTCGGCGTGGTGGGCCGGATCCAGGATCGCGGCCAGCGGCTGCTTTATGCGGGCCGCGACGTCGGCGACCGTCGGCGCGGTGGCGGCCCCGGCGATGCGCAGGTCGCGGTTCGCCAGGCCCAAGAGCTCGGCCAGATATGGCGTGGTGTCGAAGGCCAGATCGACCGGCCCGGCCGGGATCTTCACCCGCACTGAGACGAACGCGGTGGCCGAGCCCTCGTTGCCCCGGGTGTCGTCGGCGAAGATCTGCAGCTTGGTGCGGCCGACCGGGAAGTCGATGTTGTTGATGGACCAGGTCACGCCCGTGGTCGGCCCGGTGATCGCGTCGACGTTCTTGCGCGCGCTCTCCGGATCGTTGTCGAGCTTCGTCGTGTACTGCACCGCCGCGATGCCGGAGGTGTCGCCGGCGGTGCCGGTGATCGCCGGCACGTGGAAGGGCGGGGAGTCGACGGTCTTGTCGTCCTCGAAGGCGTTGACCGTCACCGTCGGCGGGACCTGGTCCGGGATCTCCAGGACCAGGTGCAGGGTGTCGGTGATCTCGAAGTTGAAGCTGTCCCCCGGATTGTCGGGGGTGATCACGATCACGTTGGCCAGGAAGGTGACCGTGACCGGGTCGCCGTGGTGTGCCCCGGCCGGGGCGCTGCCGGTCGCCGACCAGGTGTTGTCCGCGTTGATGGTCGCGGAGATGAAGGGAGCGGCGCCGGTGAAGGAGACCAGAAGTGCCTGGATCCCCTCGGTCGCGTTCGGCTCCGGCCGCTCGCCGTCGTCGCTGATGAACCCGGTCACCTCGAACGGGGTGGCCGGAACGGTACTGCCGTTCGGTGGGCTGGTGAAGCCGACGTTGATGCCCATGGAAAGGAACCTCCGAAACGCGTTGTGGATTGTGGTGGCGCACGCGAGGGCGCCGGCGGTGCCGGAAACGGGAAGGGGGTGGCCGGGTCGGCTGTCGGCTTACAGCGCCAGCAGGGGAAGCAGCCTGACGGCGATGTAGAGCACCGCGCCCACGGTCAGCACGCCGGCCGTGTTGCGGGCGGCCTGCTTCTTCTGCTCGGGCGTCAGCCTCGGCTGGTCGTCGCCGGAGTCGTTGTCACCGTCGCCGCCGACGCGCAGGGGCCCGGGGCGATTCCCGATCAGGGGCGGATCCGGCGTTTTGCGGGCTGCTTCGCGGGTGCCGTCCTGGGTGGTGTCCCCGACCGACTGGGTCTGCTCCTGCTGCTGGCCTTCCGGCTTGCGCTTCTGGACGTCGACGTAGCTGTAGCCGATCTGGCCCGGGATGATGTGCCCGGCGGCGTCCGCGATCAGGCCGAGGGTGTAGATGCGCGTGACCGCGCCCTTGTCCACCACGATGTTGGTGAACGCGACGGTCTGCTCGAAGGCGCTCGCCTGTTCCAGGACGGTTCCGGCTTTGTAGAACAAGGGATTGCCGGGGAACAGCAGCTTCTGGCCGAACCGCACCTGCTTTTGGACCTGCGCGTTGGGTCTGCTCGTGCCGACCAGGCGGGCGGGCTTGAGCTCGTAGACATGTCCGACGTTGCGGTTGTCCTCCAGGACGTTGATCAGCAGGTCGATCTCGCCGCGGGACTTGCCGGTCAGCGACCCGCCGACCGCGGTCAGGATGCCGTACTTGTGCAGGTCTTCCGCCAGCCCCGAGTCGACCCGCGCGTCATAGCCCAGATACTGCAACCGGGCGGCCAGCACCGGGAGGATGTCCCGGTGCGCCTCCGAACCGAGGACCGGCGGGACCTTCTGCGTCTGGTCCGGGGCGCCCGACGGGCTGCGTCCATCCGGGTCGACGAAGCGCAGCGGGTTTGCTTGCGCGTACCAGTACGCGTTGAGGTTGCCGGCGCTCGGCGGACTGACCGGGTGGCCCAGACCGCCCAGCGGCTCGCACGACACCCAGCGGCCGGTCCACGGCGAGTACAACCGCGCCGAGGTGAGGACCAGCGAGCTCTCGTCCTCGCGTTCCCTGCCGAGGAACCGGAACCGCTTGAGCGAGAAGCTGCCGAAGCTGGTCTCCCCGTAGGGCGTGTACTCTTCGCGGTTGATCATCACGCCGGTGCCGTCCAGCACCGCCGTACTGCTGCCGAGATGGTCGGTGAGGTGGTAGCTCGTCGCCGGGCTGCGGTCGCCGGTGCGCGGATTGCCGGTGCGGATCAGGGCGATGCGGCGCCGGTCGTCGACCACGTGCAGCAGGTTGTTCGTCCCGGCCGAGATCCCGCCCCAGCGCTGGTGCTCGAAGGCTGCTCCGATGTAGTGCGTGACGTCGATGACGCCACCCTGCCGGCGCACAAGCTTCTTCACGCGTTCGCCGTTGGTGTCGTGCAGGTACTGCACGTGCACCGACGGCTCGGAGCCCGCGGTCTGGGTGGCGAACGCCTTGAGCCGGTCGGCGTGGTTCCACCAGTAGTGCCGGGTCGCCGCCTCGCCGGTGGTGTTGCCGTTGGCGTCGTAGGTGTAGTCGACCGGCGTGGACCCGACGGTGAGCCGGTGCAGCCGGTCGGTGCCGGTCTCGGTGGCGAAGCCGCGGGTGAACGAGCCGCCCCCGCCGGTGTGGCCCAACGAGGTCAGGGTGCCGACCCGGTCGTACTGGTAAGCCTCCTGATACGCCTTGGCCAGCGTGACGTCGGTGCCGCGCGGTGTGTCCAGCCACGGGTCGCCGGTCGGCGGGGCTCCGGACTCCCGGCCGGTCGCGGACAGCAGCCGGTACAGCGGGTCGTAGCCGAAGCGCCGGTTCAGCGCGTCGCCGGAGCCCAGGAGTCTGCGCAGCACCGGGTCGGTTTCGGTGAGCGCGTCGGGGTTGTTCGGGATGCCGCTTCCCGGAGCCCGGTCGCGGACCCGCAGGACGTTGCCGACGAGGTCGTAGTCGAACCCGTAGTCCTGGACGGCTGCCGCCCCGACCGGCTGGTATGTCAGATCGTCCTTGGTCGTGAACTGCTCGCTGCGGGTCCGCACGAGGCGGAAAGTGTTCCGATCGTAGGCATGCCGGGTCATCGTCCCGTTGCCGTAGGCGATCAGCGAGCGCTGTCCCTTGGCGTCATAGGCGATCCGGGAGACGTGGACGACGCCGCCCAGCAGGATCCGGTCGACCGCGCCGGACCGGTTGTAGGCCAGGGTCACGACCTGCCGCCGGCCGGTGACGTCGGCCGGATAGGTGTGGCTGGTGACCCGGCCCAGCGCGTCGAACGTGGAAGTGGTCTGATACGCCGTCGTCTCCAGCAGTGCCGCGTCGTGGGCGCCCTGGGTCTGGGCGGCGGCCGGGGTCCAGTCGACCTGGAACGGCGTGATGCGCCAGCCGTTCGCCGCGGCGTTCTGATACACGGCGGCCACCGGCCCGTCGGCGATCACCCGGCGGTTCGCGGACAGCACGTTGCCGTGCAGGTCGGCGTGGTCGGTGGTGACCAGCCCGGCGTCGTCGTACTGCCGGACCGGGCGGCCGAGGAGATTCGCCGCGGCCGCCGCGGCCCGGTCGCCGGCCGGCTGGGCCGGATCACCGGCGTCACCGTAGTCGATCCGCTGGCGCAGGGTCACCGGACCGGACTTGTCGTCCCGGGCCCACAGTCGGATCGGCCGGTGCAGCCGGTCGAAGGCACCCAACTGCAGCGCCCCCCTGGAGTCCCGGCTCTCGACCGCGCTGCCCAGGACGTCCGGGATCGAGTCGCGGCGGCCGGCGTCGGCGCCGTCCACCCGCCACCGCCGGCCCACCAGGTCGAAGACGTAGCCGAAGGCCGGGCGGCCGAGGGCGTCGGTGACCGTGACCAGGTGGCCCTGGATGTCGTAGCTGAACCGGGTGGTCAGCAGGGATCCAGGCTGCTGGTTCGCCGCGGTGCGGGCGACGCTGCGCACGGTGCGGCCCAGCGCGTCGATCTCGATCGTCGCCGGAGTGTTCCAGTGGTCGGCGAAGGCCTGCGCGGCGGCGCCGTGGGTCCGGCCGGCGTTGTCGTTGGCGTCGTAGGTGTAGGTCTCCCACGGCGTCGGCTCGAAGGCGCCGGGGTCCGTGAGGTCCGCCGGGATGCCCTGGACCACCAGTTGCTCGCCGGCGTCCGGCTCCACGGTCCGGACCGCCTGGCCGCGGGGATCGTAGAAGATCAGCGTTCGACGTCCCAGTTGGTCGACGCCGGGCGGCGCGTAGGCGTAGCCGGTACTGAAGTAGGGCTCGTACCGCTGCACCACCTGACCCTTGTTGTCGTACACCTGCAATCCGGTGACCACGACGTTGTCCGGGCCCGCCGGATCCCTGGTCCGGCCGGTGCTGGTGCCGGTCGGGCTCAGGTCGGCCGCCGGGATGATGTCGGTGCCGAAGACCGGGTCGCCGAACAGAGTGTCCTCGGCCTGGCCGCGGATCTGGACGATCCGGCCGAAGCCGTCGGAGAACCGCACCGAGACGATCACCTCGTCCCGCTGCCCGGGCGGCACCGAGGTATCGGTGTCGTAGTGCACGCGGCTTTCGGTGCGCGTCGACACCGGTTGTCCGCGCTCTGCGAAAGCCAGCAGATCGTAGGAGTAGCGGACGCTCGGCTTCGAGCTGTCGCCGGTGCCGTCGGCCCCGTGGACGGACCGGGCGGCCAGCAGACCGGTCGGCGTGTAGGCGGCCGTGTCGGTGTTGCCGTTGACGTCCGCCACCTGGTGGGGCTTCAGGACGCGATAGTCGTAGGTCGCGGTGACGCTCAGCCCGACGGCGTCGGTGGCCTGGACGGGCAGCAGATCGTGCTTGTCGTAGCCGATGGTGGTCGCGGAGCCGAGCGGGTCCAGCGTGGTGACCGCCAGCCCGCGCGGCGGCTGCGCCGGGTCCTGGACGTCATAGCGGCGTCGTCCGGTGACGATGTAGTAGCCGCCGGGGGAGCCGGGCACGTTACTGTCGGTGTAGTGCTGGTAACCCGCCAGCGGCAGGGCCAAGCCGCGGAACTCCTGGGGATACTCCGCCGGCCAGGTCTTGACCCCGCCCGGGATGAGGAACACCGGCTTCGGTGTCACCGCGCCGGGAGCCGTGGGGTCGAACAGAGTGCTGAGGAAGTCGTCGGTGAAGGCCAGCGTCTCGGAACGGACCGGGAGTCCGTGTTCGCCCACCGTTGCGATCGGCAGGCCGATGAACGCGTCCCCGTCGTAGAACGTGCGGATGTGGCCGATGATCCGCTGGGTGGTCACCGCCACCAGGTCCAGGGCGGCCGGCCGGCCGTCGTTGACGATCTCGAACTCGGTGGTGCTGGCGACCCGGTCGACGAGGTAGTGGTCCGCGTCGTCGCGCCGTGCGTACCGGATCTCGGTCCGGGTGGCCGGATACGGCTCGGCGGGAGCGGTGGCCAGGGCGACCCGGGGGTCGCGGCCCCTCGGCACGGCGATCCCGACCCGGCCGGTCGGCATTCCGTAGGCGTCGAGCCCGGACGGCACCGTGAACTGCGTCAACGGTTCGGAGCCGCGCTCCCACTGGGTGTTCCTGGTCGCCAGCGGCACGGGGAGGAATACCCGCTCCCGCTGTACGCCGGTCGGCGGCGCCGACTCCTCCCGGACGCCGGGCAGCGCCTCGATGACGGTGTACGGCCGGTCGGCCCGGGACGTGCCGTCCAGCGCGTACAGCTCCGACCGCAAGGGGTGCCCCCGCATCGCCCGCAGCGCGCTGCGCCGGGCACCGCGTGGCAGGCTCTTGAGAAACGCGACCGTCTGCGGCGGCCGGGACAGCATCGGCGCGTCGCCGGGCCAGTACTCGTCACTGAGGTCCAGCTCGGTCCAGTCCCCGGGCTCCACGGCGGCGACCGGCCCGGGGTGGAACCAGCTCTTCGTCAGCGTCGGCGGTGAGAAATGCCCGTCCGGGACCGAGCCGGGACCGCTCTTCGGCGCGTCGGCGAAGGACTCGCTGTCGAACTGCTCGACCTGGGCGAACCCGCGGAACTCCCGCTCCACCCCGTCCCAGTAGCCGTGGTGGTACCGGTACTCGGTGGTCTGACGGCCGCCGGAGATCGCGTCGGCGATCTCGACGCGCGACACCACCTGCACCGGGAACGGCAGGGTGGTGCGCCACCGGGTCGCCGCGCTGGCGGCGTCGCGCAGGTACTCCTGGGCGGAGGACCGGTACCGGATCACGGTCTGCGCACCGAGATGATTGTCGATTCCGGTCAACAGGTACGGCTTCACGCCGCCGGTCGGGTCCAGGAACCACAGGTGCGGACGGCCCGAACCGTCCGCCGGGCGGCTGAACAGCACCCCGGCCGTGCCGGTCCCGTGCAGGTCGGACAGCTGGATGTGGTCGGTGTCGACGATCGCCGGGGTGCCCGGGATGACGATCGGTGTCTCGGTCCAGGAGTTCCCGGTCTGGTTGCCCCAGAGCAGGACCTTGCGATCGTCCACGTAAAGCAGGTCCGCGGCCCCGTCGCCGTCGAGGTCGCCGAGCAGGACCCGGCGCGGGTCGTAGCCGTCGGGGAACCGCGGCGCGCGCCGCATGACGACCGGCTCGCCCCAGCGGTTGCGGCCGAGGTTCGGCCAGTACTGGAGGCCGCCGCTGCGGATCAGGACGATGTCGTCCAGGCCGTCGCCGGTCATGTCGGCCAGCCGGATCCGCGGGTCGGCGAGGTCGACGTCGGGCGCCGAGCCGGTGGCCGGGGCGGACCGCGACCAGGCTTGGCGCGGGTCGCGGTCGTTGAAGGTGGCGAGCAGTCCGCGCGCGGAGGTCTGCAGAATGTCGGTGATGCCGTCGCCGTCCAGGTCGACCAGCTTCACGCCGGGGTCTGTCGGGTTCGCGGCCGGGGCGACCTGGTAGGGCTGAAAAGACCGCCGGCTCCACCCGCCGCCGAACGTCATCGGGAAATAGCCGGCCGGGTTGTGGCCGCCGCTGAGCGAGACCATCAGGTCCGGGCGGCCGTCGCCGTCGGCGTCGATGAGCTGCACACCGGGCTCGGTCAGAGGGAACGGCGGCGCCTCGGGCATCGGCCGGGGCAGCTCGAAGCGGCCCCCGCCGGCGTTCGGCCAGTAGCGGGGTGTCGCGTCGAGCCGCACCAGATCCGGCAGCCCGGCACCGCGCAGGTCCACCAGCGCCATGGCCGGATCGCCCGGCGTCCCGGTCGGCAGACCGGGACCGGTCAGCGGCTCGAACCGGCGGCCGGCCGGGTCGAAGCCGGAGTAGTCGAAGGCCAGCGGCGCCAGGGTTTCTGTGGCCGGCACCGCAGTGCCGTCGGCGGCGGTGGTCCCGGCCGCCGCGTCGATGCCCACGACGTCGATCCGGGCCAGCAGCGAGGCGCCGGTGAACGGCGCCGAGGCGTACCCCATCCGGTACTCCGTGGCCACCCGGCGGATGCCGTCCGAGGCCTGAGTGAGGATCCGGATGGTCCGGCAGCGCAGCGTGGTGCGTACCTCGAAGCCCGGCCGGCGGTCGGAGCGCGGGTCCGGGCGCGGTTCGTAGTCGAACTCGACGGCGACGAGGAACGAGGGATCGGCACGATCGCCGTAGTCGGCGTACGAGATCCGGGACGGCAGCGGGTTGTCCCAGCGGTGGCCCGGCTCCGTGCCGTGATCGCGCAGGTACTCGTATCGGATCAGGTTGCCGAGGGCGTCCTGCGTCTCAGTGATCTGCCAGGCGAACACCCGGCGCGGATCGTCCGGGTCGGTGATGGCCGCCGGATCCCGCCAGTCGGCGGGCGAGGCCGGCCGGGGGGTGCCGAAACGGGTCAGCGAGCCGTCCCGGCCGCGGACCTCCCAGGTGTTCCCGGTGGCGTCGGTGACGTGGTCGATGCGGGCGAACTGGCCCTCGGTGCGGGGCCGGTAGCGGGTCCGGCCGGCCGCGGGCGTGGCCACCGGGACCAGGTCGTCGGCTCCGGCCAGCACGAACACGTCCGCCGGCCGGCCGTCCGACCCCGGATGGTCCAGGTAGCGGGGCAGGCCGTGGGACGTCAGTCGGCCGACGCTCGGGGCGCTCAGCGCCCATCCCAGGCCGAACGCGCCGTTCCCGTTCCCGGTGCTGTAGGTCAGCGCGAGCTGAGGCGTCAGGCCCAGCCGTCCGGGCGGGAGGGCGATCGGCACCGTGACGTTGCCGGTGCCGGTGAACAGATCCGGGCTGAACTTCTCTCCCAGGCCGCTGATCGCACCTCCGCCTTGCGGAAGTGAGATCACCGACCCGGCGGTGACTGTGTCGGTCGCCGTGTCTGTCATGTCCTTTTCCCCCTTGAACAGCTGGAAAGACAGAAGGCTGCCGCGTTACACGCTCCTGCCGGGAGCGGCGGCACGTTGCTGTGAACGCGGACTCGACTTGCCGTTTGTGCAGAGTCCTGATCTGGAACGGGCACGTTCGCCGCGACATCGCCCCGAATCGCCGGCGTCAGCCCGTGCCAGCGAAACGCGCCGCGACATCCATCCGGTTCACAACGTGACAGCAGGGACAACCCCGCAAAGCAGGCGCTGCTGACGGCTTTGGTGTGGTGAGTGCCGATGTCGGATGCGATCGACATGCCGAATAAGTCGTCCCGCCACCGTCGCTGAGCGACATGTAAGGCATACATGGATCATGTGAGGGCAGCGGACCACAGCCTGATTAAGGGTTATCCTGTTGTTCCCAACCGGAATATCAGAGCCCTGTAGTGCTGCCCCGGAACCCGTTGCCACCGTCACCCGCGAGTTCGGCATGTCTTGTCGTCCCTAGCCTCGGGTGGTCCTCATGGGTGCGGTCTTCGCCAAGGTCAACGGCCGGAAGTACTGGGTCGGCAAGGTCGCGCTGCTCGTCGTCCTGGCGTTGCTCGGCACGAGCGCGCTCACCCCGCGGACCGGCGGGTCGGCGCGCAGCGCACCGGTCGCGGACGCGGTGGCGCCCAGCGCCTGCTCCTCGGGCACCACCGGGTCGGTCGGCGCCACCATGACCACGCTCAGCGGGGTGACCGCCGCCTGGCACACCCCGAAGACACCCGCGGTGCAGACCACGGTCGCGCCGACGCTGAGCCAGCCGGTGACGGTGGCCTACGCCGGCGCCTCGCTGCTGGTCGGCTCCGGCGCGCTGAAGCAGCCCACGGCGATCGGGGTGGCGGCGCTGGCCGACACCGATCTGCCGCCGCTGGATCCCGGCATGGCGAACATGACGCTCGGCCCGACGCGGGGATACCAGTTCACCCCGCATCCCTTCTCGTTCGCCAAGAGCGTGCAGATCTCGATCCCGTACGACCCGACGGCCGTCGGGTCCGACATCGACGACCTCTACACCTACTTCTACGACGAGGGCCTGAGCTGCTGGCAGCCGCTGCGGCGGGTCTCGGTGGACCAGGCGAACCACCTCGTGGTGTCGCTGACCGACCACTTCACCGACTTCATCAACGCGACGGTCGCGGTGCCCGGCCACCCGGAGGGCGCCTCGTTCAACCCGACCCAGATCAAGGACATCCAGGCCGCCGATCCGGGCAACGAGGTGAACCAGATCTCGCCTCCGGGGCCGGCGAACAGCGGGGAGGCGCGGCTCACCTACCCCATCGATGTCCCGACCGGCCGCGGCGGGATGCAACCGAAGCTGGGCGTGGCCTACTCCTCCGCGGGCTCCGACGGATGGCTGGGCGAGGGCTGGGACCTGCCCATGCTGAGCATCTCGATCGACACCCGCTGGGGTGTGCCCCGGTATGACGCCGGGACCGAGACCGAGACCTACCTGATGGGCGGCGAGGAGCTCTCGCCGCTGGCGAACCGCGGTGCCGCGGTGGCGCGCAGCTCTGAGAAGGTGTTCCACACCCGGGCCGAGGGCCAGTTCTCGAAGGTCATCCGGCACGGCACCAAGCCGTCGGACTACACCTGGGAAGTGGTGGACCGTTCCGGCGTCCACTGGTTCTACGGCGGGCTGCCCGGGGCCGGACCGCAGGCCGACGCCACCCTGGCCGACGACGCCGGCCACGTCTTCCTGTGGGCGCTGCGCGAAGTGCGCGACCCCAACGGCAACACCATGATGTTCCACAACGTCCGGGTTGACGACCCGGGGCTGGCCGGCGGCACCGCCTCGGGCCGAGACCTGTACCTGCAGCAGATCACCTACACCGGGCGGGGGGACGTCGAGGGCCCGTACACCGTCACCTTCGTCCGGGACCGCGACCTCGGCGAGCCGCGCCGCGGCGACGTGGTGGTCAACGCCAAGGGCGGCTTCAAACGGGTCACCGCCGACCTGCTGCGCCGGGTCGACGTCAAGATCAACGGCACTCCGATCCGCAGCTACCAGTTCGACTACCAGGCCGGCGAGTTCGGCAAGACCCTGCTGAAGTCCATCACCCAGCTCGGCGAGGACGGCAAGCCGTTCACCACCCACACCTTCGACTACTACAACGACGTCCGCGACGCCCAGGGCTACCTGCAGGCCTTCAAGCAGGTCCCGTGGAACTCGCCCAGCGACAACGTGCACAACGGCGTCGTGAACGCCGTCAGCCACGGCGCGGGCGAGGCCGGCGCCATCAACGGCAACTCCAGCACCAGCGTCGGCGGCCACCTCTATGTGGGCTTCGGCGAGTCGACCACCAAGTCGAACACGGTCGGCGTCAAGGTCGGCTACAGCCACGACTCCGACAAGGGCCTGCTGGCCCTGGTCGACGTGGACGGCGACGGCCTGCCGGACAAGGTCTACAACGACGGCGGCGCCATCAAGTACCGCAAGAACCTCTCGGCGCCGGGCGGCACCCTCGCCTTCAGCGACACCGTGCAGACCCTCGGCAGCCTGCCGGGCATCTCCTCCGCCGCCAGCGATTCCCTCACCCTCGGCGTCGAGGGCTACCTGAGCGCGGTAGCGGCCCAGCTCGACTACGTCGACACCACCACGACCACCGACGTCTACTTCGAGGACGTCAACGGCGACGGCATCCCCGACCTGGTGAACGGCGGCACCGTGCTGTTCGGCCGGGTCGGCGCGGACGGGGTGCCGGTCTACGGCCTGTCCGGCGACACACCGGTGCCGATCGGCTCCTCCACGGTCGACGCCTCCGGGGTGCTCGGCGACTTCTCGGCCCAGCGCGACCGGCAGATCGACTCCTTCCCGCTGGTCGACAGCGTGCGCCGGTGGATCGCCCCCTACGACGGCACGGTCGCCGTCACCGGCGCGGCGCGGCTGCTGGCCCCCGGCCCCGGCGACACCAAGCCGGCGTACGCCGCGCCTGACGGGGTGCGCGTCGCCGTCCAGCACGAGGACACCGAGCTGTGGTCGCAGACCATCGCCGCGAACGACTTCACCGACCACGCGCCCGCCGGGGTCGACGCGATCCAGGTCAAGCGCGGCGAGCGGCTCTACTTCCGGGTCGGCTCGGTCTTCGACGGCGCCGACGACCAGGTCTGCTGGGACCCGCGGATCACCTATGTCGGCGCGCCGTCCACCACCGACGTCAACGGTCTCAGTCCCTCCGTATATCAATCCTCTGCCGACTTCACCCTGGCCGGCCGCGGCTCCAGCCTGACCGTGCCGGTCGACGGCACGCTGCACCTGGCCGGCACCTTCGCCAAGAGCGGCGCGACCACCGACGACGTCAAGGTGCAGATCACCGTGGACGGCAATCCGGTGTTCGACCAGAGCGTGGCGGCCACCGACACCGCGAACCTCACGGTCAACCAGGACGTGCAGGTGACCAAGGGCCAGAAGCTCGGCTGGCGGGTGCGCACCGACTCGCCGATCGACCTGGCCAAGATCTCGTGGGCGCCGTCCGCCTACTACACGGCGGCCACCGGCGTGACGCAGTTCTTCGACGCCGACGGCCAGCCGCTGCTGAAGGTCGATCCGCCGTACAGCGTCGACATGTATCCCGGTGACGACCTCACCGCGCCGCAGCAGGCGTACCCGGTCCAGGCCGACGGCACGCTGAGCGTCCAGCCCAGCCTCGCCTTCGACTTCCACGGCGAGCAGCCGAACGCGACGGTGGTGTTCACGGTCAAGCGCCAGCGCGTCCTGCTGGCCAAGAAGACCATCCAGATCACCAACGGCCAGCTGCCCGACCCCGCCACGCTGACGCTGAGCGTCCCGGTCCTGGCCGGCCAGCAGCTGTTCTTCGACTACAGCACCCTGGACACCAAGATCGCCGCGTCCCTCACCAGCGAGTCGGTGCGGGTCGATGCCGGAAGCGGCGCGGTGAGCGCGCCGAGCGCGTTCCACCACGCCGTCGACGAGGGCGCCTTCGCGCAGCCGTACCGCGGCTGGGCGGCCATCGGCTACAACGGCAACAAGGACCGCGCCACCCAGCCGATCAACCAGGCCGACCTGGTGGTGGACGACAGCTTCAAGGGGCAGTTGCCGACCAGCGTCGACCCGCAGTCGCAGGGGGCCGCGTTCGCGGCCGACCCGCGCATCACCCCGCCGAAGGTCTTCATCCTCACCCCGCAGCCCTCGACCGGCCGGTGGCGGGCCAGCGACACCATCTGGGTCGCCAAGGACCAGGTGTCGAGCTCGCGGGCCGGCGGCCCCTCGCTCAACCTGCCGACCCCGGCGGCGCTGGCGAACATCAGCGCGCCGCCGCGGATCGGCCGGTCCCAGCAGGTCTCGGTGACCGGCTCGGTCGGCGGCTCGGTGGGCTCGGTCGGCGGCAGTGTCGCCACCGGCGACTCCACCGGGGTGCTGGACTACCTCGACCTGAACGGCGACGGCTTCCCCGACGTCGTGGGCAACGGCGGCGTGCAGTACACGAACCCCGACGGCACGCTGAGCGCCGCGCACGGCGCGCTGCCCGACGGCGACGTGCGCAGCAGCCACAACGTGTCCGGCAACGCCAGCGCCGGCAGCGCCGCTCGCACCATCGCCACCGGGCACGGCACCGCCGCGCCGCAGGGCAACGGGACCGCGAACACCTCCGACGCGGGCAACGACATGCCGCCCTTCGGCGTCGGCGGCGACCTGGGCGCCGGCAGCTCGGACGCGAAGTACGACCTGATCGACATCAACGGCGACGGGCTGCCGGACCGGGTGTACTCCGACGGCCGGGTGGCGCTGAACCTGGGCTACTCGTTCGTCTCACCGCCCGAACCATGGCCCGGGACCACGCTGAACGCCGCCAAGAGCTCGAACTCGGGCCTGAACATCGGCTTCGACACCGACTTCTACAGCTTCGCCGGCGGCGCGTCGTTCAGCCAGGGCGACAACCACAGCAACGCCACGCTCCAGGACGTCAACGGCGACGGCCTGCCGGACCTGGTGACGGCCGGCACCCCGATCACGGTCGCGATCAACACCGGCACCGGGTTCGCGCCCGCGGTTCCGCTGTACGGCGGGCTGTCGGGGATCAACGCCGACGCCAACGCCAAGGTGGGCGGCGGGGTGTTCTTCACCTTCGGCATCTGCTTCATCGTCGGCTGCGTGGTGTTCAACCCCGGCGTGGACTTCTCCACCGGCGCCAGCCGCTCGGTGCAGGCGCTGCGCGACATCAACGGCGACGGCTTCGCCGACCAGCTGATGACCGGCAACGACGGCCAGCTGACGGTGGCGGAGAACCAGACCGGCCGCACCAACCTGCTCAAGACCGTGCACCGTCCGCTGGGTTCCAGCTTCACGCTCGACTACACCCGCGACGGCAACACCTACGCCCAGCCGCACTCGCGCTGGGACCTGTCGCAGGTATCGATCGACAGCGGCCAGACCGGCAACGGCCCGCGGGTGCAGAAGTCCGTCTACTCCTATTCCGGCGGCGCGTACGACCGGCTGGAGCGCGAGTTCTACGGCTACCGCACCGTGACGGAGAAGCACCTGGACACCGCGAACAACGACGCGGTCTACAGCAGCGTGACGCGGACCTACCGCGTCGACAGCTACTACACCCGCGGGCTGGTCGAGAAGGAACTCGTCGCCGACGGGGCGGGCCGGCCGTTCTCCGAGACCGATACCGCGTACTCGCTCGTCGACGTCGACACCGGCCAGCCGGCCGATCCGCTCAGCACCACCGCCACCGTCTTTCCCGAGAAGGTCCGTACGGACGACAAGTACTTCGAAGGACAGCCGACCCCCGGTAAATCCACGTACCTGACCATGGAGTACGACGCGGTCGGCAACATGGTGCACTATGTGGACACCGCCGACACCGGCACCGCCGACGACGTCGACGTCCGGGTCCAGTACTCGGCCGCCGACCCGAAGTGTCAGGCCACGAATATCCTTGGCACGCCGACCCTGATCGACGTGCGGGGCGGCGGCAGCGGCGGCGCGGTGCTGCGGCACCGCGAGGCCACGGTCGACTGCACGACCGGCAACCTGAGGCAGCAGCGGTCGATGCTGGCCGACGGCACGGCGGCGGTCACGGACCTGACCTACTTCCCCGACGGCAACCTCGCCTCGGTGACCGATCCGCCGAACGCGGCCGGGCAGCGCTACGCCCTGACCTACACCTACGACACCACGGTCGACACCCACGTCGCGACGATCACCGACAGCTTCGGCTACGTGTCCTCGATGACGTACAACTTCAAGTACGGCCAGGTGGAGACCACCACCGACATCAACAAGCAGAAGACGGTGCAGCTCTACGACACCGTCGGCCGGGTCTCGTCCGTGACCGGTCCGTATGAGCTGCCTGAGGGCCGGCACAGCATCGACTTCGAGTACCACCCCGAGGCGACCGTGCCATACGCGGTGACCCGGCACGTCGACCGGCGGGCCGACGGCACCGTCAAGCCGACCACCATCAACACCATCACCTTCGTCGACGGCCTCAAGCGGGTCATCCAGACCAAGAAGAGCGCGACGGTCGGCGACGGCACCGTCGCCGACGCGCCGAGCGACGTGATGATCGTCTCCGGTCAGGTCGTCTTCGACGCCTTCGGCCGCGCGGTGCAGCAGTACTTCCCGGTGACCGAGCCGCTCGGCTCCGGCAACACCGTCTTCACCACGACCTTCGACAGCCAGAAGCCGACCCGGAAGACCTTCGACGTCCTGGACCGGACGCTCCAGACCACCCTGCCCGATGACACGACCACCACGTCCGCCTACGGGTTCGGGCCCGACCGGTCCGGGACCCAGCAGTTCGAGACCACGGTGACCGACGCGCAGGGCAAGGTCCGGCGCACCTACACCGACGTCCGCCATCTGACGGTCGCGGTCAAGGAGGCCAACCCGGCCGAAGGCCACCCGGTCATCTGGACCAGCTACGTCTACGACCCGATGGGTGAGCTGACCGCCGTCACCGACGACCACGGCAACGTCACCAAGGCGGCGTACGACAACCTCGGCCGCCGCACCGTGGAGGACAGCCCGGATTCCGGCCGGACCGTGACCACGTACGACCTGGAGGGCAACACCGCCACCAAGACCACGGCCAAGCTGGCCGCGGCGGGACTGTCGATCCAGTACGTCTACGACTTCAACCGGATCAGCGCCATCCACTACCCGCTGTTCACCGCCGACAACGTCAGCTACACCTACGGAGCGCCGGGCGCGCCGAACAACACCGCGGGCCGGGTCTCGGCGGTCCAGGACTCCGCCGGCTCGGTGACCCGGGCCTACGGTCCGCTCGGCGAGGTGGTCAGCGAGACGCGGTCGGTGCCGGTCCAGGGCAACAAGACGGCGTCGTTCACGACGCAGTACACGTTCGACACCTGGAACCGGGTGCTGAAGCTGACGTATCCGGACGGGGAGGTTCTCTCGTACGGCTATGACAGCGGCGGTCAGGTGAACTCCGCGACCGGCGTCAAGGGCTCGTTCACGTATCCGTACCTGACCCGGCTCGACTACGACAAGTTCGGGCAGCGCCTGCTGTTCCAGACCGGCAACGGCGTCACGACGAACTACACCTACAACGCCGCCACCCGGCGCCTGTCGAACCTGCAGGCCACGCTGTCGATGGGCTACCAGTTCCAGAACCTCAGCTACGGCTACGACGCGGTCGGCAACGTCACGAGCATCGACAACGACACGGTGGCGCCGACCTCGCCGGCGGTGGGCTTCCAGATCGGCGGGCCCAGCCACCAGACCTTCGCCTACGACGACCAGTACCAGCTGACCGCGTCACAGGGCTCGTACACCGACCGCGGGCCGAAGACCGACAGCTACACCTTCTCCCAGAGCTACGACTCGATCAACAACCTGACCGACAAGAACCAGCAGGAGACGCTGACCACCAACGGCAACAGCGTCGTGCAGAAGAAGAGCACCTACGACTACGGATACGCCTACGCCGGCAGCCGGCCGCACGCGCCCACGACCCTGGGCGGCTACACGATGGACTACGACGCGAACGGCAACCTGATCAGCCGTTCGCAGCCGCAGGGGCCGCGCCGGCAGCTGGTCTGGGACGAGGAGAACCGGCTCGCCTGCGTGCACGACAACGCGCCGAGCAAGACCTTCGCGCAGGATCCGTCCGGGTGCGACAACCCCAGCGGGGCGGCGGACGAGACGTACCAGTACGACGACACCGGCGACCGGGTCGTCAAGAACGGCTCGCAGACCAGCATCTACCCGAACCAGAACTACTCGACCGAGGGCAACAAGCAGTTCAAGCACATCTTCGTCGGCGACACCCGGCTGCTGTCCCAGGTGGTCGAGAACAACACCAACCAGCCGGAGTCGCGGCAGTTCTACGAGCACGACGACAACCTCGGCTCGACCTCGTTCGTGACCGACTCGCAGGGGGAGCTGTACGAGCACCTGGCGTACTACCCCTCCGGCGAGACCTGGGTCGCCGAGCACCCGGACCCCGGCCAGCCGTTCGACTACCAGTACACCGGCAAGGAGTTCGACCAGGAGACCGGGTACTACTACTTCGGCGCCCGGTACTACGACCCCCGGACCAGTGTCTGGCAGAGTCCTGATCCAGCGCTCGGCGACTATCTGGACGGCTCGCCCAACAGCGGCGTCTACAGTCCGGTCAACCTGGCGTCCTACACCTACGCCAACAACAACCCCGAACGCCTGTCCGATCCGGACGGCCGCTGGGTGCACATCCTGGTCGGCGCCGGCGTCGGCGCGCTGATCGGCGCCGGCATCGAGGGCTATCGGCAGTACCGCTCCGGCGAGTTCAACGGCCTGCGCCTGCTCGGCGCGGCCGGCGGCGGAGCGGTGGCCGGCGCGGTGGGCGCAGCCACTCTCGGGGTCGGCGCCGCGACCCTCGGCGCCAGCGTCGGAGGAGTGGAACTCGCCGGTGCCAGCGCGCTGACCCGCACGGCCGTCGCCGTCGGCGTCGGCGCGGCCAGCGGAGCCGCCGGCGGTGCGGCCGGCGGCGCCACCGAAGCCCTCGTCGACGGCGGCGACGTCGGACAGGCAGCACTGCAAGGGGCCAAGTACGGAGCGGTGGGCGGCGCCGCCGGCGCACTGGCCGGCCGCGTCCTGGGGGCGGCCGCCGCCAAGTCCAGCATGAAACCGTACGCCCCCGGCGGCGGCCACCATCCGGTGATGCAGTCGGCGATGCGCGGCGCCGCCAACTACCCGGCCCGCGGCCTGGGAGTCCTCGCCCTGCCGAACGAGGTGATGGAGGAACTCGGCGTCCTGCACATCGGCCGCGGCTCCATCACGACCTTCGAACGCTCCGGCTACGCCGCCTGGCGCGCCGCCAACCCGACGGGAGCGCTAACCTGGGAGGCCGTCGCCAACGTCGAGAGCAAGGCCATGGCCCAGGCCGGTATGGACCCGAGCCTGGCCCGCTCCATCGTCAGCAAGGCGATCAAGGACTTGCAGGCCCGAGGAGTGGCGGCGCCCACTCGCGTCCCCTGGGTGGATCCGTGACAGACGAGCAGCACGATGGTGCGGATCCGGGCGAGAGCCCGGATCCGCACCGGGACGGGGCCGGCGATCAAGCCCACGCCCAAGCCCGGGGCCGCGTCCTGTCCCAATTCGCCGAGACCCTGATCCACCAGGTCCGCGACCAGCCGATCCGGATCTGCGACCACCTCGTCGCCGGCCGCGTCCGCGGCCCCGAGGGGGAACGGTGGCGCAGCATCGTGACCAGCCCCGAGGCGCGCTCGGCGGTGACCGAGCTGCTGCCGGACATCGTGGACCAGGTCCTGGCCCACCTTCTCAACGCGCTGGACCAGGGCGACCTGCCCCTCGCCTGGCGCGGCGCGGACGGAACCTGCGTGGACCTGTACGACCTGGGGCGCGGCGAGATGGCCGGCTGGCTGTTCGGCGAGGACAGCTGGCGGGAGCGGTTTTCGGGGGAGCGGTTTACGGAGTGAAGGGGCGAGCGCCGGCCGTCAACCGCCTAGGCCGGTGCCCAGCGGTCAGCGTCCGGCCGAACGGCAGCTGGACGATCTGTTCGTAGCGGGCGGCCACTTCGAGGTTCGAGTGCGGGCGGCCCGGTTCGATGAGCAGGGCCCGCTGGAGTTCTAGGGTGACGCTCTCCGAATCGGCGTACTGGCGCGCGTTCTCGACGCTGACCGCAGCTCGAGTGGCAGGACGCGTTCGAGCCCAAGTTCCTGGCTGGTGACCTTCTTGTCCGGCAGAAGCGGCATGTCGCTGACAACGCCTGAGACCGGTCCGGCCGTAGTCGAAGCGCTTCGACTATAAGTGTCGAAAGCGATGAAGTATAGGCGTCCTTCTGCGCAGAGTCTTGCCATTTAGACACGCCATCGTTACCTTCCCCAGGAAGCAAGCGCTTCGACAGTTCCCGCCAGACCGGAGGGTTCCGGACCAACCCATCGCCGCCCTAGGAGGAACACATGAGATGGCGCGCCCGTAAATCCATCCGCGGCAAGTCGGCCTGGTTCGGTCGGCTGACCCTGATCGCCGCCGTGATCGCCGGGTTCCTGAGCCTGGCATCTCCGGCGCAGGCCCAGGTGTTCTCCACCTGCGACCAATGGGGTCAGTACACCCAGGGCAGCTGGACGATCTACAACGACGTCTGGGGTGCGAACCACGGCACGCAGTGCCTCACCGTCAACAGCATCAAGTCCTGGTACGTCGATGCCAACCACTCCGGCGGCGGGATCAAGTCCTACCCGAACACCTCAGTCCAGCCCCAGACGTCGCTGTCCCAGTTGAACTCGGCGGGCTTCTGGTACAGCACGTCATCGGCTCCCGTCGCCGGCAGTGACGGGTGGGACTGGACGGGCGACATCTGGTCGTCCGGCAGCCAGGACGAGATAATGACGTTCACCAGCTGGACCGGGACGGCAGGCGGCTGGGGAACACAGATCGCGTCCAACGTGACCATCGGCGGCGTCCTGTACGCGTCGGTCTGGCAGGCCAATCCCGGCTGGAACGTCCTGCAGTTCATCCCCGCCCAGCAGAGCAACACCGGCACCGTCGACGTCTCGCAGGTCTGGCGCTGGGCCGCGTCGCGGAACCTCCTGCACAACACCACCTTGCAAACGATGCAGTTCGGCATCGAGATCACTTCGACCAGCGGCGTGCAGAAGCGGTACTCGCTGAACGCCTACAGCGCCTGGTGGAGTAACACCACCGGCGGCGGGTCAAGCATCTAGCCGCACAATACGCGCGACACGACGGCGTACTCCGACCCCGCAGCGAGCCGAACGCCGGAGCGATCCCCAGATGCGTTCCTGCCGCTGGGCCTCGAACGACGAAGCCCGGCGGCAGAGATCGGCGACTCGGGGGAGGACGGTCGGTGGCGCTCGGTTGTTATACGGAGCTTGATAATCTCCGGGGGCCCGGCGGGCCGCCCGCGATATCGCCGAACGGTGAGTGCCTGCCGCGAGCCGATCGGGGCAACCACTGATGCGACGTGACCGTCCACTGACTCAGCGGCTGGCTAGGCTGGTGTTCTCTCACACCGGACGTCTGGGGCGGGCCCGTGATACGTAGACCATTGGCAGAGCTCGCTGCCATAGTGCTGATGGCGGGAATCGCCGGTTGCCGAACCAGCACCGGCAGCACCTCTGCCCCGGCCGCCACCGGCGCGACCGTTCCGAGCACCACGAGTACCACGAACGCCGGCTCGACCTCCGCCAGCGGATCAGCTCCAGCTGCCGCCACTAAGCCCTCCACTGTCGCGGCCCTTAAAGGCTCCATCCGCGCGGTCTTCGCGCCGCCAGCCGGCACTTCGCCAGCAGCTGTTGAGCAACTCGTCGCGAACCTGCGTCACCGTGCGAAGGAGGCGAAGCTCGACGACGTCACCGTCACCGCACGCGGGTCCTCCATCGAGATGACCGGCCGGGCCGCCGAGAAAGATCAGATCCTGGCCCTCGCCGCGCCGGGCGTCCTGCAGTTTCGCATCGTCATCACCAGCGCGGACGCCACCGATCACGGCCAGCCGACCGGGAACGTCGGATTCGCCTCCGCCGTGACGATCCAGGACTTCGTCGCCGCTGACTGCGCGAAGCAGACCCCGCAGACCGGCCGCGCCATGATCCCGGAGGCGGCAATCGCGGCCTGCGACCTGAACCACCGCACCAAGTACCTGCTCGACGCCGCCGCCATCGAGGGCGCAGCACTGACCGGAGCCTCCGCCGCCCAGGAGAGCACCGGCGGCCAAAACGCCGCCCTGGCCGGCAGCTGGGAGGTCGATCTGTCCTTCAACGCCGCCGGTACCGCAGAGTTCGCGAAAATCACCCAGGAGCTCTCTCAGAACATGGGCCTGTTCGCCACGGTCATGGACGGCACCGTCTACATCGCCGCGACCGTCCAGGCCCCGATCACCGACGGCAAGGTGCGGATCACCGGGGCCTTCAGTAAGGAGCAGGCGGAGAGCCTGGCGGCAATGCTGCAGACCGGAGCACTGCCGGTCCGGCTGACGCAGACAGAGGTCGACACCTACAGCTGAGCATCAGCGCTCTGTCGCCGCCTCGGCTGCGCGCTGGTGCCAGCGTTCGGTGTTCACCCCGGCGATCAGCAGCCAGAGGCACAGCGATCCCTCGCCGATCGGGGCGGGGAGTTGGATCCAGGGGCTGAGGTGGGAAGCGACGCCGGGGGCGATCATGGTGGTGAAGCCGCCGGTGAGGTAGGCCAAGGCGTCGATGGCCAACAGGATGCTGATGAACTTCGGCATGAAGGTCGAGGTGCGGACCAGATAGGCGAGGCAGAGGATGTCGAAGCCGTAGAAGATGCCGTAGATGGCGTAGTCGATGGAGGAGAGGTCGTTCGGCAGGTGCTCCAGGGCCTGCATCTGGGCTGTGGAGAGGGCGCCGGTGTAGGTCTTGCCGTGCAGGAACGCGAGGGCCGTGAACTTGGTGGGGATGGTCGCGGTTTCGACGGCGGTGGCGACGAGGGTGAAGAACACGTCCAGGAGGGCCAGGCGGCGGTTCACGACTTTGAACAGCTCGTAGAAGAGCAGCGCCATGGGGACGTTGGTGAGCGTGACCACGACGTGGGCGGCCAGGCTGAGGCGGTAGAGGGTCTCGTGGGTCTGGATGTCATGGGCGGTCTTCACCAGGTCGTCGGAGACGAACAGCATGCCCGGCACCAGGCCGATGGCGAAGGCGCCGAGGACGATGTTGACCAGGTAGAGGGCGCCTGCGGTGCGAGCGAGTCGGCGCGGCGTGGTGCCGGGGCGGGCATCCAGTGGCCTCGCTGCCGAGGCGCTGCCAGTCATACCGGCTATCGAGCCACTGTCAGGGGTCTGCGTCAATGGGTGTCGGGGCGCTCAATGCCGCCGACCGCTCGCAGGAGGCGCTGAGTCGAGCTGGAGCGTTCCATCACCCTGTACGACCGCCTGTGACTGCGGTGAATACGACATCTACCACTGGTTGGGCGCCGGTTCGTGGGCCAACGACCAGACACCGGGGACGCAAGCGCACCTGTACGGGAGCAGCTACTCCTACTGGACGCCGGCGGCCGATCCCCCCTTGCTATATGTGGACTTCGACTACGACTTCTACCCCGTCGACCACATCAGGCCCTGCTGACAACGGCAACTGGGCACCTGCGCGGAGCCGCGGCATGAAGCCGCCGGGACGTTCACTTTTGCACAGCCGCGGCGGCGGCTCTCGGCCTAGCCTGCGCCCATCGACAGGGTGACTGGAGTGCTGTCTTATGGTCGAAACTGCTCATGCCGTCGTCGTGCCGGACCTGCTGCGTGCCAGGGCGTCCGCCGAGCCGGATCGGGTCGCCGTCAACGCCGATGGGCGCGTGGCGCTGACGTTCGGGGAATGGGAGCGCCGCTCGACGTCGGTGGCGCACGGGTTGCTCGCCGCCGGCGTGCGGCGGCAGGAACGGGTCGGGCTGTTGTTCGGCGGGACCGACTGGATCGACTACGCCGTCTGCTATCTCGCCGTGCTCAAGGCCGGGGCGACGGCGGTTCACCTGAACGAGTGGTTCGGAGCCGAGGAGATCGTCCGGCGCGGTGGGCAGTGCGGTGTGGTCGGGGTGGTGCACGGCGCCTCGGTGGCGGTGCCGCCGGGGCTCGGCTGGAGCCGTACGCCGGACGAGCTCGACAGCGGGTCCGCCGAGCCGCTGCGGGTTCAGCTCGGCTCGCAGGACATCGCGGACATCCTCTACACCTCCGGCACGACCGGCCCGGCCAAGCCGATCGCCAACCCGCACGGCAATCCGACCTACCGCAGCGGCATCGCCGGGCGCGAGCAGCTCGACCGCGACCGGCCGGTGCTCGGCCTGGCCCCGGTCAGCTCGAGCGCCAGCGTCACCATGCTCACCGCGGCGGTGCTGACCGGATCCTCCAGCCTGTTGTTCTGCCTGCCCGAGGACGTGGAACGGGCCGGGGAGCTGATCGCGGCCCACCGGGTCTCCTCGGCGATGATGCTGCCGTGGTGCGCGCTGCTCATGGCCAACACGCGGGTGCACGAGCGCCACGACCTGTCCAGCCTGAAGCTGCTCGCCTTCTCCTCCGCACCGCTGCCGCCCGCCATGGCCGACCGCCTGCTGGCCGCCTGCCCCGGCGCGCGGATCGTGACCGCGTACTCGCAGTCCGAGGCGTCCCCGGCCGTGGTGTTCAACGTGTACGACCCGGCCCGCCCGCTGTCGGTCGGGCGCCCGGCCCCGGGCACCGAGCTGCGGGTGGTCGCCGCCTCCGGTGCGGACGCCGAGGCGGGGCAGGCCGGCGAGATCTGGCTGCGTTCCCCCGCGCCGAAACGGCGGTACCTCGACCCGGAGTACGGGGCTTCGGCACGGGTCGACGGCTGGGTGCGTACCCGCGATCTCGGCCGTCTTGACGAGACCGGCGAGCTGTACTTCCTGGACCGGATGGAGGACGCGATCTGGCGCGACGGCCGCCCGGTGTCCACGATCGAGATCGAGGCGGCGCTGTACGAGCACCCCGCCGTCCTGGAGGCGGCCGTGTTCGGGGTCGGCGGGCAGGCCGAGGAGGCCGCGATCAACGCGGCCGTGGTGCTCACCGATCCGGGGCGGCTGGATGACCTCAAGGCGTTCCTGGCCGGCCGGCTGGCCGCACACCAGCTCCCCGAGCGGGTGACGGCGGTCGCCGACCTGCCGCGAGGGTTCACCGGCAAGGTGCTCAAGCGGCTGTTGCGGGCCGCGCCACCGCAGTCCGGGCCCGGGACCGAAGCAGCGCCCGGGACCGAACCAGCGCCCGCGTCCGTATCAGCACCCGCATCCGAGGTCGGATCAGAGCCCGCATCCACCACCGAATCCGTCGCCGCGCGGTCCTGACGGCCGCCGCGCGGCTCACGAGGGGGAGACGCAGATGGACGCAGGAGTCCCGTCGCCGGCCGTCGTGGTCCGGCCCGTCGCCGCCCGGTCTCGTCGGGAGCTGCTCGCCGCCTCGGTCGGCGGGCTGGTCGAGACCTTCGACTGGGCGCTCTACGGCGTGCTCGCCCCCAAGTTCGCCGAGCAGATCTTCCCGTCGCACGACCACACCTCCGCGGTGATCAAGGCGTACGCCAGCTTCGCGGTCGGCTTCCTGTTCCGGCCGGTGGGCGGAATGCTGCTCGGCAGGCTGGCCGACCGGCGCGGGCGCCGGTACGCGCTGACCTTCAGCATCGCCCTGATGACCCTGGCTTCGACCGTGCTCGCGATCGTGCCGGACCACCGGACCCTCGGCGTGGGCGCCGCGGTGGTGTTCCTGCTGGCCCGCAGCGTCCAGGGCTTGTCCGCGGGCGGCGAGGCCCCGGCGGTGGCCGCGTACCTCGCCGAAATGGCGCCACCCGGACGCCGCTACCTGTACAGCGGCCTGGCTTACGCGGGCCTGATCGTCGGGAGCATGCTGGCTTTCGCGGTGCTCGGCGTGCTCAGCGTCACCCTCGGCGCCCACGGCCTGGCAAACGGCGGCTGGCGGATCGGCTTCGCGGTCTGCGCCGCGTTGGGCGGGACCGGCCTGTGGATCAGGCGGACGGCGCCGGAGAGCGAGGAGTTCGTCCGGTACGCGGCGAGCGGGCGGCGGCCGCGCGCGTGGCCGGTGCTCTCCGCGCACCGGCGGGTGAGCCTGGCCGTGTTCCTGATCACCGTCGGCGGCACCGTCGGCTTCTACCTCGGCACGCTATACCTGCCGCAGTACGCGCATCATCTGAACGTGACCAGCACCGCCAAGGCGAGCGGGCAGATCGAGGTCGCCCTGGTGGTGCTCATCGGTGCGATGGCCGCCTTCGGCAGGTTCGCAGACCGCTTCGACGCGCTGACCGTGGTGCGGGTCGCGGTGGTGATCCAGGCATTGGCCACCGTGCCGTTGATGCTCGCGCTGGGCGCCAAGACATTGCCGTTCGCGCTGGTCGCCACCGTCTATCTGATCCTGCTCGCGCCCAGCCTCGGCATCGGCTATGTACTCGGCGCGCAGCTGTTCCCGGTGGAAGTGCGCTCGCTGGGTTTCGGTGTGCCCGGAGCCGTCGCCGGGGCGATCTTCGGCGGTACGTTCCCGGCGGTCGCGGAGGCGCTGTGGAAGGCGCACCATATCAGAGCCGTGCCCTGGTACACCGCGGCCTGCGCGGCCCTCGCGGTGCTCGGCCTGGCCCTGATCCGCCACGAGGACATCTATCGCACCGGAGTGGACGCCGCCTCGCCACAGGATCGTGCGGATCTGGCAGACTCGTCCGCCGTCAGTCCGTAGTGCGGCCAGGGGGCCGGTGGTCAAACCGGCCCCGTGCCTTGTGCAGAACCGCTCCGCGCAGCCCGGCTCCGCTCAGGACCCGACCGGCTCCCGGTCCAGCTCCGCCGCCGCCGTCCGGAAGGCGGTGATCCGCTCCTCGCCGATCGCCTCGCGCCGTGCCGGATCCTCCACGCCCATCCCGTCGCGCGGGGCGAGGCAGCGTACCGCGATCTTGCCGACGTGCTCGTTGCGGTGCACCCGGCCCGCCGCGAGGCCCACTTCGTCCAGCGGGTGCACCGAGCACATCGCCGGCTGGATGAGCCCCTGCGCCAGCAGGTCGTTGGCCCGGTACGCCTCGGCGTAGTTCGCGATGTGGCTGGCCCGGATCGTCTTCAGCTTCATCCACAGGTGGCGCTGGTCGTACTCGACCGTGTAGCCGGTCGTCGCCGCGCACGTGACCACGACGCCACCGCGCCGGGCCACGTACACCGAGGCGCCCATCGTCTCCCGGCCCGGGTGCTCGAAGACGATGCGCGGGTCTTCGCCGACCAGGGCGCGCACGTCCTTGCCGAACCTGCGCCACTCCTTCGGATCCTGGACGTGCGGGTCCGACCAGAACCGGTAGCCGCCCGCGCTGCGGTCGATGACGTGCTCGAAACCGAGCCGTCGCAGCATCCTGACCTTGGCCGGGGAACCGGCGACGCACACCGGGATCGCCCCGGCCTGCTTCGCGTACTGGATCCCGTAGCAGCCGAGGCCTCCGGTGGCGCCCCAGACCAGCACGATGTCCCCGGCCTTCATGTTCGCACCGTGCGGGCTGACCAGCATGCGGTAGGCGGTGGAGTTGCACACGCCGTTGACCGCGGCCTCCTCCCAGGTCAGGTGCGCCGGCTTGGGCAGGACCTGGCTGGCCTTGGCCACCGCGAGCTCGGCCAGGCCGCCGAAGTTGGTCTCGTAGCCCCAGGCCCGCAGGTTGGCACCCAGCATGCCGTCGTCGTGGCCGTCGACGTCCTCGGCGTCCACGTAGGCGCCGTGCACCACGACCCGGTCGCCGGGCCGGTGGCCGTGGACCAGCGAGCCGGTCCGCAGCACGACCCCGGCCGCGTCGCTGCCGAGTACGTGGTAGGGCTGGGCGTGCCGGGCGCCCCACTCGGTCTCCCGGGCCAGCCGGTCCAGGAAGCCGAAGGTCGGCAACGGCCGGAACAGCCCGCTCCAGACCGTGTTGTAGTTGATGGCGCTGGCCATGACCGCGATCAGGACCTCGTCCGGCGCCAGCGACGGAGTGGGCACCGGCTCGACCCGGATCGACCTCGCCGGGTCGCAGTCCGCCTCGGCGAGCCCGTCGAACATGCCCACGTCGTCCGCGCGCACCACGGCGGCGCGGTACTCGGGCGGGACCTCGATCCGTGCCAACTCCTTCTCGCCGGCGCCGCCGACGATCGCGTCGATCAGTTCGTCCATGAGCTGCCCTTCCTCGTCCTCCAGACGGCGGGATGCGCGTGCCGTGCCGGCAGAACGCCATGCTGCCCGAGGACCGGAAGGCGGCGAAGCACAGTTTTCGCTACTTCTGCCCGCTCGTCCGGCCGAAGATGGCGGAGACCTCCCGATGCCGACGAATGGGGTGGACCGTGACAGAGGCCAGTGATTCGACCACAGAGGGCGCAGAGAGCGCGCAGGACGCAGAGGACGCAGAGGGCACGGCGGGCACGGGAAGCACAGAGGGTACGGAGGGCAGCCTGATCGGCTTCCTGCGCCGGTGGGCCGCGACGGTTCCGGACCGGCCCGCCTACGTGCGCCTGCGCAACGGCGAGGAGCCCGGCAGGACGCTGACTTTCGAGGGACTGGCCCGGGACGTGGCGGCGGTGGCGGCCGAGCTGACCCGGCTCGGGCTGCGCGGGCAGCGCGCGGTCCTGCTGTACCCGCACGACCTCGACTTCGCGGTCGGCCTGCTGGGCTGCCAGGCGGCCGGGGTGACCGGCGTGCCGGTGAAGGTCCCCAACCGGCCGTCGGGATCGGCCCGGGTGCGCGCCGTCGCGGCGGACGCGGGCGCGCGGGCCGTGCTGACCACCTCCGCGGTGCGCGCCGAGTCGCTCGGGTTCTACGACGGCGAGGGCGAGGACGACGGCGGCCAGGCCGGGCTGCACTGGGTCCAGACCGACCGGATCGCGGCGGCCGGCGACGCGAAGCTGCCCGACGCCGATCCGGACCCTGATGATCTGGCGCTGTTGCAGTACACCTCGGGTTCGACGGGAACGCCGCGCGGAGCTATGGTGACTCACCGCAACCTCGTGCGCAACGCGCTGGAACTCGACCGGTTGTGGCCGGGGACCGCTGACCTCAAGGTGGTCTCCTGGCTGCCGCTGTTCCATGACATGGGCCTGATGTTCGGGATCGTGATGCCGTTGTGGGCGGGCGCCACGGCGTACCTGATGTCTCCGGAGGAGTTCATCCGTCGGCCGATGCGCTGGCTTGAGGCCGTCGACCGGTTCCGCGGCACCCACACGGCCGCGCCGAACTTCGCCTACGACCTGTGCGTGCGCTCGGCTGACACGTTGCAGGGCCGTACCCTCGATCTGTCCAGCTGGCGGGTGGCCGTCAACGGCGCGGAGCCGGTGCGGTGGCACACCGTCCGCTCCTTCACCGAGGTCTTCGCCCCGCACGGGCTGCGTCCGACCGTGATGTGTCCCGGGTACGGGCTGGCGGAGAACACGTTGAAGGTTTCCGGGAACCGGGCCGACGTCCCCGCCCGCGCCATGTGGGCGGACGCGACCGCCTTGCGGCACCACCGCGTCGAGCCACGCGCCGAGGACGCGCCCGGCGCCGTGCCGATCGTCGACTGCGGCGCACCGGATCCGGACAGCGACGTGCGGATCGTGGATCCCGACACCGCGCAGCCGTGCCCGCCGGGCGCGGTCGGCGAGGTCTGGGTCCACGGGCCGTGCGTCGCCGCGGGCTACTGGAGTGACGAGGAACGCACGGCCCGGGTGTTCGGCGCCGAGTTGGCCGGGCGCAGATATCTGCGGACCGGAGACCTCGGCTTCCTGCGCGACGGCAGCCTGTACATCACCGGCCGGATCAAGGACGTCATCATCTGCCGGGGCCGCAACCACTACCCGCAGGACATCGAGCACACGGTGGAACTGGTCCATCCGGCCCTGCCGCCCCATTGCGCCGCCGCGTTCTCGGCACCGGGCGCGGAAACCGAGGAGGCGGTCGTGGTCGTGGAGGTGAACGGTCGGGTGCTGGCGAACATCGGCGCGGCGGATCTGGCCGCGGCCGTCGGCGAGGCGGTCGAGCGGGATCATGCGCTGCCGGTGGCCGAGGTCGTGCTCATCCGGCGCGGCACGCTGCCGCGGACGTCCAGCGGCAAGGTGCGGCGCCAGACCTGCCGTGAGGAGTACCTGGACGGTACGCTCGCGCGGCTCGCGGACTCCGGGTCGCCGCGATGACCGCGCGGCCGACCGTACTGCCCGCTGCGCGGCGGACCCCACAGCTGGCGACGCAGCCGACCGACCCGCCGACCCCACAGCGGGGCGCGCGCCTGCTGGGCATCGGCGGGTATCGGCCGCCGCGGGTGGTGTACAACGAAGAGATCTGCGAAGCGATCAATTCCAGTGACGAGTGGATCCGGCGGCGTTCCGGCGTGGTCACCCGCCAGTACGCGGACACCGACACCGTCGTGTCGATGGGCACCGAGGCGGCCCGCAAGGCGCTGGCCGCCGCCGGCATCGCGGCCGAGCGGGTGGACACGGTGCTGCTGGCTTCGATGTCGTACTTGCACCAGTCGCCACCCGCGGCGCCGCAGGTCGCGCATGCGCTCGGCGCGACCGCGTCCGCGGCGATGGACGTCGGCGCCGCCTGCGCCGGGTTCTGCCACGCCCTGGCCCTCGCGGACAGCCTCGTGCGGGCCGGCACCAGCCGCTGCGTGGTCGTGGTCGGCACCGAGAAGATGACCGACGTGATCGACCCGACCGACCGTTCCACCGCGTTCCTGTTCGGGGACGGGGCCGGCGCGGTGGTGGTGGGTCCCGCGGACACGCGGGACATCGGGCCGGTGTGCTGGGGCGCGGACGGCTCGCGCGGCAGCCTGATCGCGCACTCGTCGTCGTGGCTCGGCGCGCGTTCCGGCGGGCCGTGGCCGACGATGCGGATGCGCGGCTCCGAGGTCTTCCGCTGGGTGCTGCAGGAGATCGCGCCGGTCGCGGCGGAGGCGGTGGCGGCGGCCGGGATCACCGTGGCGGACCTCGCCGCGTTCGTGCCGCACCAGGCGAACCTGCGGCTGATCACCGGGCTGGCCAAGGCGCTCGGGCTGCCGCCGTCCGTGGTGATCGCCGATGACGTCCGGACCGCCGGCAACACCTCGGCCGCCTCGATTCCGCTGGCACTGGAGCGGCTGGCCGACTCCGGTGCCGTCGGGCCGGGTGACAGGGTGCTGCTGTCCGGCTTCGGTGCGGGGCTGAGCTACGCGAGCCAGGTCATCACCCTGTGAGCCAGGTCTGTTGATCCGGCGGTCATCGGTGTGTGGTCGGTGTGTGGTCTGGTCACTGGGCCAGCCGGACGACGGCCTTCCCGGTGTTCGCGCCGCGGAACAGCCCCAGCAACGCCGCCACGGCGTTCTCGATGCCCTCGGAGATCGTCTCGTCCGCGCGCACCCGCCCGGACAGCAGCCAGCCGAGCATGTCCGCCCGGAACTGCTCGGCGCGGTGCTCGTGGTCGCCGACCAGGAAGCCGCGCAGGGTCAGCCGCCTGCTGACGGCCAGCGGCATCGTGCGCGGCCCTTCCTGCGGGACGCCCGAGGCGTACTGCGCGATCGTCCCGCACAGCGCCACCCGGCCGAAGGGCCGCAGCGCCAGCATGGCGGCCTCCAGATGGTCGCCGCCGACGTTGTCGAAGTACACGTCGATGCCGTCCGGGGCGAGCGCGCGCAGCTGCATCCGCACCGGCCGGTCCCGGTAGTTGAAGGCCGCGTCGAAGCCGAGGCGCGTGCGCAGGTGCTCGACCTTCGCCGCCGAGCCCGCGCTGCCGATCACCCGCGACGCACCGCACAGCCGCGCGATCTGGCCGGCCAGAGCGCCGACGGCACCGGCGGCGGCTGACACGTACACGACGTCGCCCGGCCGCACCTCGGCGATGTCCTTGATGCCCACATAGGCGGCCAGGCCGGGCAGCCCCAGCGCGCCGAGGTACGCGGACAACGGCGCCTCGGCCCACGGGTCGATCGGCTGCGCCTGCTCGCCGTCCACCACCGCGTACTGACGCCAGCCGAGGTCGTGTACGACCGCGTCGCCGGGAGCGAGCCCCGGGTAGCGTGATTCGAGCACCTCGCCGACCGCGCCGCCGGTCATCGGAGCATCAAGCTCGAACGGCGGCAGGTAGTAGTCGCCCTCGTTCATTCGATTGCGCATGTACGGATCGACTGACATGTAGAGGTTGCGCACCAGCAGCCGGCCGGGGGCCGGTTCTGGGACCGGGGCCTGGACGAGGCGGAAATCGCTCGCGGTCGGCTCTCCCTTCGGGCGGGCGGCTAGACGTACCTCGAGGCCGGCGCGCACGCCCATGAGCCCTCACTTCCGTAACCTGCCACGGCGCAGGACGCGCCTTGCTGCGGGCGAGGCTAATCGCCCCGCCGCGGCGCACACCGCGCAATCTTGAGCGTTCGACCTGCTCAAATGTGGGCAGGCGGCGGCGCGGCGGCTGCCTAATGTAAGGGCTTGCGTTGGGTCGAGCACGGGAGGGCGTATGCGATCTGTCAGCGGCGCGGCCGACGAGCTGCTGGAGACCGTCGCCGGGATCGTCGGGCGGGCCGCGCCGGCGGGGACCGCCGTCGTGGACGGGGTGGCACCGGCCGATCTTGGTCTGGACTCGATGGCGGTGGCCAGGATCCTGGTCGAGGTCGACCTGGCGTTCGGCGTCGAACTCTCGCGTGAGTACCTGACCGGGTGCCGTGGCCTGGCGGACCTGGCCGCGCACATCGCAGAGCTGCGCGATGCCGCCGGGGCTGGTGCCGGTGCGAACGGTGTGGCCGGCGCGAACGGTGCGGTCGGTGCGGCGCAAAGGGCCGAGCCTTTCGACCCGACGCCGCTCCAGCAGGCCTACCTCGTCGGCAAGCACCCTGATCTGGGCGATGACCGGGTCGGTTGTCATCTCTACCGGGAGTACGAGGTCGAAGACCTGGACGTCGAGCGGCTGTGCAAGGCTTGGCAGCGCGTCACCGAGGCTCACGACCTGCTGTGGACCGAGGTCACGGACGACAGCCGGCTGCGGGTGCGCGTCGAGCGGCCCGCCGCGCAGCTGACGGTGAACGATCCGGATGATCCGAGCGGTCCCGACGCCACGGTGCGTGCCGTACGTGACCGTCTGTCGCACCGCTGCTATCGGCCGGGCCAGTGGCCGTGGTTCACGGCCGAAGTGACGCGCCGGCCCGGCGGCCCCGCCACGGTGCACGTGAGCATCGACGCGTTTCTCATCGACGGCCACGGGATCGAGCTGCTGCTCGACCAGTGGTGGCGCTGCTATCAGAACCCAGACGGCGTTCCGCCGCTGCCGCCGGACGGTGCGGGCCGGGCTCACCTGCTGGCGTTGGCCGCCCGGCGTACCGGTCCGAAGTACCAGGCCGACCTGGAGTACTGGGCCGGACGGCTGCGCGATCTCCCGTCCAACCCGCCACAGATCGCCACCCCGCCGCACGAGGGCTCCGGCCCCCGGCCGCGCCGCGCCCGCACCGGCCGGTTCAGCGCCGAGTGTTGGCAGCGCGTGCGCGACCTCGCGGCGGCTCAGCGCGTTTCGCCGACCGCGCTGCTGCTGACCCTGTTCGGCGAGGCGTGGCGGCGGATCGGCGCGTCCGCGGCGTTCCCGGTCGTGCTCACCACCAGCGACCGGATGCGCCTGCCCGACACCGCTGACGACGTCGTCGGACCGTTCACCTCCACTCTCGTCTTCGTTCTCGAACCCACGTCCGGCAGCACCCTGACGGAGGCCGCCGCGGCAGTGCACGCCCGGCTGCAGGAGGACCTGGACCACAACGCCGTCTCGGGCGTCGAAGCGCTGCGTGCGGCCCGGCACCGCGGGTCGATCCCGGTCGTGTTCACGAGCATGCTCGACCGGGCCGGCGCGCCGCGCTCCGGCTTCGGCGAACCGGTGTACGCGCTGAGTCAGACCTCTGGTGTCGCGCTGGACCACCAGATGTGGGAGCGGGACGGCGAACTGCGTTTCCGTTGGGACGTGACGCCGGACCGCTTCCCACCGGGCACGATCGACCTGCTCTATGCGTACTTCGTCAATGCCGTCGAGGCGCTCGACGTGGTGGCCCCGGCGGACGCGACGGACCCGGAAGACTCGGTCGGCGGCGCGGCCACCGCGCCGCTGAACCCGTTGCAACAGGCTTATCTGGTGGCCAGAATCGCCGGCGCGGCGGAAAGCGGCCAAGCCTCCTGCCGGGTCTACCAGCGGTTCGCCGTTCACGGCCTGGACCGGGAGCGGCTCGAACACGCCTGGCTGCGGCTGCTGGCCGAGGTGCCCGCGCTGCGTTCGACGGTCTCGCCCGACGGGTGTCTGGTCGGGCCGGCGCGGCGACCCGACCGGTGGTGCGTGCCGGTCCTCGACCTCTCCGACGAGCAGGCGGCCGCGGCGTTGACCGCACGTCCCTTCCCGCTCGGCCGCGGTCCGCACGCCGAGTTGTGCATCACCGGCGATCCCGACGGCGTGGCCAAGCTCCACCTCGCGGTCGACCTGATCGTGCTGGACGCGCGCAGCATCCGGTGGCTCGGCAGGCAACTGTGCCGGCTCTACGCCGATCCGCGGGCGTCGCGTCCGGACCCCGATCGTTCCGATGCGGGGCATCGCGGGCCCGATCATCAGGACCCTGCTGGGCATTGGACGCGGCGCCTGGAGCAGTTGCCCTGCGGTCTGATTCCCGAAGGCTGGAGCGACGAATCGCAGCAGCCGTCGCCGCGATCGACGCACTCCGCGCGCTCTCGCCGCAGCGGCCGGCTCGCGAACTGGGCCGCGGTCCGGGCCCGGGCGAGCGAGCTGGGTGTGACTCCGGACGCGTTGCTGTTCACGGTGTTCGCCGAAGTCCTCGCCTCGCGGTACGACCAGCCGTTCGCGCTTCCGGTGGTGCGCTGGACCGCACGGTCCGAGCCGCACCGCCCGGGCGAGCTGACGGCGCTGAGCTGGCTGCCGCGTCCCGAGGGCGGCGACCTCGTGGACCGCGCCCGGCGGATCGGCACGCTGCTGGCCGAGGACGAGCGCGCGGACGCCGTCAGTGGGCTGACACGGTTGCGCTCGCTCACCATGAAGGCCCGGCGCAGCGGTCCCTATGCGCATCCCGTTGTCTACACCTCGATCTTCGACGAGCGCGACTCGGCGCTGCCCGACGGCGTGGCCGAGGACGGCTGGCTGACCGCGACTCCCGACGTGTGCCTGGACGGCATCGCCTGCGACACCGGCGAGGATCTGCACTACCACTGGGACGCGGTAGACGATGCCTTCCCGCCCGGAGTGCTCGACGAGCTCTTCGCACACTACGGCGCCGCGCTGGAGCGGCTCGCGGCCGATCCGGACTCCTGGACCGCCGGCACTTGGACTGCCGACTCCCAGACCACCGACTCCCCGACCACCGACTCCCCGACCACCGACCGCGAGCCGCGGTCCTTGGTCGAGCGCTGGAACGACACCGCGCGCCCGTACCCCGTGCCCGGCCCGATCCACCTGCTGTTCGAGCAGCGGGCCGCCGCCGTCCCGGG
>JABFWL010000215.1 GCA_013362315.1 Catenulispora sp. | reverse complement strand
CCGGCAGGCCCGAGGCGGCCGCGGCGGGACCGGCGGCGACCGCCGCCCCGACGGCGGCCAGGCTGACGGTGCCGGCGGCGACGCTCAGACCGCGCAGCGCGCTGGGGGTGACCTTCGACATCGGTGATACCTCGCGAGATGACTGGGGGACCGCGACCGCGGTGTGCGATGCGGCGAATCTGCAAGGTACCGACAATGGGAAGGCGGCTCCAACACCACTTCCTCCGAAGAGGTGAGTTCCCCACTCACATAACAGAACGGTTTCCCGGCTGTTCCCGGCCGGCTTTCCGGGCGCCGACCGGCCTTTCGCCGGCTATGCCGAAGCCTCGTCCCGAAGCGCTTCGTACGCCGGCTTCACCAACCCGTTGATCAGCTCCAGCCGCTGGTCAAAGGGCAGGAATGCCGACTTCAGGGCGTTTATCGTAAACCACTGCATGTCGTCCAGGGTGTAGCCGTTGGCCTTGTGCAGTTCGGCGAACTCGCGCGTCATCGAGGTCGAACTCATCAGCCGGTTGTCGGTGTTCACCGTCACCCGGAAGTGCAATTCTCGAAGCAACCCGATCGGGTGGGTCTCATAGGACTCGGCCGCTCCGGTCTGGAGATTGGACGTCGGGCACATCTCCAGCGGAATGCGCTTGTCCCGCACATACGCCGCCAGCCGTCCCAGGGTCGCGTTCCCGTCGGCGTCCAGGAGGATGTCGTCCATGATGGTGACGCCGTGGCCGAGCCGGTCCGCGCCGCACCACTGCAGCGCCTCCCAGATCGAGGGCAGCCCGAACGCCTCGCCGGCGTGGATCGTGAAGTGGAAGTTCTCGCGCCGCAGGTACTCGAAGGCGTCCAGGTGCCGGGTGGGCGGGTAGCCGGCCTCGGCGCCGGCGATGTCGAAGCCGGAGACGCCCCGGTCCCGGTGCCGCACCGCGAGTTCGGCGATCTCCGAGGAGCGCGCCGCGTGCCGCATCGCGGTGAGGATCGTGGTGACCTTGATCGGATGCCCGGCCGCCGCGGCCCGCCGCTCCCCCTCGCGGAAGCCGGCGTCCACCGCCTCCACCACCTCGTCCAGGCTCAGCCCGGCTTCCAGGTGCTGCTCCGGCGCGTACCGGGACTCGGCGTAGACGACGCCGTCGGCGGCCAGGTCCTCGGCGCATTCGGCGGCCACCCGGAACAGCGCGTCGGCGTGCTGCATGACGCCGACGGTGTGCTCGAAGGTCTCCAGGTAGCGCGGCAGCGAGCCGGAGTCGGCCGCGGCGGCGAACCAGCGTCCGAGTCCCTCGGCGGTGCCGTCGAACGCGGGCAGGTTCTCGTAGCCGAACTGCTCGGCCAGCTCGATGATCGTCTGGGGGCGCAGACCACCGTCGAGGTGGTCGTGCAGCAGGGCCTTCGGAGCCCTGCGGATCAGTTCTTCATCCATGGACAGACATTACCGGTTTGAGGCGACGACGCGATCCAGAACAAGCGGCGAGGGCGTGAACTCCGTCCCGGGCGCGGCGATCGAGGCCGCCCCGGACAGGCTCTCCAGCGCCGAGTCGAAGGTCTCCGGGGTGTCGGTGTGCAGGGTGAACAGCGGCTGGCCGGCGGCGATCACGTCGCCGGGCACCGCGTGCCACTCCACGCCCGCGCCGGCCTGGACCGCGTCCTCCTTGCGCGCCCGGCCCGCGCCGAGGCGCCAGGCCGCGACACCGACCTTGTAGGAGTCCAGACCGACCAGGACACCGGCCTGCTCTGCGGTGACGACGTGCGTCTCCTTGGCCGTCGGCAGTTCAGCGTCCGGGTCGCCGCCCTGCGCGCCGATCATGCGCTTCCAGACGTCCAGCGCCGAGCCGTCGTCGAGCTTGTCCGCCGGGTCCACGTCGCCCAGGCCCGCCGCGTCCAGCATCTCGCGGGCCAACGCCAGGGTCAGCTCCCGGACGTCCGCCGGGCCGCCACCGGACAGGACTTCGACCGACTCGCGGACCTCCAGCGCGTTGCCGGCGGTGCGGCCCAGCGGGTTGTCCATCGCGGTGATCAGGGCGCTGGTGCGCACGCCGTGGTCGGTGCCCAGGGCGACCATCGTCTCGGCCAGTTCGCGGGCGTCGGCGAAGTCCTTCATGAACGCGCCGCTGCCGCACTTCACGTCCAGCACCAGGGCGCCGGTGCCCTCGGCGATCTTCTTCGACATGATCGAGGAGGCGATCAGCGGGATCGACTCGACGGTGCCGGTGACGTCGCGCAGCGCGTAGAGCTTGCGGTCGGCCGGGGCCAGGCCGTCGCCGGCCGCGCAGACCACGGCGCCGGCGGACTCCAGCACGGACAGCATCTCAGCGTTCGACAACCGCGCGCGCCAGCCCGGGATCGACTCCAGCTTGTCCAGGGTGCCGCCGGTGTGGCCCAGGCCCCGGCCGGACAGCTGCGGCACCGCCGCGCCGCAGGCGGCGACCAGGGGGGCCAGCGGCAGCGTGATCTTGTCGCCGACGCCGCCGGTGGAGTGCTTGTCCACGGTCGGCCGGGACAGCGCGGAGAAGTCCATCCGCTCGCCGGAGGAGATCATCGCCTGGGTCCAGCGCGCGATCTCGCGCCGGTTCATGCCGTTCAGCAGGATCGCCATCGCCAGCGCGGACATCTGCTCGTCGGCCACCCGGCCGTCGGTGTAGGCGGCGAGGATCCAGTCGATCTGCTCGTCGGTGAGCTCCGCGCGCTCGCGCTTGGCACGGATGACGGTGATGGCGTCCATGGGCTGTCTGTCCCTAGCTGAGATTGTCGGGTCCGAAGGCCCGTGGGAGGAGGTCCGACATCGTCGTCGGCTCCGTGTCCGGTCCCAGGTCCACCAGCAGACCGGGACCGCCGAACTCGAACAGGAGCTGCCGGCAGCGGCCGCAGGGCATCAGCGGCGCGCCGTGGCCGTCCACGCAGGCGAAGGCGACCAGGCGGCCGCCGCCGGTGGCGTGCAGCGCGGACACCAGCCCGCACTCCGCGCACAGCGTCAGGCCGTAGGAGGCGTTCTCCACGTTGCAGCCGGAGATGATCCGGCCGTCATCCACCAAAGCCGCGGCGCCCACCGGGAACTCCGAGTACGGCGCGTACGCGCGCCCCATCGCCTCGCGCGCCGCGGTGCGCAGGGCCGGCCAGTCGATCTCCATGACCGTCAGGGTAGCCCTCAGCCCTTGACGTACGGCTTGCCGTCGGCCGCCGGCGCCCGCACCCGGCCGATCAGCCCGGCCACCGCGAACAGCGTCGCCACGTACGGCAGGGTGCTGAGCAGGTCCGAGGGCACCGGCAGCTGGAGCGAGGAGGTCTGGTTCGCCAGCGCGTCGGTGAAGCCGAACAGAGCCGCGGCGGCCAGCGCGCCGAACGGCGACCAGCGCCCGAAGATCACCGCGGCCAGCGCGATGAAGCCCTTGCCGTTGGTCATCGCCTCGGTGAAGTTGCCGACGTTGCCGACCAGCCAGGCG
>JABFWL010000502.1 GCA_013362315.1 Catenulispora sp. | reverse complement strand
GGCGTTGGCCGGGGTGAGCGGGAAGCGCTTGTTGCCGGGGTCGCCGGCCTTGGCGCCGGAGTGCGGGCCGCTGCCGGTGACCACGGTCCCGGCCGCCAGCAGCGCGGCGACACCGCCGGTGAGCACGTAGCCGAGCTGCCGCAGGAGCGGCTGGACGGTGGGGGCCGGCGGGGCGTCGCTCGGCTCGCGGCTGCGGACCCAGAGCACGTAGGAGACCGCGACCATGGCCATCGACACCAGCATGTGCAGCGAGACCCAGATCGGGGCGAGGTGGGTGCGGACCGAGATGCCGCCGATGACGGCCTGGGCGACGACGCCGGCGAACAGCCACCAGGACAGCTTGATCAGTGCCGCGCGGCGGGGGTGCCAGCGGAGACAGGCCAGGAGCGCGGCGCCCACCGCGATCGAGACGCCGGGGGTGAGCATGCGGTTGCTGAACTCGACGATGCCGTAGGCGCCGAGCTGCCGGGTCGGGACCAGGCTGCTGTCGGTGCAGGTGGGCCAGGTCGGGCAGCCCAGACCGGATTCGGTGAGACGGACCGCGCCGCCGGTGACGATGATGCCGATGTTGGCGACCAGGGCGGCGAAGCAGGCCCACTGGACGAGGGCCGGGGTCGGGCGCCCGGTGAGCAGGGCCACGACGCCGGCGGTGCGCTGGCGGGGGAACGCGGTGGGGGTGGCGGATTCGCGGTCAGCGGTGCCGGTGCCAGTACCAGCACCGGTGCCGGTCTCGTCGCCGGCGGTCTGCGCCTGTGTCACAGTGCTGCTACTCCCACTTGAAGGTCCGGGCGGCCGCCGCGATGGCGACGACGGCCCAGGCGGCGAGGATGCCGACGTTGGCCCAGGGCAGGGTGGCGCCGTGCTGGAGCACGTCGCGCAGGCCGTTGGTGAGGGCGGTGATCGGCAGGGCGTCGAGCACGTGGCGCAGGCCGGAGGGGAACTTCGACAGCGGGATGATCACGCCGCCGCCGGCCAGCAGCAGCAGGAAGACGAAGTTCGCCAGGCCCAGCGTGGCCTCGGCGCGCAACGTGCCGGCCATCAGCATGCCCAGGCCCGCGAAGGTGCCGGTGGCCAGCACCACCAGCAGCGCCACCGCGAGCGGATCGCCGTGCGGCTGCCAGCCCATGGCCAGCGCGATCGCCGACAGCAGCGCGATCTGGATGGCCTCCACACAGAGCACGCACAGTGCCTTGGCCACGACCAGTCCCCAGCGGGGCAGCGGTGTGGCGCCCATGCGCTTGAGCACGCCATAGCGGCGCTCGAAGCCGGTGCCGATGGCCAGGCCGGTGAACGCCGTCGACAGCACTGCCGCCCCGAACAGCCCGGGGGTGTAGAAGTCGATGCGTTTGCCGGGGCCGTCGGTCGCGATCAGCGACTCGCCGGAGAACAGGACCATCATCAGCGCCGGGATCACTATGGTCAGCAGCAGCTGCTCCGGGTTGCGGAGCATCAGGCGGACCTCGTGCGCGGCCTGGGCCAGGATCATGCGCGGCACCGGGGCGGCGCCCGGCGCGGGCGTGAAGCTCAGGGGTGCGGCCGGGCGCACGGCGGCCTTCACGGCGCCGGTGTCGTCGGCGGAGGCGGTGCTGGCGGTCAACGGAGTTCCCGTCCGGTCAGATCGAGGAAGACGTCTTCGAGGGTACGGCGTCCCACGGTCAGCCCTTGCGGCATCACGTCCTTGGCCGCGCACCACGACGTCACCGCGGCCAGGACGCCGGGGGTGATGTCGCCGGCCACGGTGTAGGAGCCCGACGGCTGCTCCAGCGCCGTCAGGCCGGCCGGGAGTCCGGGCGGCAGCGTGGCCAGCAGGCCTTCCAGGTCCAGTCCGGGCGGCGCGGTGAACCGGATCGCGCTGTCCGTGCTGGAACCGGAGCCGTTCGTCGCGGCCAGCCCGGCCGGGGTGTCGTGCGCGATCACCTTGCCGGTGTCCACGATCGCCACCGTGTCGGCCAGCCGCTCGGCCTCGTCGAGCAGGTGGGTGGTGAGCACCACGGTGACGCCGTCGTGCCGCAGCTGCTCGATCAGCTCCCAGGTGGCGTGCCGGGCCTGCACGTCCAACCCGGCGGTCGGCTCGTCCAGGAACACCAGCTCCGGCCGCCCGACCACGGCCAGCGCCAGCGACAGCCGCTGCTGCTGGCCGCCGGACAGCCGCCGGAACGGGGTCCGGCCGGCCGAGCCCAGCCCGAGCCGGTCGATCAGGGCGTCGGTGTCCAGCGGGTTCGCATACAGCTTGGCGGTGTGCTTCAGCATCTCCGCCGCGCGCACCGTCGGGTAGATGCCGCCGGACTGGAGCATCACCCCGATCCGCGGCCGCAGCCGCTCACTGTCGGCGACGGGGTCCAGCCCGAGGACGCGCACGGTGCCGCCGTCGGGCTTGCGGTAGCCCTCGCAGCACTCGATGGTGGACGTCTTCCCGGCCCCGTTCGGGCCGAGCACGGCGGTCACGGTCCCGGTCTCCACCTGGAGGTTCAGGCCGTCCACCGCGGTCTTCGCGCCGTACCTCTTGACCAGGCCGGTCACTTCTACGGCTGGTTGTCCCATAGCGGAGATTCTACGAAGCCGCCATGGGGTGCTCGGCGCCGGGTGAGGCTGTTAGCTACGCCACACGCCCGTCGCCGGCCGTTTCACGCCGTCAGCGCTACTGGCGGGTCACTGCTCGGAACGCTGCTTGAGCCACTGCTCCGGTCGCTGCTCCGGTCACTGCCTGGGCGTCGGGATGTCGAGCTCCACGACCTCCAGTTCCTCCAGCGCGACCAGCTGGGCGACCCCCTCGAGCTGGCTGAACGCCGTCTGCCGGACGGCTGCCTGCTCGGCGCGGGAGGCGGCCAGCGCCTCCATGTCCCGGTAGATGACGCCGACCGACGCCATGCCGCGGGCGCGGTCCATGAGCATGCTGGCGCCCCGGAAGCCCTCGATGGCCGAGAGCCGGGGCAGCCCGAGCTCCTTGAAGGTGGTGATGATCCGGTCGGCCTGCGCCGGGTCGAACACCATCCGCTGGAGGCGGAAGCCGCCGCTGCTCGCCGAGGCCGGCCGGCTGTAGGCGACGGCTTCCAGGTCCGCGGCCGCGACCGTCGATACGAACGGCGCCAGCATCTCCTTGCGGCGGTCGCGGAGCTTGTCGTCGCTGTCCTTCCTGGCCTGCTCGGACTCCCACCAGGAGCCGGTGAGGATCTTGCCCAGGGTGCGGTCGGCGAACAGGCCGAAGCCCTGGAAGCCGGCCTGGTCGGCGAACATCCCGGGGACTGCCTTGGTGATCACGTCCAGAGCTTCGCCGACCTCGGCGGGATCGGCGGTGATGTAGAGGGTGCGGACGAACATGGTGGTCCTCCCATCCATCCACGGGGGAGTGGCCGGGCGAATGCACGACTCTTCAGGCCCCCGGGTTCCCCACCAGCCGAGTCCCGGTGGTGCGGGGCCGCAAGCGGGATGGGGCCGTTCGGGGTAGGG
>JABFWL010000517.1 GCA_013362315.1 Catenulispora sp. | reverse complement strand
CAGATCTTCTCGACCAGTACAGATTTTCTCGATCAGCACAGATTTTCTCGATCAGCACAGATCGTGCCTCCTGAACCCCCGCTACGCCGGTGCTTTCGCAGTGACCGTCCACCGGTCGTCATCGCGCCCCGCGTCGAGCGTCCCGCCGATCAGCAACAACCGCTCCTTCATACCGGTCAAGCCATAACCGCCGTTGACGGTCTGCAGGCCGGCTGGCGAAGCGTCCGCCGGAACGGGGTTCGAAACCGACAGGCGGATCTCGGCCGCGTCGTAGGCCAGGCGCAGCTCGATCGGCTCCCGCGCCGCGTGCTTGGCGGCGTTCACCAGCGACTCCTGCGCGATGCGCAGCAGCGCCATGGTCGCCGCCGGCGGCAGCTCGCGCGGCTTGCCGTCGATCGCGAACCTCACCTCGGAGCCGTACTGGCTGTTGTGCGCCTTCGTCAGGGTACTGAGTTCCTGATCCAGCGCGATGTCCGCGCGCAGCGCGTGCACCGCCCGCTTGGTCTCCACCAGGCCGTCGCTCGCGATCCGCTGGGCCGTGTCGAGCACCTGCATGGCCTTTTCGACGTTCCCGTCCTCCAGCACGGCGCGCGCGGCCTGGATCTGGATGCTGAGGCCGCCGAGGGAGTGCGCCAGGACGTCGTGGATCTCGCGCGCGATGCGCGTCCGCTCGTCGAGCACGTCCGCGTGCCGCTGCAGTTCCTGCAACTCCCGTGTCCGCTCCAGCAACGCCGTCGCCTGTTCGGCCTGCACCCGGTAGGAGCGCCGATGCCGGCCGATGAACAGGGCACTGAGAATCGTGGCGGGAAAGCCGATCAGCGCCGCGGCGTCGGTGCTGTCGAACACCAGCGCCCCGGCCATCACCGCGAGGATCCCGACGCCGGACACCGCCAGCGCCGGCTCCAGCGCGACGTCGCCGCCGGCGATCAACCCGGCGATCGCCGCGAACAGCACCAGCAGCGCGCCGTTGTGGCTGGTGCACAGGAAACCCGACACCCCGGACACCAAGCCCAGCAGCAGGATCATCGTCCGCCCGGGCGGCGCGTTGGGCGGCGTGCGCGACTCGATGAGCGCCCAGCCCATCATCGCCGCGCCGATCACGATGTAACCGACGATCTGGACGGTCAGGGTACTGCGATCGTGGGAGTCGTGCGAATGCAGCGTGTTGCCGATGGTGAGCAGGCCGATCCACACGTAGCCGAACGCCCGGCCGGCCCACGCCATCATCTTCTGCCGCATGGGGATCAGTATCCGCCGTCCCGCCGCCGGTGTGCTCGCCCCGCCGCCCTCCCGGCTTCGCCTCCACCTCACGTGCCATTCACCGGCGTCGCCGATGGTCGAAGACCATGTGCACTGACGGATATTGCGAGCACAACGTCGATCCGCTGCCGGAGCCGGAAGCCTCCGGCGGCCCGTCGCGCCGCGCGGTCCTGACCGCCGCGACCGCCGCCGCCCTCACCCTGGCGCCGATGACCTTCGCGCACGCCGACGAGGCCCAGGGCTCGGACGGTCAGAAGGACGGTCAGAAGACCCAGACCGTCACGGGCCACCTGGACACCGGGGCCGCCGACTTCGTCTACCTTCCCGTCGAGATCCCGGCCGGGGTGCGGCAGATCGACGTGCAGTACTCCTACGACCGTCCCGCCGTGCCGGCCGGGGTCAAGGGCAACTCCTGCGACATCGGCATCTTCGACGAGCGCGGGATCGAACTCGGCGGCCGGGGCTTCCGGGGCTGGTCCGGCGGCTTCCGGACGGCGTTCTCGATCAGCGCCTCCGACGCCACGCCGGGGTACCTGCCGGGGCCGGTCAAGCCAGGCACCTGGCACATCGTGCTCGGGCCGTACCAGGTGGCGCCGCAGGGCTTGAACTACCAGGTGCAGGTGACTCTGACCTTCGGCGAGCCCGGCACGTCGTTCGTGCCGAACTATCCGCCCACGCGGGCCAAGGGCCGCGGCCGCGACTGGTACCGGGGCGACTGCCACCTGCACACCGTCTACTCCGACGGCAAGCGGCTCCCGAGCGAGGTGGCGGCCGGGGCGCGCGCCGCCGGCCTGGACTTCATAGTCTCCACCGACCACAACACCTCCTCCTCGCACGCGGTGTGGGGCCAGTACGCCGGGCCCGATCTGCTGATCATCACCGGTGAAGAGGTCACCACGCGCAACGGCCACTGGGTCGCCCTGGGCCTGCCGGCCGGGGAGTGGATCGACTGGCGCTACCGGAACCGGGACGACGCCTTCCCGCGCTTCGCCCGGCAGGTGCGCAAGCACGGCGGCCTCGTGGTCCCGGCGCACATGTACTGCGCCTACGTGGCCTGCCAGTGGAAGTTCGGGTTCGACGAGGCCGACGCGACCGAGGTGTGGACCGGCCCGTGGACCTACGACGACGAGCACGCGGTGAGCACCTGGGACCAGAAGCTCGGCGAGGCGGTCCGCGAAGGCCGGCGCTGGATCCCGGCGATGGGCAACAGCGACGCGCACAGCGTCCCGAACGTGATCGGCCTGCCGCATAACGTCGTCCTGGCCGACGACCTGGCGACCGACGCGCTGATGGATGGTCTGCGCGCCGGCCGCAGCTGGATCGCCGAATCCTCGGCGGTGAAGCTGGACTTCGGCATCACCGGCGGCGGCAAGTACGCGGGCATCGGCGACACGCTGACGCTGCCCGCGCAGGCCCCGGTGGACGTGCGGCTGCAGGCGCATGGCGTGCCGAACGGCACGGTCCGCCTGATCACTGACGAGGGCCAGATGTACCAGCAGTCGCTGGACGCGAACGGCGACGGCGTCGTCACGTGGCGGACGACGGCGTCGCTGGCGGCCTACGTGCGGGCCGAGATCCGGCATCCGATGGCCGACGGGACCGCGGGGCAGGGCAACACCATGGGTGAGGCGTTGTTGTTCGGGCCGATGGCGGCGCTGACGAATCCGGCGTTCTTGCGGACGACGCGGGGCGGCCGCGACTGACGGGATCCGCGCAGATCAGCTTCCTGTTACTACTGCCCGGCTACCGGTTACCGGTAGCCGGGCAGCTCGATCTCATAGGAGCTCCGCCAGTCGTGTCGCAGGACTTCATCAGATATGCCAGCGTCATCGGGGCTTCCGCGGGTACCGATTGTATTCGAGCGCTCACGCGCTGACTGATGATCCGGCGACGGTGGCGCGCCCGGCGTGACGGGAACGCGACACCGCGTGCCGGGGGGAACGCAACCCGATGTGAGGTGCGTCTGTATACACGGTGAACATAGCCGGTGAACTACGCGGCATCCGCCAAGGAAAACCCGAGGTGGTGGCTCACCGGCCGGAACGCGGCCCGGCGCGGTGCCGGGCCCGTATGTCAAGCTGTAGCCAGCGATACGAATCGATGGGACGGTGTGGCCTTGCGTGGGCGTGGACGTGGGACGGACCCGCAGTGGATCACCCAGGAGTTCGCGAGGGCCGAGGACCTCGCGGCC
>JABFWL010000239.1 GCA_013362315.1 Catenulispora sp. | reverse complement strand
CATGGAGCGCCGCACCCACGGTGTCCCGGACGCCCATTCACTGGCCCTGGTTCAGTCCAGCCCGATCCCCAGCCTCACCCGCGCCCAAGCAGCCAAACTAGCGATCGCCTCATCAGCCTCCGGCGCAAGCCCCGCAGCCATCTGAAAGGTGTGCTGCTGCCCGGCAAACTCCTCCAGCCGCACATCAATCCCAGCCTGCCTGGCATGATCCGCAAACATCCGGCTGTCATCGAGCAGCATCTCCCGATCACCAACCTGAATGGCCACCGGACCAAAGCCGGTGAGGTCCGCATACAAAGGTGCCGCCGCCGGATCCCGAGGATCGCCGCCGCCCAAGAACGCCGCCGCCATGTCCTTGATCCACTGCTTGGTGAACAGCGCGTCGTGGTCCTTATTAGAGTCCATCGACTTTCCAGTCACCTCCAAGTCCGTCCACGGCGAGATCAGCATCGTCCCCGCCGGAAGCGGCACCTCCTCAGCCCGGGCACGCACCTGCACCGTCACGGCCAGATGGCCGCCCGCCGAATCGCCAACCACCATGATCCGCTGCGCCGCGACGCCCTGCTCGAGCAACCACCGGTAGGCGGTCAGCCCCTCAACAACCGGCCGGGGAAAGGCACCACCCTCCGGCACCAGCGTGTAGTCGATCACCAACGCACGCGCCCCAATCGCCTTCGCCAGGTGCGCGAACATCTTCCGATGCGTGAACATGGACCCGCCGACGTAACCACCGCCGTGGAAGCACAGCAGCACCGGGCTCTCCTGGCCGGTCCCATGCGGTAGCGCCCACAACGCGGGCACCCCATCCGCGTCCACCTCCAGATAGTCGACGCCGCGCGGTTCCGCGGTCAGCACGTCCCACTGGGCGTTCGTCACCAGGTCATCCGCCTGCGGACTCATCGTCGACCGGCGCACCGTCGTCCAGTAGTGCTCCACTCGCAGCGATTCCTTGCTCGCCATCACTAGTCCTCTCCTCGCCTCTCATCGCGGACAGCCCGAAACGGGCTCTCCACCATTCGTCGCCGGACAGTGCGTGATTCGGACAGCTCCTGCTGTCCAAATCCAGGAGGTCGCTTCGTCGAGTAAATGAGGGCAGTTCCACGTAGTTCCGACAGTCCCGAGGAGGATCCATGCCGAAGTACTTGATGTTGCTGTACTCGCCGGACGGCGACGAGGCCTCGGAGCAGCAACGCTGGTCCGAACTGCCGCTGTGGCTGGAGCTCACCGACAGCCTCCGCGACGCCGGCCTCCTGGTGGCCAACGGCGCGCTGCACCGCACCTACACCGCCACCACCGTCCGAGTACGGGACGACGAGATCGAGATGACCGACGGGCCGTTCGCCATCACCAAGGAAGTACTCGCCGGCTTCTACATGCTCGAATGCGACGGCCTCGACGAGGCGCTGCGGCACGCCGCGCGATTCCCGACCGCACGCTACGGCTCGGTGGAAGTCCGCCCGATCAGGGAGCCGGCCCATGACGGCCCGCTCGACTGAAGCGGCGACCCACGCGGCTGCGGCACCCGAACCCGCAGCCCCCGAGCCCGCAGCACCCGAACCCGCGACACGCGAAACAGCGGCACGCGAAGCAGCAGCGCAGGTCTTCCGCGAGGAACGCGTCGCAATACTGGCGACCCTGATCCGCCAAGCAGGCGACTTCCAGCTAGCCGAGGACGCCTTCCAGGACGCGTTCGAGGCCGCCCTCGCCGCCTGGCCCCGCGACGGCCTCCCCCGCAACCCATCCGCCTGGATCACCGTCGCCGCGCAGCGCCGCGCCATCGACCGGCTGCGCCGCAACCGCACGATGAGCGACCGCGCGGCCCGCCTCGCCGAGCTCATCCGCCTCCAGGAGCAGGAACACCCCGCTCCCGGCGAGCCGAGCGCGATCGACGACGACCGGCTGCGGCTCATCTTCACGTGCTGCCATCCGGCGCTCGATCCATCGGCACAAGTTGCCCTCACTCTGCGAACGCTGGGCGGGCTCACCACGGCCGAGATCGCCCGCGCCTTCCTCGTCGCCGAACCGACGATGGGCAAGCGGATCACCCGCGCCAAGAACAAGATTGCCAATGCACACATCCGGTACCAGGTGCCAGCCGACGCCGACCTGCCGGCCCGGCTGCGCGGCGTGCTCCGCGTCGTCTACCTGGTCTTCAACGAGGGATACGCGGCCAGTGGTGGCGATCAGCTGACCAGAGGCGAGTTGTGCACCGAGGCCGTGCGCCTGGGGCAGCTGCTCGTCGAGCTCATGCCGGAACAAGCCGAAGTGTGGGGACTCCTAGCGCTGATGCTCCTGCACGACGCCCGCCGGGCCGCCCGCACCGGTTCGGACGGATACATCGCGCTCGGCGACCAGGACCGCGCGCTGTGGGACCACGCACGGATCGCCGACGGGCTGCGCGCCCTGGAGAAGGCGGTGCGCCTGCGACAACCGGGTCAGTATCAGCTGCAGGCCGCGATCACTGCTCTGCACATCCAAGCCGCCGACCCCGACGCCACCGACTGGCGGCAGATCGCCGAGCTGTACGGCGCGCTCGGCCGGCTCAGCCCGTCGGCCGTGGTCGCCGTCAACCATGCCGCGGCCGTCGGCTTCGCCGAAGGACCCCGGGCCGGTCTGGACCTGCTCGGGCCGTTGCTGGCCGACCCGGCGCTCCAGCACTACCAGCCGCTGTACGCCACCTACGCCGACCTGCTCAGCCGAGCCGGCGACCAAGCGGCGGCAGCCGACGCGTATCGGCGGGCCGTCTCCCTCACACAGAACACGGTCGAAAGAACCGAGCTGGCGCGACGGCTCGACACGTTAGCAGAGCATTGACATAATTCGGTGCCGCGCGTCAATTCCCCCGGCGGCTCTGCTTCAGCTCCCGGGCCACGGCCCAGGCGTCCGCCGGCGGGCCGAGGTGGCCGAGTTTGTCGGGGTTGACCACCGAACGGATCATCTGAACCCGTCCGTCGAGCACGTCCAGGATCATCGTTCCGGCCACGTTGCCGTCCCGGTCGCGCAGGATCGCGCCGGGCTGGCCGTTCACCTCGTGCGGGTCCAGGCGCGCGATGCGGGTCAGGGTCGGGAAGACCGCGGCCAGCAAGCGGGCCACGGCGTCGGCGCCGACCACGCTGCGAGCCAGCGCCGGAGCCTTGCCGCCGGAATCGCCGACCAGCTGGACGTCCGCCGCCAGCAGATCCCGCAGGGCCCTGACATCGCCGTCGCGCAGCGCGTCGAAGAACCGCGCCGCCAGTTCCCGGCGCTCCTCCTGGTCGGCCTCGAACCGCGGCCGTCCCAGGTCCATGTGCCGGCGCGCCCGCACCGCCAGCTGGCGGCAGGCCGCTTCCGAGCGCCCGACCGCGGCCGCCACCTCCGGGAAGCCGAAGCCGAACACCTCTCGTAGGACGAACACAGCCCGCTCCAACGGAGAAAGCCGCTCCAGTAACAGCAAGGCCGCCATCGACACCGAGTCCGCCAGTTCCGCCGACCGCTCAGGGTCCTGATAGGGATCGGACAGCAACGGCTCGGGGAACCAGGGGCCGACGTACTCCTCCCGCCGCACCCGGGCCGAACGCAGGACGTCGATCGCTGCCCGGGTGACCAGGGCGGACAGGAACGCCTTCGTCGAGGTGGGCACCGTGGGCGAGGCCATATAGCGCAGCCAGGTGTCCTGGACCGTGTCCTCGGCCTCCGCCACGCTGCCCAGGATCCGGTAGGCGATGGAGAACAGCAGCGGCCGCAACTCCTGGAACTCCTCGGCCCGCTCCGTCACCGAGACGGTCATGCCAGCTCCTCCACGAATCCCTGCCGCCACGACGGGTAGCGCAGCTCCCAACCCAGTTCCCGCTTCGCTTTCGCGTTGGAAAAGCCACGTCCGTCAACCATCATGCCCACCGCCATCTCTCCGGCCAGCAGCCGGGCCAGCCAGGCCGGCACCCGTCGCGGCGGCTTGGTGTCCAGGACCTCGGCCAGATACGGCAGCCAGGCGCTGACCGGAGCCGGTTCGTCGTCGACGATGTTGAAGACGCCGGTCGCCCGCTGCTCCACCGCCAAAACAGTGGCGGTGGCCGCGTCGTCGAGGTGCACCCATGACGAATAGCCGGTGCCGCCGCCGATGATCGGAAGCAGCCGCTTGCGCACCAACGCGATCTGCTCGTCGTTGGCGCCCGGCCCGTAGAACGCGCCGTACCGCAGTACCGCGCCGCCAGCCTTGACGACGACGTCCTCCAGGTGGATCAGCGCCTTCGTCCCCTCCGTCATCTCCAGCGGGTCCTCCTCGGTCTTGACCCACCCGCCGGTGCGCGCCCCGTTGAAGCTGCCATGGCTCTGCGCCACCACGTGCCCCACCCCGACCGCCTCCGCCGCCGCCAGCAGATGGTCCATTCCCTCGGTCCGCAGCCGGTTGGTGGCGGCGAAGAACCGCTCGGCCTTGCGGGGATTGAGCTTGCCGGCATGCGTCGAAGACAGGCCGGTCATCTGGTTCACGATCACGTCCGGCCGCGCCGCGGCCACCGCCTCGCCCACTGACGCCGCGTCCAGGCCGTCCATCACGACGCCGTCCGCGCCCAGCCGCGCCAGCAGCTCCAGCTTGGCGGCGCTGGTCGTCGTCGCCGTCACCTGATGCCCGGCGGCCACCAACCGCGGCACGAGGCGCTGCCCCAGAACCCCGGTACCGCCCGCCACAAACACTCGCATGGTGTTGTCACCTTCCTGGTTGCGAACCGTCTCTCACAACAAGAGTCGAGACAGCCCGTGCGCCAGTGACATCGCGACGAATCGGCAGTTCTAGCAGCTCTATCGGGGCGACCATCGGTGCCCGGAAACACACCGGAGAGTATTTTCCTCGCATGAGCAGTCTCCGCCTGGCCGACGGCCGGACCCTGGAATACCTGACAGCCGGACCCGCCGACGGCACGCCGCTCGTCTTCCACCACGGCACGCCGTTCGCCGCGGTGCTGTTCGAGCCGATGGTCGCCGCCGCCGCCCGCCACGGCCTGCGCCTGGTGATCCACAGCCGCCCCGGGTATGCCGGCTCGACGCCGCTGCCCGGCCGGACGGTCGCGGACGTCACCGGGGACGTCACCGCCCTGCTGGCCGAGATCGGCGCCGACCGGTTCGTCACCGTCGGCTGGTCCGGCGGCGGGCCGCACGCGCTGGCCTGCGCCGCCCTGCTGTCGGAACGCTGCGTAGCGGCGGCGACCATAGCCGGTGTCGCGCCGTACACCGCCGACGGCCTGGACTGGCTGGCGGGCATGGGCCCGGAGAACATCGAGGAGTTCGCAGCTGCCACGGCCGGAGTGGAGCTGCTCTCCGCCTTCCTCGGTGCGCAGGCACAGGCCCTCGCGCAAGTGCAGGGAAACCAGATCGCGGCGGCGCTCGGCGGCCTGGTCTCCGACGTCGATCGCAGTGTCCTGACGGACGACTTCGCCGAGTACTCGGCGGCGGCCTTCCGGCTGGCGGTGTCCGCCGGCATCGCCGGCTGGCGGGACGACGACCTGGCGTTCGTCGGCGACTGGGGCTTCGATCCGGCGGGGGTCCAGACCCCTGTCTCGCTGTGGCAGGGTGCTGAGGATCGCATGGTCCCGTTCGCGCACGGTCAGTGGCTGGCCGCACAACTGCCCGGCGCCTCCGTGCATTTGGAGCCGGCCGAGGGACACCTGTCTCTGGCGCTCGCCCGATTCGACGACATCGTCGCCGAGCTGGCCGCGCGGCTGCCGTAAGATCGTCGCTGACCAGCGCATCTTCAAGAGTGGACACTTGCGCAGAACTTAATACGCACGTTGCCGGAGTTGCGCGCCCCTGAGACCGTCAAAGATCCCCCTCACATCCATAAAGAGGGGGCCTCATGTCTCGTCGCATGTCCCGCACGTTGGCGTCGGCCGGCGTGCTCGCCGCAGCCGCGGGGGCCGTCGCGTTCACGTCGACGTCCGCACAGGCTGCGCCGCGCTTCACGAACGGCCACATCGCGTGGGTCGGCAACACCGCGGGATGGAACGAGTCCGCCACCGACGGTTCGGGCGTCCACACCGTGACACCGACCGGCGGCGGCTACGACGGCACCGGCAAGGTCACCGGCGTCACCTACTCCCCGGACGGCACCAAGGTGGCGTTCACCGTGGCCTTCCCGGACACCGCCGACAAGCCCGGCGAGTTGTGGATCGCCGACGCGTCCGGCGCGAACGCGCACCGCCTGATCGGCGGCCCCAACCTGCGGCAGCCGTCGTGGTCGCCCGACGGCTCGAAGCTCTACTTCCTGATCAACATCGCCGTCAACCAGGCGACGACCCATGTCGACGTGGTGAACGTGGACGGCTCCGGCCTGGCGGAGCTACCGGGCCAGGCGAACTGCACCGCGTACAGCCCGACCGTGGCGCCGAGCGGACGAGTGGCGTTTGAGCAGTCGTGTCTGGGCTCTACTTCGCAGTCCCCCGTTGCGATGGCCTACGACCCCGGTACGACCGCGCTGCGGAAGCTGACCGCGGTGCGGGGGAGCTACAGCATCTCCTACTCGCCCGACGGCCGGTGGATCGCGTACATCGACAGCTTCAGCGGTCCCACCCTCAGCGGTCTCTACATCGCCCCGGCCGCCGGCGGCAGCCGGATCCAGGTCAGCGCCGCGAACGTCGGCGGCTCCCTCACCTGGGCCCCCGACGGCACCAGCCTGCTCGCCTGGACCACTTCGACCACCGGCGGCGTGCTGAACAAGGTCGCGGCCAAGGCGAACGCGCCGCTGGTGCCGATCGCGAACCAGACCGACGTCCGCGCCGCCGGCCAAGCCAGCTGGCAGATCGGCACGAGCACCGCCCCGGCCCGCCCGACCGCCGACCGGATCGGTGGCGCGGACCGCGTCGAGACCGCGGTCCGCGCCTCGCAGTGGTCGTTCGACGCCACCGGCACCGGTGGCCGCCAGGCGGCCACCGCCGTCATCACCCGCTCGGACACCTTCGCCGACGCCCTGGCCGGCAACGCACTGGCGGCTGAGAAGGACGGCCCGCTGTTCATGACCGGCACCACCGAACTCGACCAGCGGGTCAAGGACGAGCTGGTGCGCATACTGCCGCACGGCGCGACGGTCTATGTCCTCGGCGGCACCCGCGCGCTGAGCACCGACATCGACACCGAGGTCGCCGCGCTCGGCTTCCGGGTGGCGCGGGTGGCCGGCGACGGCCAGGCCTACGCCGACGACCGTTACGGCACCGCGCAGGCCATCGCCGACCAGATCACCGGCTACTCGATGGTCGGCGGCGGACCGGTCCCGACCACCGCGCCGAACTCGGTGTTCGTCGCCACCGGCGACAACTACCCGGACGCGCTGGCGGCCGGCGCGGCGGCGGCGCAGGACCCCACCAGCACTGGCGTGGTGATGCTGTCGGCCGGCAACAGCCTGCTCCCCTGGACCCAGGACTACCTGGCCCGCCTCGACCCGAAGAAGACGCACGTCTACACGGTCGGTGGTCAGGCCACGACCGCCGTGGCCAAGGCGTTCCCGAACTGGAAGGGCCTGACCACGCCGCTGTCCGGCGGCGACCGCTTCGAGACCGCGTACAAAGTCGCCACCAGCGGGGTGTTCGGATCCCAGCTCGACGAGGTCGGCATCGCGACCGCGGCGAACTGGCCGGACGCGCTGTCCGGCGGCGCGCTGATCGGCCTGCAGCACGGCCCGCTGCTGTTGTCCGACAAGAACGGCCTGACTCCGCAGGAGCTGAGCGTGCTGCGGCAGCCCGGCATCGGCGGCCTCGCCGTGTTCGGCGGCCCGACGGTGGTGTCCGACCAGGCGCTGAGCGGCGCGGCCGACACGGCGTTCGGCGCCGGCGGCTGGGACAAGGGCCTGAACCGGAGGGCCCCGGCGCTGAAGTAGCTCCTCACCGTCTCAGAGCTCATATTCCCCAGGGAGACTCGAAGCAATGACCTCAGGAATTCGCGGGCGGCTGGCCGCAGCGGCGGTAGCCGCCGCCGCGGTGGGCGGGATGCTGGCCGTGGTCCAGCCGGCCGCGCAGGCGGCGCCCTCATATCAGAACTCGTTCATCGCCTTCGGCGGCAGCACCGCCGGCTGGTCGGTGGTCGACGTCGACGGCAGCAACCGGCACACCGTGACCCCCGTCGGCGGCGGCTACGACCCGGCGACGCAGATCGTGATCACCGTGAAGTACTCCTTCGACGGCACCCGCGTCGCCTTCCTCGCGACGCACGGCACCGCCGGCGAGCTCTGGGTGGCCGCCGCCGACGGCACCGGCGCCCGCAAGCTCGCCGACGCCGCGGGCCAGACCTACCACACCAGCGTGGCCTGGTCGCCGGACGGGAAGCTGGTCTACTACGCCTTCAGTGGCCAGATCTACCAGATCCCCGCCGACGGCACCGGTTCGCCCGTGGTGGCCTTCACGGACACCGGCGGCTGCAACGACTCCGCGCCGCAGACCACTCAGAGCGGATACCTGTTCTTCAGCAGGATCTGCGGCTCGAGCGGCCCGACCACGCAGTACGGCGGCATGGCGGTGCACCGGCCCGGGGACCTGCTCCCGGTCCCGGTCACCGCCACGGTGGGCGCCGAGCTGTCGGCGATCTCCCCGGACGGCACCCGGGTGGCGGACAGCCGGCAGGACCCCACGGCGGGCACCACCACCCGGGAGATGCTGCTCGCCAACGCGGTGAACGACAACGACATCATGCACCACACCGTCGTGCTGCCCGTGGGCACGAATGTCCGGGCTCTGACCTTCGGCGCGTCGGGAGACATCCTCTACTCCGACGCCTCCTTCGCCGCCCAGCCGGGTGGCCCGGGCACCTGGACCTCGACCATCCACACCGTCCCGGACGGCGTGAACCAGACCCCGCACACGGTCCTCACGCTGGTCGGGGCCGCCAACAGCCAGGCCCCGGTCGACTACCTGGACTGGGTACACGGCACGGCGGACTTCGGCATCCGGCCGGTCGCCGACCGCGTCGGCGGCGGGGACCGGATCGCCACCTCGATCGACGCCTCGAAGTGGACCTACGACGACAAGAACAGCAGCGGGCGCAAGGCGTCCTCGGCGGTCCTGGCGCGTAGCGACACCTTCGCCGACGCGCTCGGCGGCACGGCCCTGGCGATCCAGAACAACGGGCCGTTGCTGCTCACCCCGACCGCCGGCTTGGACAAGGGGGTGGAGAACGAACTCACCCGGATCCTGCAGCCGCGTTCCATCGTGTACGTCCTGGGCGGGACGGCGGCGCTCAGCCCGGCGGTCGAGAACCGCCTGACAGCGCTCGGCTTCTCCGTCCGCCGGGTATACGGCGAAAACCGCTACGCGACCTCGGTGGCGATCGCGACCGAGATCGGCGGGACCCCGCACCAGACCAGCACCGTGATGGTCGCCACCGGCGCCGACTACCCGGACGCCTTGGCGGCCGGCGTCGCGGCCGGCCAGGAACGCTACACGGGCTTCGGCACCTACGGCCTGAACGGCGGCGTGGTCGTCCTCACCGACGGCGCGACCATGCCGAAGGACACGGCCGACTACCTGAAGCAGATCGACCCGCACCGCCAGCACGTCTACGCGGTCGGCGGCCAGGCGGTGAAGGCAGTCCAGAAGGCATTCCCGACCTGGACCGGAGTCACACCGCTGGCCGGCGCCAACCGGTTCGAGACCGCGGCGAAGGTCGCCGCCTCGCCGCTGTTCGGCAACGGCGCGCCGGGCCGCTATCCGATGGTCGGCGTGGCCACCGCGGCGAACTGGCCGGACGCCCTGTCCGGTGGTGCGCTGATCGGCAACCAGGGAGGCCCCCTGCTGCTCGCCGACGGCAGCGGGACGCCCGGTTCGCAGGGCGCCATCGTCTCCGGCAGCCACCTCAAGGGGCTCGTCGTGTTCGGCGGTACCGCGGTGGTGCCGGACAGCGCGCTGGCGGCGATCGCGGACAACGCGTTCGGCACCGGCGCCTGGGACGCGCGGGTCGACCGGAGCGCGCCCGCGCTGCCGTAGCCGGCGCTCGAGTCCTGCTTCAGACGCGGAAGGCGCGTCCGGGACGGCCCGTCAACAGGGCCGGACCGGCGCGCCTTCCGTCTTTTCGCCGCATGCGCGCAAGCACCCTCACGGCTCCGCCCCGGGGCCCGGCAGCGCATCGACGTCCGTGGCGTGCATCGGCTCGCCGCAGTGACCACACCGCAGGTCGACGCTGCTGATCTCGCCGCAGGCGTGGTGCCGGTAGAGCACCGGCGGCCCGGCCTCGCCGGCCAGCCACTTGTCGCCCCAGGCGGTCATCACCATGAGCAGGTCGACGAGTTCCATCCCCTTGGGCGTGAGGCGGTACTCGTAGCGGGGCCGCCGGTCGTAGGGATGGCGGTCGAGCACCCCCTCCTCCACGAGGTGGTCGAGGCGTTCGGTGAGGACCTTGCGGGAGATGCCGAGGTCGGCCTGGATCTGGTCGAAGCGGTTGATGCCCACCCACACGTCCAGATCTTCCTGGAACAGAGGGGAAACGGCATCATGAGCAAGGTCTTCACCGCCCTCGCGGTCTCGGTCGACGGCTCCATCACCGGTCGCGAGCCCCGGGCCGGGCACGGCCTCGGCGACGGCTCGGCGCTGTTCGACTGGTACTTCGACGGCGACACACCCAGCGAGGTGTTCGACGGGTTTCGGATGAGCGCCCCGAGCGCCGCCGTCTTCGACCGCCTCGCCGGACGGGTCGGCGCGATCGTCGCAGGCCGCCGAACCTACGAGGACTCCGACCGGTTCGGCGGCGGCAGCCCGCACCGGGACGTGCCGCTGTTCGTCGTGAGCCACGGCCCGGTGGCCGGCGTCACGCACCTGCATTACCAGGTCGAATCAGCCGCCTGACCTACTCCAGACACCCGCAACCACAGAAGACGGAGCAGAAGCCATGCTCACCACCGAACTGCGCGGCATCCTCGGCACCACCGTCCTGGCCCATCTGGCCACGGTCCTGCCCGACGGCTCGCCGCACTCGATCCCGGTCTGGATCGACACCCACGACGGCCGGATCGCCATCATCACCGGGCGGTGAGGAGCGGGTGGTCATGCTCATCGAGCCGGAGGACCGCCGGGCCGAGGCCGCGAGCTGAGAAAGGCTTCGGCCCACCTCCGACAGCGGAGGTGGGCCGTGGTCGGGCCGCGGCGGAATCAGATCATGACGAGCTCGTTCGCCTCGCTTTCGCTGGTCTCGATGCCGTCAACAGTGTCCTGAGAACCGTCCTCAGCACCCCTGGCGTGCTTGCCCCGCTTGCCGTCCTTCGGCGCCTTCTCCTTCTTCGGCGCGGCCGGCGGGACCGGCTCGTTGCGCAGTGCCCGCAGGGCGAACACCGCAGTCAGGGCCAGCACCACCGCTCCGGCCACGGCGGTCGAGTGCAGACCCGAGGCGTAGGCGTCGCGCGCCGTGGCCAGCAGGCTGTGGGACGCGGCTCCGGGGAGCTGCTCGGCGACGGCCGCCGCACCGGCGATGGTCTCGCGGGCCGTCGCCACCGCCTCGGCCGGGACGCCCGGCGCCGCCGCGCCGCTCATCTTGTGGTGGTAGATCGCGGCGCCGACGCTGCCGAGCAGAGCCATGCCCATCGCGCTGCCGAACTCCGAACCCGTCTCGTTCAGGGCCGAGGCCGCACCGGCGCGCTCCGGCGGAGCCGCGGTCATCACCATGTTCCCGACGATGGTCTGGGCCACGACCACCCCGGTGGCCACGATGCCGGCGCCGGTCAGCAGCACCAGCACCGGCTCGCCCGGCTTGGCGAGCACCAGGACCAGGGCACCGACGGCAGAGAGCAGGAGGCCCCCGCCGATCAGCCGGGCCGGCTTGACCTTCGAGATCAGGGCGCCGCTGACGGCCGAGCCGATGCTCACCGCGGGCATCACGGTCAGCGACCACAGCGAGGCGGTCAGGGGCCGCATTCCGGCGACCGACTCCAGGTACTGCGTGTTGTAGAGGCTGAAGCCGATCATCACGAAGTTGCTGAACATGTTCACCAGCACCGGCGCCCGGAAGGCGGGCTCGCGGAACAGCTCCATGTCGATCAGCGGGTTGCTGGCGGTGCGCTGCCGGATCACGAAGGCGGCGCCGAGCGCGAGGCCGACCGCCAGGGCGGCCACCGCCGCGGTGCTGAACCCGTCGACCGCCAGCTGCTTGATGCCGTAGACGGTCGGCAGGATCGCCGCGATCGACAGCGCGGAGCCGGCGAAGTCGAAGGAGTGCTCGCTCTTCTCGGTCTTGTACTCCGGCAGCAGCAGCGGGCCGAGGATCAGCAGCAGGCCCATGGCCGGCAGGTTGATCAGGAAGGCCGCGCCCCACCAGTAGTGGTTCAGCAGGAAGCCGCCGAAGATCGGGCCGGCTGAGACGCCGCCTATCAGCCCTGCGGTCCAGGCCGAAATGGCCTTCTGCCGCTGGGCGGCGTCCGGGAACATGTTGCGGATCAACGCCAGCGTCGACGGCATCAGAGTGGCGCCGGCCACGCCCAGCAGAGCGCGGGTTCCGATCAACACCTGTGCGCTGTGGCTGTAGGCGGCGACCGTCGAGGCGGCGCCGAAGGCGGCCGCTCCGATCAGCAACAACCGCCTGCGTCCTATCCGGTCGCCGATGGCGCCCATGGTGATCAGCAAGCCGGCCAGCGCGAAGCCGTAGGCGTCCATGATCCACAGCTGCTGGGTGGCGCTCGGCTTGAGGTCCGCGCTGATGAACGGCAAGCC
>JABFWL010000021.1 GCA_013362315.1 Catenulispora sp. | reverse complement strand
GTCGTCGGAGGCCGACTGCACCGCCTCGGCCAGCAGCGACAGCGCGCCGACCGGGGTCTTCAGCTCGTGCGAGACGTTGGCCACGAAATCCCGGCGCACCTCGTCCACCCGGCGCGCCTCGGTCCGGTCCTCGACCAGCACCAGCACCAGCGTCGCGCCCAGCGGCGCGATCCGGACCGTGGAGTGCAAGGTGGCGCCGGCGCCGTGCGGCAGGTCCAGCTCGACCTGCCGTATCTCCCCGTCCCGGCGCACCTGCCGGGCCAGGTCGAGCAGCTCCGGCGAGGTCAGGCTGCGGGCCTTGACCAGGCCCAGGGCGAAGGCCGCCGGCGAGGCCTTGACCACGGCGTCACTGGCGTCGAGCACGACGGCCGAGCTGCGCAGCACCTGCAGCACGGCCGCCACCCCGGGCGGCACCGGGTCGTCGTTCGGCGGTTCGGGGGGTCCCACGCGCTCCCTTTCACTGAACCGGAAGGCCAGTGCCCCGCTGACCCCGGTACCCAGACCGATCAGCGCGGCCAGCCCGGCGGTCGCAGCATTGACGTTCACAACCCCCACAGTAAATGCGTCGAACACCGGCAACACGCCCACGGATCATTCCGCCGCGCCCAGGTGGCCAAGATTTCACTTTCCAGCCCCCATCGGTTCACCGCAGCCATTGGCGCGGGTTGCCTGAACAGACCACAGTGGAGGGCACGACCCCAGCAGCGACGACAGGAGCGGTAACCCCATGCGCGACGCCTTCCACGAGGAACTCGACTCGATCAGCGACTCGCTGGTCGAGATGACGCGGCTGGTCGGCTCGGCGATGGCCCGCGCCACCACGGCGCTGCTCGACGCCGACCTCACCCTGGCCGAATCGGTGATCGCCGCCGACGACCAGGTCGACCAGCTGCAGCACACCCTGGACGCCGCCAGCTTCGACCTGCTGGCCCGCCAGCAGCCGGTGGCCGGCGACCTGCGCACCATCATCACCAGCCTGCGCATGAGCGCCGACCTGGAGCGCATGGGCGACCTGGCCCGCCACGTCGCCAAGGTGGCCCGCCGCCGCTACCCGAGCAGCGCCATCCCGCCGGAGATCCGCGGCACCATCGTCGAGATGGGCTCCATCGCCGAGGAACTGGTCGCCAAGGTCGGCTCCATCATCGCCGCCCGCGACGTCGAGGCCGCCCTGGCCCTGGAGTCCGAGGACGACGAGATGGACCGCCTGCACCGCAGCCTCTTCAAGTCCCTCATGGACGACAAGTGGAAGCACGGCATCGAAACCGCCGTCGACGTGACCCTCTGCGGCCGGTACTACGAGCGCTTCGCGGACCACGCGGTCTCCGTCGCCAAGCGCATGGTCTTCCTGGTCACCGGGGAACACCCGGACCTGGCCGTCTGAGCCATCGGCTCAGCTGACAGCCGAGGCGCGCCACCGGCGGGGGGGTGGGTGGCGCGCCTCGCTTCAGAACCTGCTTCTTACTTCTTACCCTGATTCTTCACAGCCTCGATGGCCTCGGCCGCAGCCGCCGGATCCAGGTACTCCCCGCCGGCCACCGTCGGCCGGAAGTCCGCATCCAGCGTGTACAGCAGCGGAATCCCGGTCGGGATGTTCAGCCCGGCGATATCGGCGTCCGAGATCCCGTCGAGGTGCTTCACCAGCGCCCGCAGCGAGTTCCCGTGCGCCGCGATCAGCACGGTGTGGCCGACGCTCAGGTCCGGCACGATCGCGTCGTACCAGTACGGCAGCATCCGGCCGACGACATCCTTCAGGCACTCCGTCCGCGGCCGCGCCTCGGTCGGCAGGCCGGCGTACCGCGGGTCGTCGAACTGCGAGTACTCGTCGTCCACCGCGAGCGGCGGCGGGGGCACGTCGTACGACCGGCGCCACAGCATGAACTGCTCTTCGCCGAACTCCGCCAGCGTGGCCGCCTTGTCCTTGCCCTGCAGCGCGCCGTAGTGCCGCTCGTTCAGGCGCCAGCTGCGGCGCACCGGAATCCAGTGGCGGTCGGTGGCCTCCAGCGCCAACTGCGCGGTGCGAATCGCGCGCTTCTGCACTGAGGTGTGGACCACGTCCGGCAGCAGGCCGCGCTCGCGCAACAGCTCGCCGCCGCGCACGGCCTCGGCCTCGCCCTTGGGGCTGAGGTTGACGTCCACCCAGCCGGTGAACAGGTTCTTGGCGTTCCACTCGCTCTCGCCGTGGCGGAGCAGGATGAGACGGTATTCGGCGGTCATGCGGCCAGCCTACTTGGGCGCTTCGTCCGACCCCGCGCCGTGGGTGCCCGGTGTCCGCTCGATGAGATGGCGGAACGCCGCGAGGTTGGCCAGCGACTCGCCCCGGGCGGTGCGCCACTCCCACTCCCGCCGGATCGCCGAGGCGAAGCCCAGCTCCAGCAGCTGGTCGAAGGAGGAGTCGGAGGCCGCGACCGCCTCGCCGAGGAGTTGGTCCACGGTCTGCGGGGTGATGAGCCCGAGCGGCAGCCGGCCCACGAGATAGACGTCGCCGAGCCGGTCCAGGGCGAAGGCCAGCGATCCCAGACGGGTGTTGCGCTCCAGCAGCCAGCGGTATACGCCCTCGTGGTTCTCGTCCGGGCGCCGGGCCACGAAGGCGTTCAGGGACAGGGTGTGGTCGCCGACCACGAGCGAGCAGGTGGTCCACAGCTTGTGTTCGCCGGGGAGCTTGACGACGAACGAGCCCTGGTCGGGCCGCTCGTACTCCACGTCCAGGTCCGCCAGCGCGTCCAGGACGGCGGAGCAAGCGGCCGCTTTGAGACCTTCTCGATCACTACCCATGGTCTGACCCTATTGCCCAGCTGCCCTTACCGACCGGCGGCCTCTTATTGACCAGCACAGAGTTCGCGAACCCGAGCCACCCGCAGATCCTCGATCGAGTGCCGGTAGACCTCCGCGGTGGCAGCCGCAGTAGCCGCCCACCCGAACGACGCGGCATGCCGCACCGCGTGCGCCCCGTACTCCCCCAGCATCCGCGGCGAGTCCAGCAGTCCCGCTATCGCGGTCGCGTAGTCCGCCGGGTCGTGGCCGGACACCAGCGTGCCGGACCGCCCGTCGGCCACCGCCGTGGCCAGCCCGCCGACCCGCGCGGCCACCACCGGGGTGCCGCAAGCCTGCGCCTCTATAGCGACCAGCCCGAACGACTCGCTATAAGAGGGCACGACAGCCACGTCCGCCGCCCGGTACCAGTCCGCCAGCCGGGTCTGGTCCACCGGCTTGACGAACCGCACCACGTCGGCGATGCCCAGCCGCCGGGCCAGCCGGTGCAGGTGCGTGGGCTCGGCCAGCCCCGATCCGCTCGGCCCGCCGACCACCGCCACCACCAGCTGCCGCCGCCGGCCCGGATCGCGGGCGATCAGCTCGGCGGCGGCCCGCAGCAGCACGTCCGGGGCCTTCAGCGGCTGGATCCGCCCGACGAACAGCAGCACGGCCGCATCGGGCGGCAGCCCCACCATGCGGCGCGCGGACAGCTTCCCGCCGGGGCGGAAGCGCTCCAGATCGACGCCGGGGTTCACGGTCGAGACCCGCTCCGGCTCGGCGCCGTAGAGCCGGACCAGCTCGGAGGCCTCCTGGTCGGTGTTGGCGATCAGCCGGTCGGCGGCGTCCACCACCTGGTCCTCGCCGACCAGCCGCGCCGTCGGCTCCGGGTCGTCGCCGAGCGCCAGCGCGGCGTTCTTCACCTTGCCCAGGGTGTGCATGGAATGGATGAGCGGCACTCCCCACCGCTCCTTGGCCAGCCAGCCCACCTGGCCTGACAGCCAGTAGTGGGAGTGGATCAGGTCGTAGTAGCCGGGCTCGTGCATCGCCTCAGTGCGCAGCACGCCCGAGGTGAACGCGCACAGCTGTCCCGGCAGGTCCTCCTTGGACAGCCCCTCGTAGGGGCCGGCGGTGACATGCCGCACCAGCACCCCGGGCGCCAGGTCCACGGCCGGGGGCAGCGCCCCGGTGGTGGCCCGGGTGAATATCTCGACCTCGATGCCCAGGTCGGCCAGCCGCCGGGAGAGCTCCACGATGTAGACGTTCATCCCGCCGGCGTCCCCGGTCCCCGGCTGGTGCAGGGGAGAGGTGTGCACGGACAGGAGCGCCACACGCCTGGGCAGCGTTTCCACGGCGCGCTACCTCCTCCATCGGGGTTCTGCGGGTGTGCGGGACGACCGACGGCAAAGGCCGCCAACGCTGCAACAGCGGGGCACGGCAGTGCATTCCCGCACCGTCGCGCCCGATCCGATCAGCGCCGATCCGATCATCGGATGACCTCGGACGACTCTACGGTGACCACCGTCCAAGAAGGAAAACGTCCCAAAAGCCGGGAAGGAACGCGTCCAGCAGCGTCCACAAGGCAGAAAGAAGCCCGGCCCCGCACGCCGGTCACGCGGGGACGTGAGCGGCACGGGGCCGGGCGAGGCGCGCGGGTCTGCACTCGCACACCGCCGAGGGTCGGGCTCCCCCGGAGGGCTCCCAGCCTGGCATGTCCGATGTCAAAACCACGTAAGGAGATTGCTCATGCCGGTCCTTACGCCGGTTCTTATCCCGCGGCATTCAGGCCCGTTCGGGCCCGTTCAGGCCGCGGCCCGGTCCCCGCGCAGGAACGCTGCCGTCACCAGATCGCGCACGGTCCGGCGGCAGTCCTCGTCGCCGAGCATCGCCGAGTCCGGGTCGCCGTGCCGGTGCATCGCGAACCAGGCGACGGTCTCGACGACGAACCGGGCGGCGACGGCGACGTCCGGCACCGGCCGGAGCAGCCCGGCGTCGATGCGCGTCCTCAGATAGCTGCCGAGCAGATCGAGCAGCCCTCGACGAGTTTCCAGGTAGTACCACTGCGCCAGCTCGGGCAGGTCGTCCGCGCAGCGGGCGAAGAGCTGCAGGACGGTGCGGTTTTCCTCGACGAACCCGTAGATGCCGTCGATAACCTCGGCGAGCTCGGCCTCGGCAGCGGTCGGCGCCGCCCGCGCCAGCAACTCGGCGATCGGCTCGAAGCCGCTGCGAGTGGCGGTCCACTCCCGCAGCAGAGCGACGACACGATCCGGCGACGGGGCGGCGACCGGCGGCGTCAGCGCCTCGGCGGCGGCCGGATCCAGGACGCGAATCAGCGCTAGATAGAGCAGCGCTTGCTTGCTGTCGGCATAGGTATAGACGGCGCCGTGGCTCAGGCCAAGCGCCTTAGCGACGTCCGAGATCCCGGCGGGCCGGTAACCCTTGGCGGTGAAGACGCGGACGGCGGCATCCGCCACCTCACTCAGCGGCCGCGCCGGGAGTCGTCCACGCATGCCATGAACTTAAGGTGACTGACCTGTTCGGTCAAAAAGATGCCCGCTCACAACCGCCCGACCGCGACGAAAGCCGCGACGCCGAAGTACGCCACCGTCACCAGGACCAGCTTGTCCTGGCCCAGCCGCCGGTGGGTGAGCGCGGCGCCGACCATCAGCGCCATCCAGCACAGCGCCGTCACCGACACCAGCAGGGGCGCGATGTCCAGCAGGCGGGGCAGCACCAGCCCGAACGCGGCCAGTATCTCCAGGGTCCCAATGCTCTTGATCAGGCCCGCGCTGAACCCGTTCGTCCACTCCCCGCCGCGCTGGGCAGCCAGCTTCGCCTTCGGCGTCACAACCTTCATCGCGCCGCCCGCCAAGGCGACCACGGCGAGAAATCCGGCGGCTATCCACAGTGCGACGTCCATGAGTTCTGCGCTGCCTTCCTTGTCACGGGCTCGGTTTCGGATCCGAGACGAGGCAGGCTCCAGGAACGTGACACGGACCGTATACGGGACACCGATGAGTCCAGTGCCCTGCATCACACCAGCTAGCACTCTGCTTGCAATTGCAAGCACTCTCGTGTCAGGCTGGACGCATGCCCCACAACCCCCTGGGAGCCCTCCCGATCAAGCCGCTCGGTGAGTACATCCGCGAACAGCGGCGCAGCGCGCAGTACTCCGTGCGGCAGTTGGCGCAGGCGGCGGGGGTTTCGAATCCTTACCTCAGCCAGATCGAGCGGGGATTGCGCAAGCCGAGTGCTGAGATCCTGCAGCAGCTCGCGCGGGCGCTGCAGATATCCGCCGAGACGCTGTATGTGCGGGCGGGGTTGTTGGACGGCGCTCCCGAGGCGGCCGGCGTCGACGAGGACGCGGCGACCGGTGGCGGGAAGCGTGAGGAGGCCGGGCAGGCCGGGGAGCTCCAGGGCGGTGTGCGGGAAGCCGTGGCCGCCGATCCCTGGCTCAGCGGGCGGCAGAAGCGCGCCCTGCTCGACATCTACGACGCCTTCCGAGCCGAGGGCGGGCACGACTCATCGGACTCCGGGTCCCGTTGACCCGGTCGCAGTGAACTGAGAGGCACCGAGATGAACCTCGTCGACAACGCGCGCAAGACCGTCGCGACCACGGTCAGCAACCCCAAGCCGTTCTACTTCGCCGCCGGGGTCGGTGAGGCCGCGGTGGGCGCGATCAAGGACGCGCCGGCGCGGCTGACCGTGGCCGGGACCCGGGCCGGAGAGGTCGCGACGACGGTGGCCGGCCGGGTGGCCGGGGTGGCCGAGACCGTACAGTCGAAGATCGCGCTGGGTCAGTGGCAGGACGACGCCAAGGCGCTGCGCGGGCGGATCGCCGAGCCGGACCTGCGGGCCGCCCGGGAGAAGGCGCAGACCCTGCTGCTCTCGCAGGTCGGGCGGGCGCTGGAAGTGGCCGGCAAGGCCGTGGAGACCTACGACGGCTACTCCGAGCGCGGCAAGGCCGTCGTCGAGCGAGTGCTGGCCGGCCGGGTGACGGACGTCGAGGTGGTGACCGTCGAGCCGGAGCGCCCGGGCACCTTCACCGTCGAGTCGGTCACAGTGGTCGACGACAAGGCCGAGGAGAAGGCCGGTGACAAGGCCGAGGCCCAGGCCGCCGCCCCGCAGGCCGCCGCCGAGCAGCCGGAGCCCGCCGCCAAGCCGACCGTCAAGCCCGCGGCGCGCAAGACCACCGCTCCCCGCGCCAGGAAGGCCCCGCAGGCCTGACGGCCGCACTGAGCGTCGCCTGTACATGGCGCTCAACGTCTCCACCCCGAAGCTGGGAACGCACCCGCCGGTCGCGTACGTTGAACACTAACGACCGGCGGGTCCCCTCCCGCCCCCAAGGAGGACAGCGGCATGATCGGCCCAGCGCTGCGCGACGGCCTGTACAGTTTCCTCGGCCTGCTCTCCCTAGCCGTGCTCGTCGGCCAGATCGTCGTGCTCATCGACGCGGCTCTCAGGCGGGAGGACGCCTACCGCGCGGCCGACAAGCTCACCAAGCAGGGCTGGCTGATCATCCTCACCGTGTCGATGGCCGCGAGCATGCTGCTTGGCCTGCTGTTCACGATCATCGGCGTGGTCGTCGCTATCGTGTACTGGGTGGACGTCCGCCCGGCCCTCAAGGAGGTCTCCGGCAAAAGCCGGAACAACAACACCCGCCAGGGCCCCTACGGCCCTTGGTGACCGCGCTTCGGACTCAGACCCTCCACTACGGCAACGGAAGCCAGGACAGCCGCGACCGCGACATCGTCGAGTACGCCGTTCTTGGCAGTCCGCATCCGCCGACCACGCTTTTCCTCCACGGCCTCGCCGGCTCCATCCAGGACACCCGGCCCCTGGCCTCCGGCCTGCCCGGCCGCAAGGTCTTCGCGCACCTTCCCGGCCACGGCCGCTCCACCGGCCCCGATCCCCTGGGCTACGACGTCCTCGCCGCGGCCGCACTCGCCGTCGCCGACCACGAGCACGCGACCGCGGCGGTCGGCGTCTCGCTCGGCGCCGCCACGCTGCTGCGGGTGCTGGCCCGCGACCCCGGCCGCTTCGAGCGCGTCGTGCTCTACCTGCCGGCCGTCGCCGACGTGCCGCGTGCCCCGGAGGCCGTCGCCCCGCACCACGCGCTCGCCGAGCACCTGGCCACCGGCGACGTCGAGGGCGTGGCCGCGGCCCTGCTGCGCACCCAGCCCGCCGCCGTCCGGACCGGACAGGTGGCCCGCGCCTGGGCGGATCGCCGCGCGAAAGAACTGATCGCCGAGCTCGTCGAGGCTGAACGTGATCCGCGCCGCTGGCTGCCGCTGGCCGCCGCGGTCCCGCTCGAACCCGAGGATCTGCCCCGGTTGCGCCGCGTACGGATCCCGGTGCTGGTGATCGGCCAGGAGGGCGACACCGCGCATCCGGCGGCCACCGCCCGCCGGATCGCCGAGATGCTGCCGACCGCGCGGCTCGTGATCTTCGACGAGCAGGGCGCGCTGTGGGGGCACCGCGGCGAACTCAGGGACCTGATCGCCGGATTCCTGCGCCCGATCGAAGCCGCTCGAGCCTGATGTACGTTCGGTAACTTCCCGGCCTCGACCTGCGATTTTATTTCTCAGGGTTTTCTCACAGGGGTCTCAGCGAAACCCAGGGGCCGCCGGGCCATAGTGGTCTCACCCCCGAAAAACCCGGGAGAGCCCGACTCCCGGACGGTGTGGCTGCTGACGAGACGGCCATGCTGGGCCCCGGTCCTGACGGACCGGGGCGTCGGGTCAAAATCTGTCCGACCGGGTGCCTGGCGCGCGGTGGGATGCAAGGCCTGCGGGTGTGGGGACCGGTGGGGGCGCCGTCTTCGGCGTCTGGTGTGTGGGATAGCAAGGCCCGGACCGCCCGTCCGGCGAGTGCCGCTCAGTCCTCCTCCCTGAGCAGCGGTGACGCCGGATGGGCGGTTCGGTGTTTTCCCATCGGGCGTCACTATCTTTAAAGCCGCCTTAATCAGCGCGTGCTCTGATGATGGAACGCGCCGCGGCGCGGGCGAGCCTGGGACGCCCCGCCGCGGCGTCTCGCGTTTTCAGCGGGGGCTATAACCCCACATCAGCCCCGGTCACCAGCCCGGTTTCTCAGCCCTGCCGGGCGCGCCGCGCTCCGGCCGGGCTCTCGACCGGCGCGGCCAGATGCCCGCGGGCCAGCAGCGTCAGCGCCTCCAGCAACGCCGGCCGCAGCGCCTCCGGCAACGCGCCGATCGCCTCGGCGTGCACCCGGTCCACGATCGCCTGGCTGCGCCGGGCCATCTCGGCTCCGGCCGGGGTCACCGCGATGACCCGGGCGCGGCGGTCGGTGGCCGAGGGCCGCCGCTCGGCCAGGCCGGCCTTCTCCAGGGCGTCAACGGTGACCACCATCGTGGTCTTGTCCATGTCGCCGAGCTCGGCGATCTGGATCTGCGTGCGCTCCCCCTCCAGCGCCTTGACCAGCACACAGTGCATGCGCGCGGTCATCCCGACCTCGGCCAGCGCCGCGGCCATGCGGGTCCGCAGGACGTGTGAGGTGTGGTCGAGCAGGAACGACAGGTCCGGCGCCGTGCAGGCGGCGATGTCACCGGTGTACGCGGGGGCCAGGGAGGTCATGCGCTCAGTCTACCCCGACAGAACTCCGTCAGTAGATCTTCCCGAAAAATATTGTCTGCTTCAAAACTATCCGCTAGCGTCGTTCCTGTCGGCGTTCCGGGCCCGCCCCGGCGCCACGGCATCCCCGATTCCCAGGAGTGATCGCATGTCCACCGAACGCCCTAGCCCACTGCCCGAAGGCCCCGGCTCGTCGGGAGCCAAGCGCCTGGCTCTGGCGGTGATCGCCACCAGCGCGCTGATGGCGGTGCTGGACGGCAGCATCGTCACCGTCGCCATGCCGACCATCCAGGCCGACCTGGGCTTCTCCCCGGCCGGGCTGAGCTGGGTGATGAACGGCTATCTGCTGGCCTTCGGCGGTCTGCTGCTGCTGGCCGGCCGGTTCGGCGACCTCATCGGCCGCAAGCGGATGTTCCTGGGCGGCACCGCCGTGTTCACCGCGGCCTCGGTCGCCGCCGGGGCCGCCACCTCGCCGGCGATGCTGGTCGCGGCCCGGTTCGTGCAGGGCGTCGGGGGCGCGGCGGCCTCGGCGGTGAGCCTGGGGATCCTGGTCACGCTGTTCACCGAGCCGCGCGAGCGGGGCAAGGCGCTGGGCGTGTTCGCCTTCACCGGGGCGGCCGGCGCCTCGATCGGGCAGGTGCTCGGCGGGGTCCTCACCGAGGCGTTGAGCTGGCACTGGATCTTCATGATCAACATCCCGATCGGGCTGGCGACGCTGGCCGCGGCGGTGCGGGCGATCCCGGCGGACCGCGGGCTCGGGCTGCGGGCCGGAGTGGACGTGCTCGGCGCGCTGCTGGTCACCTCGGGCCAGATGCTCGCCATCTACACCGTGGTCGGCACCGCGGACCACGGCTGGGGCTCGTCCCGCACGCTCGGCCTCGGCGCCGGGAGCGCCGTCCTGCTGGCGGCGTTCTTCGTCCGCCAGGCCACGGCGGCGGCGCCGCTGATGCCGCTGCGGATCCTGCGCTCGCGGACGATAGTCGCCGCGAACCTGGTGCAGATGCTGATGATCTCGGCGATGTTCGCCTTCCAGATCGTGGTGGCCCTGGACATGCAGAAGGTCCTGGGCTACGGCGCCACCGCGACCGGCCTCGCGATGCTGCCCGCGGCGCTGGCCATCGGCGGCATCGCGCTGGGCGCCTCGGAACGGCTGATCACCCGGTTCGGCCCGCGCGCCGTCCTGCTCACCGGCCTGGTGCTGCTGGCCGCCGCGCTGAGCCTGCTGCTGCGGCTGCCGGTGCACGCCTCCTACGTCACCGACCTGCTGCCCACCATGCTGCTGATCGGCGGCGGCGGGCTGGCCATGCCGGCCGCGGCCGGACTCGGCATGGCCGGCGCCCGCGAGCAGGACGCCGGGCTGGTCTCCGGCCTGTTCAACACCACGCAGCAGATCGGCGCGGCGGCCGGAGCCGCGGTGCTGTCCACGATCGCCGCGAGCCGGACCGGGCGGCTCCTGACCGAGGGCCGCGGTCCGGCGGACGCGCTGGCCGGCGGCTACCGGGTCGCGTTCGGCATCGGGGTGGCGCTGCTCGTGGCGGCACTGGTGGTGACGGCCGCGCTGCTGCGGTCCGGACGCGGGGCGGCCGGGGAGCCGCTGGCATCGAACTCGCGACCAACGCCGGCTGAGCAAGAGTCTGACTCGAGCAGCAAGAGCCTGACTCAAGCAGCCTGACTCGACCAGTCCGACAGCTCGCGGCTCCCGCGTACTCCAGCTGTCCGGATGGCAGCTCAGCCCACGGTTCCCGCGCTCCCCGACGACTCCTTTCCGGAGCTACGAAACCAGGTCGGCGTGTTGTTCCCGAGCGTCACTCCGATGGCTCAGAGTACTGCTGAGGTTCGAGAAACCGGCGTCGAGACTGGCCTTCAGGCACTCCAGCTCAGACACTCCGGCTGAATCACTCCGGCTCAGCAGAGCCCTCACCCCTCGACGCCGAGTGCGTCGAGGGGTTCGCGGCGTTCCGGGCCCCGCGCCCCCGACCGCAGGCCGAGCAGACCGCCGAACAGCGCGAAGCCGGTGAAGGCCGCTACTGCTTCGAATGCCGCCGCGGGCAGGTCGAGGTCGCCGATCAGCAGATCGGGGAGCTTCAGCGCGACGCCGGCCGCGGCGCAGACGGTGGCCGCCGCCCGCCAGGGGTGGCGGCGCAGCTCCAGCCACGTCCGCAGGCCGGGCAGCCGGTCGCCGACCGCCGTCCAGGCCGTCGTGATCAGTGCGAACAGCCGCGCGGACCAGGACCAGCGCAGCGCCAGGGCTTCGGTGCACTCGGCGATGACGTCGAGTGTCGAAGGACTCGGCGTGTGCTCACCGACCCGCGTCAGCGCCCGCGCGCTGAACACCACCGCGACCGGCACGGCCACCGCCACGAACGCCGACAACGCCCCTTCGAGCCGGCCGGCGGCGCCGATGTTGCCCGCCGCGACCACCGCGACCGGGACCAGCACCAGGGCGGCCGCGGCCGCCGCGCGAACGGCGGTGCCCAGCCCCTGCTGCCGTCCGAGCACCCACGGCGCGGCCACCGCCAGCAGGAACGCGGTCCCCGCGCAGAACCCCGCGACCTGCACGAGGATCGCCGTGACCGCGTAGTAGACGGTGTCGCCGGGCCAGGGATTCGCCGGCGCCTCTGTCTGCGCCAGTCCGGCGGCGAGGAACGCACCCGCGAAGCAGACCGCCAGCGACCACGCCGCGACCCGGGCGCTGTGCTGTGCGCTGTCCCGGTTGAACTCGGCGGCCAGCTCCTCCGGCGCGCCGAAGCGGGTGGTGGCCCGGCGGGCGGCGGCCTGCGGCGTCAGGCCGCCGGCCTCCTCCTCGGCGACCAGGTCGGCCAGGTGCGCCGCCACCTCCCGCATGATCCGCCGGCGTCCGCGCATCCCGACCCGCAGCCGCCAGGCCAGATCCTCCACATACGCGTCGATCGATCGATACGTCATGACGTCACCGCCCCCGCAGTGCCGCCCTGGCCGGATCCAGGGTTTGCGAACACCCGTTCGACCGCCGCCGAGAACGAGCGCCACTCACTCTGCCGCTGTTCGGCCGCACGCCGGCCGCTGGCGGTCAGTGTGTACACCCGCCGCCGCCGGCCGCCGACCTCGGACCAGCCGCTGGCCACCAGGCCGGACCGCTCCAGCCGGTGCAGCGCCGGGTAGACCGAGCCCTCGGGCAGGTCGAAGAAGCCTCCGCTGCGGTCGCGCAGGGCCTCGATGAGGCCGTATCCGTGGGCCGGGCCGCCGATGAGGACGGCCAGCACCAGGCCGTCCAGATGGCCCCGCATCATCTCCTGGCTCATACCTAGAAAGCCTAGGCGTAGACGGTCTGGGTATCAAGAGGTCCGG
>JABFWL010000746.1 GCA_013362315.1 Catenulispora sp. | reverse complement strand
AGCGCCTCCCAGTTGAAGATCAGCTGCGCCTCGCCGACGAGTTCACCCATCCGGTCGCCGACCATGTGGACGCCCACCACCGGGCCGTCGACCTGCTGGACCACCTTCACCTGGCCCGAGGTCTTCAGGATCTTGGACTTGCCGTTGCCGGCCAGGTCGTAGTTGAACGTCTTCACGCCGGAGTCGCCGTACTTGGCCTTGGCCTGGGCCTCGCTCAGGCCCATCGAGGCGACCTCGGGGTGCGAGTAGGTGACCCGCGGCACGCCGTCGTAGTCGATCGGGGCCGGGTTGAGGCCGGCGATGTGCTCGGCGACCAAAATGCCCTCGGCGAAGCCGACGTGCGCCAGCTGCAGGGTCGGGATCAGGTCGCCGACCGCGTAGACGCCGGGGACCGAGGTGCGGCAGTACTGGTCCACCTTGACGTAGCCGCGGTCCATGGCGATGCCGGCCTCCTCGTAGCCGAGGCCGGCCGAGACCGGGCCGCGGCCGACGGCGACCAGCATCAGGTCGGCCTCGACGGTCTTGCCGTTGGCGATCGAGGCGCGCACGCCCTTGTCGGTGTATTCGACACCGGAGAAGAAGTTGCCGAGCTCGTACTTGATGCCGCGGCGGCGGAAGGCCCGCTCCAGCAGCTTCGAGGAGTTCTCGTCCTCGGCCGGCACCAGGTGCGGCAGGCCCTCGATGATGGTGACGTCGGTGCCGAAGGACTTCCACACCGAGGCGAACTCGCAGCCGATGACGCCGCCGCCGAGGATGATCGCCGAGGCCGGGACGTAGTCCAGCTTGAGCGCGTGGTCGCTGGAGATGACCCGGTTGCCGTCGATCTCCAGCCCCGGCAGCGACTTCGGGACCGAGCCGGTGGCCAGCACCACGTTCGCACCCGTCACGTTCTGGCCGTTGACCTGCACGGTGTTCGAGGACACCAGGCGGCCCTCGCCGGCGATGAACTCGATCTTGCGGGCCTTCACAATGCCCTGCAGACCCTTGTAGAGCTGGCCGACGACGCCGTCCTTGTAGGCGTTGACGGCGGCCATGTCGACGCCCTGGAAGGTGGCCGCGATGCCGAACTGCGCCGCTTCGCGGGTGTTGTCGGCGACCTCGCCGGCGTGCAGCAGCGCCTTGGTGGGGATGCAGCCGCGGTGCAGACAGGTCCCGCCCACCTCGGCCTTCTCGATCAACGCCACGCGCATGCCGAGGTCCGCCGCTCGGAATGCGCAGGCGTAGCCGCCCGAGCCGCCGCCGAGGATGACCAAGTCGAACTGGTTGTCGCCTGCCACGTGCGTTCCTCTTCTCGCTGCCTGCTGTCGCATATCCCGGTCTTGGCCCACCCCGCACTGACACACTGCTGTGGAAGGGTCAGCGGCGGACGGACGCGTAGTCGCGGGTAGCGCATCCGCGACCGGGACGCCAGTCTAGTCCGCGGCCGATCCCGGTTCGTGCCGAGCCCTCCGGCCCGGCCTGAGGGAGCAACGATCTTCCGGGAGGGGATATGCCCTTGTTCCGCCGCCGCCGGTCGGCCACGCCGGTTCCGGCGCCGGGACCGGCGCCGACCGCGCTGACACCGCCCAGCAGGAGATCCACTGAGGAACTGGCGGCGGCCGAGGCGCACCTGAGCGATTTCGCTCGCAGCCGCCTGGGCGTCGAGGCCTATATAGAGCCGCGCACCGCTGTGACCGACACCACAGTGGTCTTCGTCGCGGCGTCCGGGGAGTGGACGCGGCGCCGCGTCCGCAGCCCGCAACAGGCGCACGCGTTGGCCCGCGCGCTGGGGATCCCCGCTTACGACGCGGGGGTTGTCGGTTACCCGCAGCGCATGCGGGAGTGGACGCGCAAACGCGCGGAGGAGGACAAGCGGCGGCTGGAGGGCGGCACCGCCTGAACCGCCGCCCGATTCACCGGCTCATCCACGGCGCCGATCTAATCCACAGCGCCGATGAACGTCCCCACCACGTACGTGATGCCCATCGCCAGCGCTCCGCCGATCACGTTCCGCACGATCGCGCGCCCCGGCGCCGCCCGGCCCAGCCGCGCGCTGACGTGCCCGGTGATCACGAGCGCGATCAGGACGCTGATCACCGTCACCGGGACCCGCCAGTCCCGGGGCGGGAGCACGATCGCCAGCAGCGGCAGCAGCGCGCCGACGCTGAAGGCGATGAAGCTGGCGATCGCCGCGCTCCAGGGGTTCGCCAGCTCGTTCGGATTGATGCCGAGCTCGGTGCGGGCGTGGGCGGCCAGGGCGTCGTGCGCGGTCATCTCCTCGGCGACCTGGCGGGCGGTCGGCTCGGACATCCCGCGGCCCCGGTAGAGACCGACCAGCTCCTCGAACTCCTCGTCCGGGGACTCGGCCAACTCCTTGCGTTCCAGGGCCAGGGCCGCCTGCTCGGTGTCGCGCTGGGTCGACACCGACACGTATTCCCCCGACGCCATCGACAGCGATCCGGCCAGCAGGCCGGCGATGCCGGAGGCCAGGAGCGTCGACTTGCTGTCGGTGGCGCCGGCGACGCCGACCACCAGGCCGGCGGTGGAGACGATGCCGTCGTTGGCGCCCAGCACGCCGGCCCGCAGCCAGTTCAGCCGCGCGCCCAGACCCTCGTGGGGGTCGTGCACCGGGTGCGGCTGCTGCGGCGGCGGCGCGTCGTCGGCGGTCATGCGTGACCGTTACCCGGGAACGCCGAAACGGTCACCTCCCCGGTGGGGAGATGACCGCTTCGGATCAGCGTCTTCCCGCTGACTTCGCCATGTCCTCGGCCAGCTTCACCAGGGTGCGCACGGCGGCGCCGGTGCCGCCCTTGGGCGTGTCGCCGTAAGCGCCCTTCTCGTTGAACGACGCCCCGGCGATGTCCAGGTGCGCCCACGAGATCCCCTCGCCGACGAACTCGCGCAGGAACAGGCCGGCGACGAGCATGCCGCCCATCCGCGAGCCCATGTTCGACAGGTCCGCGGTCGGCGTGTCGATGGTCTCGCGCAGGTACTCCGGCAGCGGCATCGGCCACATGTCCTCGCCGGCCGCCTTCGCGGTGTCCACGATCCGGGTGCGCAGCGCGTCGTCGTTGCTCATCACCGCCGACAGCCGGTCCAGCGCCAGCACCTGCGCGCCGGTCAGCGTCGCCACGTCCAGCAGCACGTCCGGCTGGTCCTCGCTGGCGCGGACCAGCGCGTCGGCCATCACCACGCGGCCCTCGGCGTCGGTGTTCATGATCTCCACGGTCTTGCCGCCGTACATGGTGATGACGTCGGAGACCTTCACGGCGGCGCCGCCGGGCATGTTCTCGGCCAGCGACATGTAGGCGGTGACGTTGACCGGCACCTCCTCGCGGGCCACGGCCACGGTGGCGGCGAACACCGCGGCGGCGCCGCTCATGTCCGACTTCATGGTGTCCATCGCGTTGGACGGCTTCAGCGAGATGCCGCCGGTGTCGAAGGTGATGCCCTTGCCGACCAGCGCCAGGTGCTGCTTGGCCT
>JABFWL010000489.1 GCA_013362315.1 Catenulispora sp. | reverse complement strand
CCGGGTCATCGCCAGCTCGCGGGCGTGGTACATGGCCTGGGACAGCACGTCCAGCTCCTGGCTCTTGCCCCAGCGCGCCACCTGCAGCCCGACGTGGTAGATCGAGGAGCCCAGCACCAGTCCCAGCGGCCGGAACCCGGCTTCCTTGACCAGCAGGAACTCGTTCACGGACAGGTCCGAGGTGAAGATCGAGCCGGGCGCGCCGGGCTTGAGCTCGGCCAGGCGCCGCATCGCGTCCTCGGGCACGCCTTCGGCGGTGTGGGCGATCTTGTCAGCCATCTTCTCTTCTCTTCTCCAGCCGGAAGCTCACAGATCTGAAACTCACCGATTCAAAAAACCACTGCTTCAAAAAGCTCACAGGTACCGCACCGAAGTCTCGCGCCGGGCGGCGGCGCGCCGCTCCGGATCCAACGACATGATCGCCAGCGCTCCGGGGCGGGGCGGCTGAGCGCTGCTCGTGAACGCCACGATCGCGGTGCCGATCGCCGTCGCCTCGCAGATGTGGTCCCGCTGCCCGTCGGTGACCGGGCACTCGCGCTCCCGGATCTCCAGATCTATCGAGGACACCACCACGCCGTCCGCGTGCGCGGCCTCGACGTGCCGCTTCAGCTCCACCCGGGACTCGTGCCGGGTCCGGTTCACCAGGTCGGTGTAGCCGGCCACCTCCTGGTTGCCGGCCCAGCGCCGGGACGCCATCCGGGTCCACCAGTCGTCGTGCCGGGTGCCGATGGCGATGCCGAGCACCAGCGACACCGGGATCCAGCCGTTCAGCACCAGTTTGGCGAACTCCTGGCCGGTGACGTGCGAGGTGAACGGGCTCCGGGGCCGGATCCGGCTGCCGGCGGCGCGCACCGCGGTGCCGATCGCGGTGAACTCGATGCCGCCGGCCGGGAACCGCCGGATCGCCAGCCGCACCCCGACCACACCGTCCCCGCCGAGCAGCTGGCACTCGGTGCTCATCCGCTCCAAGGCCCGGCGCCGGGCGTCGTACAGCGCCTGCACCATCGGCCCGTAGGCCGCGTAGTACCCGCGCGAGGTCGTGGTCTGGGTGTAGCCGGCCCCGCCCATCCACGCGCCGGGGCAGCTGTAGGAGCCGGCGTAGCCGAGGTGGTACACGCACGAGCCGAGCACCTGGCCGACCGGTTCGAAGCCGGCCGCGCGCACGGCCGCGAACTCGTTGGTGGTCAGCGCCGAACCCCAGGTGCCGGAGGCCCGGATCTCTTCCATCCGGGCCCGGGCCGCCTCTGGGAGCTGTTCCATGCCTTCAGCCTTCCTGGCTGTCGGGAGCCCCTGGCGGGGCTGTGCGGGCGGGCTGTGTTGGCTGTCTTGCGGCCCGTCTGTGCGGACGGAGAGTTCGGGGTCGGTGTCGACGGAAAGCTCAGCGGCCGGTGAACCCCGGCTTCTCCTTGGCCACGAAGGCGCGCATGCCCTCGGCCCGGTCTTCGGTGGCGAACGTACCGGCGAACTGCAGCCGCTCGATCTCCAGCCCGGTGTCCAGATCGACCTCCAGGCCGCGGTTCACGGCTTCCTTGGCCGCCTTCAGCGCCAGCGCCGCGCTGTCGGCGAAGCTCGCGGCCCACTCCACGGCGGTCTTGTAGACCTCGGCGGCCGGCACCACCCGGTCCACCAGCCCGATCGCCAGCGCCTCGGCGGCGTCCACCTGGCGCCCGGAGAAGATCAGGTCCTTGGCCCTTGCCGGGCCGACCAGCCGGGGCAGCCGCTGGGTGCCGCCGGCGCCGGGGATCACGCCGAGCAGGATCTCCGGCTGGCCGAGCTTGGCGTCCTCGGCCGCGACCCGGAAGTCGGCGGTCAGGGCCAGCTCGCAGCCGCCGCCGAGGGCATAGCCGGTGATGGCGGCGATGACCGGCTTGGGGATGTTCGCCAGCGCCTTGAAGGCCTCCTGGAGCCGCACGGACTGGTGCGCCATGTCCGCGTAGGACATCTGTTCCATCTCCTTGATGTCCGCGCCGGCCGCGAACACCCGCTCGCCGCCCCAGATCACCACCGCGCGGATCGCGGGATCGGCGCCGACCTGCCCGGCGGCCTCGTGCAGCTCCCGCTGCAGCTGCACGCTGAGCGCGTTCATCTTCGGCCGGTCCAGGCGGATCACGCCAACCGGTCCCTCAGACTCCACGCGTACGAACTCGCCCATGATCAGCGCTGACCTCTCTGCAAGCCGTCGATCGTCCCGATGGTTCTCGCCAGGTCTCATCAAAGCAGAAGGCCCGGCCCGCCGGGAGGGCGGGCACGGGCCTGGTGATCAGTTTTCTGAGAGGAACGCTCAGGGCTTCTCCATCCGGACGTTGAAGCCCGGGATGCCCAGCGTGTCGCTGGTCATCAGGTACTGGTCGACGTGCACGTCCTTGAAGATCGACGGGAACGGCAGCGGCAGGTTCGCTTCCAGCGCCGCCATGGCCAGGGTGCTGCCGAGGTCCGTCCCGGCTTCTCCGGGCGGTCCCAGCGTCACCGGACCAAGCGGCAGCGGGGCCACCAGGTTCCCCTTCTGCTGCAGGACGTGCAGCGTGACGTTGGTCAGGTGGACGGTCTTGCCCGGACCGCCGTCGTTGTAGACCGGCCGGTTGCCGTCCTTGTTGTAGGTCACCATGTCCGTCAGGTCGATGGAGTCCGCGTGGACGACCATGACCGTCACCTTCTGGCCGCTGCCGGTGGTGATCTCCTTGAAGCCCTCGAAGGTCTGGTGGTTCAGCGTCAGCGACGAGGCGTCCAGGTGCCACAGGATCTCGCGGTACGGCGCGTCCGTCGAAGCCGCCTGCACGCAGACCGTGGGAGCCGGTGCCGGAATGGTCGTCCCGTCGACCACCAGCGGCGTGCTCGACGACGTCAACGACGGGGCGCTGGTGCTGGGCTGCGCCGGCGGGGCGGTGGCCGTGCCGGTGGGCTGCGGGGTCGAGGGCGGGGCCGTCGGCGTGGACGCGGACGACGAGGGCGCCGACGGCGCCGAACTCGGCGCCGACGTCGGCTTCGTGCTGGGGGCGGAAGCCGGAGTGGTGCTCGGGTTCGAGGTCGGACCGCCGATGCTGATCCCGATGATCGGGCCGCCGGACGACGGGCTCGAGGAGGGGGTCGTGCTCGGCGTCGTCGGCGTGTCGCCGGCCAGCGCCACCTTGTTGGAGCCGGTGGTGCTCAGCTGGTTCGCGGTGCCGGTCGTCGCGGCGTCGGGGTTGAAGACCCCGTTCACGGTGGTGCCCAGCCAGGTCAGCGGGTCCCACCAGGTGACCGTCGAAGTCGGGGTCGGCGTGGTGGACGGCGCCGACGACGGCGAGGTGGTCCTGGCCGCGGAGCCGGAACTGGCCGGCGCGCTGGGCTTCGGCGTCGTGCTGCCGGTCGGCGTCGGGTTCGGGGCGGTCGGCGTCGTGGTGCCGGTCGGGGTGCCCGAAGGCCCGCTCGCGGTCGGCTGGGTGGGCGCGCCGACCGGCGGTGCGGTGGCCGCCGAGGTCGGGCCGG
>JABFWL010000646.1 GCA_013362315.1 Catenulispora sp. | reverse complement strand
AGGTCGCCGATGTCGCCGGCCTTCTCAGCGTTCGCAGCGTTCTCAGTGGCCGTTAAGCAGGCGCTGCTGCTCACCGCCCGCGACCTGGTCACCGACCGGGTCGCGGGCCGCTGGCCCTCATGGAACTATTCCTGCGCAACCCGGGCAGGGTTCTGTCCCGCACTCAGATCGTCGAGGCTGTGTGGGGGTACGACGTCGGCCCGGAGCCCAAGGCGCTGTGGGTCACCATCAGCTACCTGCGGGGCAAGCTGGAGGCCGAAGGTGCGCCGCGACTGATCCAGACCGTGCGGGGCCTGGGCTACGTGTTGAGGGAGGATCCGTGAAGCTACGCACGCGCGTGGCACTGGCCGGCGGCGCGGTCGTGGTCGCGGCGCTGACGCTCGTCGGGGCCGTGGAGTATCCGGCCGTCGACTGGGAGCTGCGCGGCCAGCTGGACGCCTCCCTGGCCGCGATGGTGAAGCAGGCGCCTACCACGTTCCACGAATACCAGCAGAAGCTCCTCATGGCCGGGAAGCAGGTGCCCGACCCGCTGCAGGGGAACGGTTGGTCCGACACCATCGGGTCGGGGAGCATCCAGATCGTCACCGATCCGCAGCCCGAATCAGGCAAGGAATCACCGGATCCGAAGTCGGCGTCCTATGGGAAACCCGACGACCCGAAGCCCAGGGACGGCAAGGAGCTCGCGGACCTCACGCTCCGGGACGTGGACGTCGCGAGCGGAGCCACCGGCCCTTACTACGGTGACGTGCTGTTCCAGGGCGAGCGCTACCGCACCTACACCGCGCAGATGCCGGGAATGGCGAACACGATCGTGCGCGCCGCGAAGCCCGAGTCCGACTCGGCATCCACCATGCGGCGCCTGCTGTGGCTGCTCATCGGCCTCACCCCGACGGCCGGCCTGGTCGCCGTAGTGTCCGCCCGGCTGCTGGCCGGCCGGGTCCTGCGGCCGGTCGGTGTGCTGACCTCGGCGGTCGAGCGCATCACCGAGACCGGCGACTTCACCACCCCGGGCCCGCTGCGCCAGGCGGCCCGCGGCCGCGACGAGGTCGCCCGCCTGGGCCGGGCCTTCACCGCGATGACCGAGGCGCTGGACGGCTCGGTCGGCGCCCAGCGACGCCTGGTCGCCGACGCCTCGCACGAGCTGCGCACCCCGCTGACGTCGCTGACGACCAACCTGGAGCTCCTCACCGAGAACCCAGCCGACCCGGCCTCCCCGGCGCTGCTCGCCGACGCGCTGGAACAGGCACGGGAGCTGAAGGTGCTGATCAACGACCTCGTGGACCTGGCGCGCTTCGGTGAGGCCGCGGCCCGGGCCGAGCCGGTGCGCCTGGACCTGGTCGCCGAGCAGGTCGCCGAGGCCCGCGGCGTCCCGGCCCGGACCGAGCCGGCGGTCCTTCGCGGCGACCCGGACGCCCTGGAGCGCGCGGTCGCCAACCTCGTGGACAACGCGGTGAAGTTCAGCGGGATGCGCGGCGTCACGGTCACGGTCGTCACCCGGGGACACCAGGGCGTGCTCGAGGTCCGCGACCAGGGGCCGGGCATCCCGACCGCAGACCTGCCCTACATCTTCGACCGCTTTCACCGCTCCTCGGCCGCCCGCGCACTGCCGGGCTCCGGACTCGGACTGGCGATCGTCAAGCAGATCGCGGACGCGCACGGCGGCCGAGTCGAGGCGGTGCCGGTCGAGACCGGAGCGCTGCTGCGGTTGACGCTGCCGCTGTTGATCGACGTGCCGCAGGCCTGTGATGGTCAGGAACTCAGTCACCAGGCTTGACCGGGCTAGCTTATGCGGCGCTGCCGCGCTGACCGAGGATGAGCGCAATCTTCCCCGTGGCCGGCCACCCTTCCACGCGGGCTCTCAGAAGGGGTAGGTCGGTGTGGCGCCGCGCATCGTGACCCAGCGTGTCTCGGTGAACGCCTCGACGTTGGCCGCTGCGCCGCCGAAGCGTGCGCCGGTTCCGGAGGCCAGTACGCCGCCGAAGGGGCTGTTCGCCTCGTCGGCGACCGTCTGGTCGTTGATGTGGACGATTCCGGTGGGAATGGTGTCGGCCAGCGCCAAACCTTTCATGACGTCCTTGGTGACGATGCCGAGGGAGAGGCCGTATTCGCTGTCCGCGGCCAGGCGCGCCGCCTCGGCGGCGTCGGAGAAGCGGACGACCGGGGCGACCGGTCCGAAGATCTCCTGAGCGAACGCCGGGGACCCGGCCGGCACGTCGGCCAGGACGGTGGCGGCGTAGAAGAGCCCGTCGTAGCTGGCGCCGGCAGCGGTCTTGGCTCCGGCGCCGATGCTCGCGGTGACGATGGAGTGGACCTTGTCGCGCTGCGCGGCGTCGATCAACGGGCCCAGCGCGACCTCGGAGCGCGCGGGGTCGCCGACCGGCAGCGCGCCGGCCTTGGCCGCGAGGCGTTCCACGAAGTCGTCGTACAGCCGCTCGTGGACCAGGTGCCTGCCGGTCGTCATGCAGATCTGGCCCTGGTGGAAGAAGGAACCGAACGCCGCCAGGTTCACGGCCTCGTCCACGTCCGCGTCGTCGAGCACGATCATCGCCGAGTTGCCGCCGAGTTCCAGATGCGCCCGCTTGAGATGCCGCCCGGCGAGCTCGCCGATACGGCGCCCGACCGCGGTGGACCCGGTGAACGATATGACCCGCACCGCCGGATGCTCGATCAGCGCCTCACCGACGTCGGCGCCGCCGGGCAGCATCTGCAGCACGCCCGGGGGCAGTCCGGCTTCCTCGAAGATCCGCGCCATCGTCACCCCGCCGGTGACCGCGGTGCGCGGATCGGGCTTGAGGATCACCGCGTTACCGAGCGCGAGGGCCGGGGCGACAGACCGGATCCCGAGGATGATCGGGACGTTGAAGGGCGAGATCACCGCGACGACGCCGGCGGGTCCGCGGCGGGCCATCGACAGCCGCGGCTCCTCGCTGGACAGGAGCTCGCCGTAGGGACGTCCTGGCAGCGCCGCCGCCTCATAGCATTCCTGTTCCGCGACGTGGACCGCGAACCCGGCGATTCCCGGGATCGCACCGACCTCCCTGATGTTCCACCAGGAGATCTCCTCCGCGTACTGGGTCCACAGCTGCGCGGCCTTGCGCAGGACGGCGGACCGTTGGGGATGCGGCGTCGCAGCCCACTGCCGTTGCGCCTCGGCCGCCTGTTCGGCCGCACGCGCCGCGTCCGCCCCGTCGGCCCGCCCGATCTGTCCGAGCACCCCGCCGGTGGCCGGTTCGACCACCTCGATGACCCCGCCTCCGCCGGGAACCCAGGTACCCCCAAGAAATATCCGATCACGCCAGGTCGACTCGTCGAGAAGCATGCGCGTTCCTTCCGTTCGCTGAGGTGTGCCGGACACTATGACCACCTCGCGCACGAAGCAACACAGCGTTCGCCGAATATTCGAGTACGGCACGGGGACGACCGGCTCCGGCGAATATCAGGCTGAGCTCCCTTGGCGGCGCAGACA
>JABFWL010000365.1 GCA_013362315.1 Catenulispora sp. | reverse complement strand
CGAACAGCACCTCCATGTCGGCCGCGGAGTCGATGGCCACGCCGCAGTGGCCGACCTCGCCGAGGGCGCGCGGGGAGTCGGAGTCGTGGCCCATCAGGGTCGGCATGTCGAAGGCCACCGACAGGCCTCCGCCCCCGGCGGCCAGGATCATCCGGTAGCGCTCGTTGGTCTGCTGAGCGTTGCCGAAGCCGGCGAACTGGCGGATCGTCCACGGCTTGCCGCGGTAGCCGGTGGAGTGGATGCCCCGGGTGTAGGGGAACTCACCGGGCCACCCGATCCGTTCGAAGCCGGGAACGTCGGCGCCCTCGGGCGGGCCGTAGACCGGCTCGACGCCGGTGCCGGAGATCGTGGTGAAGTCGGCGTCCCGCTTGCGGGCCGCGTCGTAACGCTCCTGCCAGCGAGCGCGGCCTGCCCTGATTTCATCAGCAGGTACTGAGTTCTCATCAGCAGGTACTGAGTTCTGCTCGGAGTCCATACCCACGATTTTACTTGGACGTCCTACTAAATGCGAGGCCGGCTGATCTGCCGCTTGACCCGCCGCCTAATCCTTGGAGTCCCCGTCCTTGGGATCCTGGAAGTCGCCGGCGGCCACCCGCAGGTCCCGCAACACCGTGAACAGCTCCCGGTGCTGCTCCGGCGACAGAGCCGCCATGCCGAACTCCTCCGCCATCAGGTCCCGGGTCGCCTGCTCCACGGCGTCGCGGCCCTTGTCGGTGATCTCGGCCAGCGTGCCCCGGCCGTCGGCGGGGTTGGGGCGCCGCGCCACCAGGCCGGACTTCTCCAGCCGGTCGATGATGTTCGTCACCGAGGTCGGATGCACCTGCAGCCGCTGTCCGATCTTCGACAGCGGCAGCGCCCCGGCGCGGCTGAAGGTCAGCAGCACCAGCGCCTCGTAGCGCGCGAAGGTGAGCCCGTAGGGCTTGACGACGGCGTCCACCCGCGCCAGCAGCAGCTGCTGGGCGCGCATCACCGAGGTCACCGCGAGCATCGACGTGGACTCGCCCCAGCGGGCGGTCCACGACTCGAAGGCGCGCTGGATCGGGTCGAAGTCGAGGCTGTGGTCCTTGGGCACGCGGTTACGTTAGTCGGTGCCGGGCCGGTGAGCGCGCCTGAGTGGACGAACGGCGACCCGATCGCGTTGACTGGCAACCGTGACAGAGGTCGAGAGCGATCCGGGCACGCCGCAGGCCGACCAGGCCGCCGCGTCCTTCCCCTGGCCGATCCACGAAGCAGTGCTCGAAAACGGCCTGCGCGTCGTGGTCAGCCCCGATCCCACCACCCCGATCGCGGCCGTGAACCTCTGGTACGACGTCGGCTCCCGGCACGAGCCGGCCGGCAAGCACGGCTTCGCGCACCTCTTCGAGCACCTGATGTTCGAGGGCTCCTCGCACGTGGCCAAGGGCGAGCACTTCGAGTGGGTGACCGCGGCCGGCGGCGCGGCGATCAACGCCACCACCAACCCGGACCGCACCAACTACTTCCAGGTCATGCCGTCCTCCCAGCTGGAGCTCGCGCTGTGGCTGGAGGCCGACCGCATGGGCTCGCTGGACCTGACCCAGGAGACCCTGGACAACCAGCGCGAGGTGGTGAAGAACGAGCGCCGCCAGCGCTACGACAACCCGCCCTACGGCCGCTGGTCGGAGTACGCGTTCGCGCTCACCTTCCCCGAGGGCCACCCGTACCACCACACCACGATCGGCTCCATGGACGAGCTGCAGGCCGCGGCCCTGGAGGACTTCCAGGACTTCAACGCCGTCTACTACTCGCCGAACAACGCGGTGCTGACGGTGGCCGGCGACGTCGACGCCGAGGAGGTGGTGCGGCTGGCCGAGAAGTACTTCGGCGGCATCCGGCCGCACGGCGAGATCCCGCCGGCCCCCGACGGCACCCTGCCGCAGCTGAAGATCGGCGAGACCCGGCGCCGCGTGGAGCTCGACGCCTCGGTCCCGCGCCCGATGTCGTTCTACATGTTCCGCGCCCCGGACTCCCGCGACGAGTCGTTCACCGCCGTCGAGGTGCTGGCCGCGGTGCTCGGCCGCGGTCGCGGCTCGCGGCTGTACCGCAAGCTGGTCACCGAGAAGAACCTGGCGCAGCGCGAGGAGGCCTACGCCTCCACCTGGGGCCTGGCCTACGGCGCCTCGGTGTTCATCGGCCTGTTCAGCCCGCGCGACGGCGTCGAGGCCGCCGAGGTGGAGGCCGAGTTCCTGGCGGTGCTCGACGGCCTGGCCGACGGCTCTGCGCCGGTGAGCCAGGCCGAGCTGGAGCGGGCCAAGGCGCTGCTCGTCAGCGACTGGCTCCGCGCCGTCGGAGAGCTCGGCGGCCGCGCGGACATGCTCGGGCAGTACGCGACCCTGGAGGGCGACCCGAAGCGGGTGCGCGAGTACCTGGCACGGCTGGACGCGGTCACCGTCGAGGACGTGCAGGCGGTCGCGGCGCTGATCCTGCCGGCCGACAACCGCGTCGTGATCGAGTACGTGCAGCCGGAGTCGCCGGACGCCGAGTCCGAGTCCGATGCCGAGTCCGACGCCGAATCCGGTGCCGAATCCGACGCCGCCGAGGAGGCCGCCGCATGACGAGCAACATCCTGATCTCCGAGCGCCCGGCCGGCAGCCCGCCGCGGCCCTACGTCTTCCCGGCCGTGGTCCGCACCTCGCTGCCCGGCGGCGAGGTCGTGGCCTCACACCTGCCGGGCCAGCGCATGGCCTACGCCGGCGTGCTGCTGGAGGCCGGGGTGGTGCGCGAGCCCGCCGGCCAGGAGGGCGTCGGCAAGATCACCGCGGATCTGCTGCGCGAGGGCACCCGGCTCAAGAGCGGCGACGAGTTCGCCCTGGCCCTGGAATCCCTCGGCGCCTCCTGGTCCGGCTCGGTGGACGCCGACGTGCTGCGGGTCGGCGTGCAGGCGCCGGTGGACCGGATCGCGGCGGCGGTGGAGCTGGTGGCCGAGGCGCTGCGCCGCCCGCGCCTGGCCGAGGCCGACTTCGAGCGGGTGCGCGGCGACCGGGTGGCCAAGCTGACCACCGCGTGGGCGATGCCCGGCACCCGCGCCAACGAGGCCCTGATGCGCGGCCTGTTCCTGCCGGAGAGCCGGTACAGCAAGCAGGACACCGGCACCGTCGCCTCTGTCAGCGCCCTGACGCTGGACGACGTGCGGGCCTTCCACGAGGCGCACCTGTCCGCCGGCGGCACCCTGCTGCTGGCCGGCGACCTGGAGGGGGTGGACGCCGCCGCGCTCGGCGAGGTCCTGCTGGCCTCGGCCGCACCGGCCGTCGCCCCGGCCGCGCCGACCGCCGGCCGGGAGCTCGCCGGCCGCGAGATCGTGGTGGTGGACCGCCCCGGGAGCGTGCAGTCGGTGCTGGCGATCGCGCACCACGGCCCGCGCCGCGACACCGAGAACTACACCGCGATCGAGGCGATGGGCACCATCCTCGGCGGCACCTTCAACTCCCGGCTGAACCACCAGCTGCGG
>JABFWL010000232.1 GCA_013362315.1 Catenulispora sp. | reverse complement strand
TGGCGGCCCCGGCGGTGCGGCCGAACCCGGCGGCGCCCGGCGGCCGGATCTGGATCTGGAGCGGCGGCTGCACCGCCGCCGGCACCGCGACCTCCCCGGCGCTGTCGGCGCCGATCGCCCTGTCGCCGGACGATCCCAGCGGGCCCGGCACGCTGCGCCCCGACCTGATCGGCGGCGCCTACCCGCTGACCCTGCACTGCGGCGGCACCCAGACCGCCACCATCCACGTGGCCACGGCCGCCGGCGACGGCGGCGCGGCCTCGGACCACCTGGGCATCGGGGACGCCGCCCTCGGCTCGGCGGTCGTGCTCGGCGGGATCGCCTTCGGCGCCGTCTCGCTGGTGCGCCGGCGGCGCGCCGCCACCTCTGACTGAGCGGGACTGGGCGGGACTGAGCGGGACTGGGCGGGACTGGGCGGGACTGGCGACAACATCGTTTAGCTGAGCCCTGGCGGGGCACGGTGGTCCCTTCCGGTCGCGACGCGTCGGCGAGCGACATAGCGTCGTGACGGATGGGCTCGCCGTCGACACCGACGGAAATTCTCCTCGCTCCAGGAAGGGTTGACCGACATGGCCCGGCCGGACAGCGCGACGACCTCGTCCCCAGGCGCCTCGCAGACCGCGCGGGACGCTCAGGACGTCGAACAAGGCCGGCGGGTGCCGCACGAGTGGATGATCCTCGCGGTGGTGAGCCTGGCGCAGCTGATGGTGGTGCTGGACGTGACGATCGTGACCATCGCGCTGCCCAGGGCGCAGGAGGACCTCGGGTTCACCAACGCCACGCGGCAGTGGGTCGTCACCGCGTATGCCCTGTCCTTCGGCTCGCTGCTGCTGGTCGGCGGACGCTTCGCCGACCTGTTCGGGCGGCGGACCGCGCTGGTCGCCGGCCTGGTCGGGTTCGGGATGGCCTCGGCGCTGGCGGGCATCGCACCGAACGTCGGCGTGCTGATCGTCGGCCGCGCCCTGCAGGGTATGTTCGGCGCGCTGCTCGCACCGGCCGCGCTGTCCGTGCTGACCACCACGTTCACCCGGCCGGCCGAGCGCAACCGGGCCTTCGCCGTGTACGGCGCGGTGGCCGGCGCCGGCGGCGCGATCGGGCTGTTGCTCGGCGGCGTCCTCACCGAGTATCTGAACTGGCGGTGGACGCTGTTCGTGAACCTCCTGATCGCCGGCGTCGCGCTGGTCGGCGCCCGGATGTTCGTCCCCAACCGCCGCCCCGAGGGCCGCCCCGCGCTGGACCTGCCCGGCACGGCGCTGGCCTGTTCCGGCCTGTTCCTCGTGGTCTTCGGCTTCTCCCGGGCCGAGCAGAGGGGCTGGAGCTCCCCGCAGTTCTTCGTGAGCCTGATCATCGGTGTCGCCCTGCTGGCAGCCTTCGTCCGGTGGCAGGCCCGGGCCCGGCATCCGCTGCTGCCGGCGCGCGTGGTCAACGAGCGCAACCGCGGCGCGTCGTTCCTCGGCATGTTCATCACCGGTGCCGGGATATTCGGCGTCTTCCTGTTCCTGACCTACTACATGCAGCTGATCCTGAAGTACTCGCCGGTCAAGACGGGGCTGGCGTTCCTGCCGATGGTGGCGGCGCTGATGGTGGCCGCGCAGATCGCGACCGTCACGCTGCTGCCGAGAGTGGGGCCGAAACCGGTGGTGCCCCTGGGTATGGGGCTCGGCGCGATCGGCATGCTCTGGCTGACCCAGCTGGACCTGACCAGCGGCTACGCCGCGCACGTGCTGCCGCCGCTGCTGGTCCTCGGCTCCGGCATGGGCCTGATCTTCGCCCCGGCGATGGCCATGGCCACCTACGGCGTCGGCGAGAACGACGCCGGCGTCGCTTCGGCCATGGTGAACACCTGCCAGCAGGTCGGCGGCTCGATCGGCGTCGCCATGTTGTCCAGCCTGGCGGCCACGGCCGCCGCGAACTACGCCAAGGGCAAGGCCCCCACCGGCCTGGTGCAGGCTCAGGCGCAGCTGCATAGCTACGCGACCGCCTACCGCTGGTCGGCCGCGTTCTTCGTGGTCGGCATGGTGATCTGCTTCTTCCTGTACCGGTCCGGCGCCCCGAAGCTGGATCCCGAAGGGCAGGGCGCCGTCCACATGTGACGGACCGCGCGCCCGGGCTCGGACGCGGGTTCAGGCTCAGGTGGTGTCCCGCCGGGTGACGACGAGCAGCGGCACCACTGCCACGATCGCGAGATAGAGCACGCACATCCCCCAGGCCGCGCCGGTGCTCAGCAGGCCGTCGGTGGCACCGCGCGGCAGCGTCCGGGCCGGCGTCGACATCGCCTCGCCGACCTTGAGGAACGTCAGCCGGGTGACCTCGGCCTTGAGCGTGCTCGGCATCAGGTTCGGGATGACGCCCATCGCCACGAACACGATCCCGAAGAACGTCGCCACCGCCGCCGTGGTCTTCTGCAGGAGCACACCCAGGCAGAACCCGAACATTCCGATGAAGGTCAGGTAGCAGCCGTTGCCCAGCACCGAGATGAGCATGTCGTGGTCCGCCAGCGAGAAGTGCACGCCGCGGTGTCCGAGAAGCGCCTGCGCTGTGAAGAACGCAGCGAACGCCGACAGCTGCGCGCAGACCAGCAGCACCGCGAACAGCAGGCCGCCCTTCGTCGCGATCACCGCGCGCCGCCGGGGCACCGTGGCGAACGTGGTCCGGATCAGCCCGGTGCTGTACTCGGTCGAGATCACCAGCACGCCGAGCACCCCGAAGGCCAGCTGCCCGAACGCCGCGCCCTGCAACGCGTCGGTGGGCGTGGCCTCGGCGGGCTTGATGACCAGGGAGTAAGTGACAGCGATGCCGATCATCCCGACCGCCGCCACATACAGCGCGAACCAACTGGAGCGCACGCTCCACAGCTTGATCCACTCGGACTTGGTCACGGCTTCGCTCCCCGGTATTCGACGGCGGCATCGGTCAGCTGCAGATAGGCGTCCTCCAGGGACGTCGCCTGCTGTGCCACCTCCAGCAGCAGGATCCCGGCCCGGTGCGCGAGGCGGGCGACGGCGTCGCCGCCGAGTCCGACCACCCGCAGGGTGTCCGCGTCCTCCGGCGTGACCTGGGCGCCGGCCTCGGCGAGCAGCGTGATCAGCGCTCCCGGCTCGTCGGTGCGGACCTTCAGGAAGCCGCCGGCGGACCGGGCGATCAGCTCCCGGGTGGAGATGTCGGCGATCAGCCGGCCCTTCCCGATCACCACCAGGTGGTCGGCGGTGTTCTCCATCTCGCTCATCAGGTGGCTGGAGACGAACACCGTGCGGCCCTCGGCGGCCAGCCCCTTCATCAGGTCCCTGATCCAGCGGATGCCCTCCGGGTCCAGGCCGTTGACCGGCTCGTCGAAGAGCAGGATTCCGGGGTCGCCGAGCAGCGCGGTGGCGATGCCCAGGCGCTGGCGCATGCCCAGGCTGAAGCCGCCGACGCGCCGTGCGGCCACCTCGGTCAGGCCGACCCGGGCCAGCACCTCCTCGGCGCGCCGGTCC
>JABFWL010000058.1 GCA_013362315.1 Catenulispora sp. | reverse complement strand
ATCGCCGAGTGGCTTGACACGGACCGCAAGCCGACGCGATCCGGCATGACCAAGCGGCGGAACGCGTCTCGCCGCGCTGACTACTGATCCGGCCGCTGACCCGATCCCGACCCCGACCCCGGATCCAGACCTGGACTCCGTACCCCGGACCCCTAGGGGCCCGCGTCCTAGGGGCGCCGAGCCCCTAGGGGGTCCGGGACCGGTCGGCGCCGGTGATGGTCATCGGCGAACCATTCGTCCACGTCACGTCCGTGAAAGAGGCCTCATGCGCGTCCTGCTCGCCGTGCCGTCCCGGCCGGGCAACCTCCACAACGTCGTCCCGCTGGGCTGGGCCTTGCGGACCGGCGGCCATCAGGTCCTGGTGACCGCGCGTCCGGCCTTCACCGAGGCGGTCAACCGCACCGGTCTGGTCGCGGCCGAGGTCGGCGATCCCGCCGGCAGCCCCGACTGGCTGGCCGATCCGGCGGCCGTCACCGACCTGCTCGCGCTGATCGGCCGATGGCGGCCGGACCTGGTGCTGTGGGACCTGCGGGCCCCGGCCGGCGCGGTGGCGGCGGACGTCGCCGGGGTGGTCGCCGTCGGCGTCACCGGACCCTGCGACGCCGCGCTCGCGACCTCCGATCGCATTTCGCAGCTCACTGCGGCCCTTGGCGCGGACGGGGCCGACCGCTCCGCGTCCGACGTGCTCGGCCGGGTGGCGACGATCCTGGACACGACTCCCGGATCCCTGGCCGGACCGAGGGTCGGCACGCGGATGCCGATGCGGATGGTCCCCTATACGGGTCCTGCCGTAGTCCCCGCCTGGCTGCGCCGCGAACCGCGCCGCCAACGGATCTGCGTGGTCTTGTCCGGAGCCGCTGCGCCGGTGGCGGAGATCTTCGAGGCCTTGGGCACGGTGGACGCCGAGACCGTCGCGGTCGTCGCCCTGGACGCCATCCCGCCCGGTACCACCGTTCCCGGCGACGTGCGGCTGGTCGACGCGGTTCCGCTGGACGCGGTGGTCAGCACCTGCGCGGCCGTGCTCCACGACGACGACCCGGGGGCCTTCGCCGCGGCGGCCGTCGCCGGCGTCCCGCAGCTCTCGGTCACGGCTGCCGACCCGGCTCCCTGGAAGGACCGGGTCGGCTCCCTGCTGTCCGATCCCGCGGCCCGCTCGGCCGCCGAGCGGCTGCGCGAGGAGATCGTCGCCGCGCCCTCCCCGGTCGAGACGGTCGCCCGGCTCGTGGAGCTGGTCGCCGACCGGAGCCGGATTGTGGGGCACCGGCCAGGCGATTAGGGGTGGGGCGGCGGATCGCACGTCGATAGCTTGCTCGTGCAATCCCGGTCCCGCCAGGCACTTCGTACCTGCGGATGATGGATAGGCGGTCGGTTCCCGAGTGTCAAGCAGCGAAGAAGAACGACTCCTCACGTACCTCAAGCGTGCCACCGCCGACCTCCGGGACACCCGCCGCCGCCTCGACGAGGCGGAGCAGCGCGAGGCCGAGCCCGTGGCGGTGGTGGGGATGGGGTGCAGGTTTCCGGGCGGGGTGGGCTCGCCGGAGGATCTGTGGCGTCTGGTCGCCGACGGAGTCGACGCGGTGTCTTCGTTTCCTGCGGATCGTGGGTGGGATGTCGGTGCGTTGTTCGATCCGTCGGGGGAGCGTGCGGGCTCGACTTATTCGGTCGAGGGCGGGTTTCTGGACGGTGCCGGGGACTTCGATGCCGCTTTCTTCGGGATCTCGCCGCGTGAGGCGTTGGGGATGGACCCGCAGCAGCGGCTGCTGCTGGAAGTCTCGTGGGAAGCGCTGGAGCGGGCCCGGATCGTGCCGGCGCATCTGAAGGGGACCAAGACCGGGGTCTTCGCGGGCGTGATGTACCACGACTACCCGGGCGTCTCCAGCGTCGGCAGTCTGATCTCGGGCCGCATCGCCTACACCCTCGGGCTTGAGGGGCCGGCGGTCAGCGTCGACACCGCGTGCTCGTCCTCGCTGATCGCCCTGCACTGGGCCGCCCAGTCGCTGCGGCGCGGTGACTGCTCGCTGGCCCTGGTCGGCGGCGTCACGGTGATGGCGACCCCGGCCACCTTCATCGACTTCAGCGAGCAGCGGGGGCTGTCCCCGGACGGCCGCTGCAAGTCGTTCGCGCAGGCGGCCGACGGCACCGGATGGGGCGAGGGCGCGGGCGTGCTCGTGGTCGAGCGGCTGTCGGACGCGGTGCGCAACGGGCACGAGGTGCTGGCGGTCGTCCGCGGCTCGGCGGTGAACCAGGACGGCGCTTCCAGCGGGTTGACGGCGCCCAACGGCCCGTCCCAGGAGCGCGTGATCCGGGCGGCGCTGGCCGATGCGCGGTTGGCGGCCGCCGAGGTGGACGTCGTCGAGGGGCATGGGACCGGGACGAAGCTCGGCGACCCGATCGAGGCGCAGGCTCTGCTGGCCACGTATGGGCGGGAGCGTGGTGGCGGCCGGCCGTTGTATCTGGGTTCGATCAAGTCGAACATCGGACACACCCAGGCCGCGGCCGGCGTGGCGGCGATCATCAAGATGGTCCAGGCGATGCGGCATGGTGTGTTGCCGCGGACGCTGCACGTGGATGAGCCGTCGCGGCATGTGGACTGGTCGGCCGGCGGCGTGCGGTTGTTGACGGAGGCGGTCGATTGGCAGGCGGCTGAAAGGCCGCGGCGGGCCGGGGTGTCGTCATTCGGGATCAGCGGAACGAACGCGCACGTCATCCTCGAAGAGGCGCCGACGGCCGAAAGCGAGGCTCCGGCAAAGACACAGACGGCGCTTCCCGTGGTGCCGGTGGTGCTTTCGGCCCGCAGCGAGCAGGCTTTGCGCGACCAGGCGGCCTCGTTGCTGAGGGTCCTGCCCGACGCGGAGTTGGCCGAGATCGGTGGTGCGCTGGCGACCACGCGTTCCGCGCTCGATCATCGAGCGGTCGTGCTTGCCGACGATCGGGCCGGGCTACGGGGCGGGCTGGAGGCCTTGGTCGCTGGGGAGCCGGCTGCTGTGCTGGTCACCGGAACTGCTCGGCGCGGCTCTGTTTCAGGGTTCTTGTTCTCCGGCCAGGGTTCGCAGCGGGTTGGTATGGGTGCCGGGCTTGCTGAGGTGTTCCCGGTCTTTGCCTCGGCTTACACGGAGGTGTGTGCGGAGCTGGATCGGCATCTGCCGCAGCCGCTTGCTTCTGGCGATGTCGATCAGACGCAGTTCACCCAGGCTGGTCTATTCGCAATCGAGGTGGCGTTGTTCCGGCTGGTGGAGTCCTGGGGTGTGGTCCCGGACTATCTAGCCGGTCACTCGATCGGCGAGATCGCGGCCGCGCATTGTGCCAGGGTGCTGTCGTTGTCTGATGCTGCGGTGTTGGTGGCTGCGCGTGGGCGTTTGATGCAGGCGCTGCCGTCTGGCGGCGTGATGGTGTCGGTGGCGGCGCCGGAGTCGGTGGTGCTGGAGCATCTGGTTGCCGGTGCCGACATCGCGGCGGTGAACGGTCCGTCGGCGA
>JABFWL010000504.1 GCA_013362315.1 Catenulispora sp. | reverse complement strand
GGACCCTGACAGCTCTTCCTCTCAGCCCCGCATCCCCAACTCCGCCCCCACGATCACCACCGGCAGCACCACCAGCGCCACCAACGGCGCGGCGGCCGGACAGTGCAGCGCGAGTGCTGTTCCCAGGGCGGCGCCGGTGATCAGGGCGAGCAGGAGGAAGGCGGACCTCACGTCGGCGGCCGTGTGCCGCTTGGTGGTGCGCGACTGGATCAGGGTAGTGAGGGTGCCGGTCAGGTAGGTGGTGGACAGGCCGCTGACGTTCAGGCGGAGGACGGCGCTGCTTTGCAGGCCGAGGGCCAGGGCGTCGGTGGCCAGCAACAGGCTCTGGATCGTGCCATGGGGGTGTGAGCCGACGGTCCACCAGCACAGGGCGGCGGCTAGGAAGAGGGCGAACTCCGCGAGGAGGGCGAGGGTGAGTCGGCGGGGCCAGATGGGGTCGTTGGGTTGGGGAGCCTGGGCGACGCGGGCGCCGAGGATGGTGCCGGTGATGAAGGCGGCCAGAGCGACGCCGGTGTGCTCCAGCAAGGCGAGTTTGCCGCGGCCGACGCCCATGCCGAGGAGCACCATGTTGCCGGTCATGACGCTGGTGAACACGCCGCCGAGGCTGACGAAGCCGATCGCGTCGGTGGCGCCGGTGACGAAGGCGAGGGCGACGACGAGGCGGTCGCGAAGACGGGCGTGGGCGGCCCGGCGTAGCTCGGCATCAGAGTTCTGATCGGATTCCCGAGTTCCGCCGGAGTGCGCCGGACCGGGGTTCATGTCCGCGCTCGGTGCTTCGGACCGGATGGTCGGCATATCAGCTCAGCGTCCTTCCGAGGCGTGCGGCAATGATGGTGCTCACTGGGGTGTGATGTCCCGTGCGTGCTTCCCGACACGGGAATGTAGCGGGCTCGCGGGGCCACCGTCAGACATGCTCGATGATGCGGCGCAGGAACGTCCGCGTGCGCTCGTGGCCCGGGTCGGTCATGAGCTGCTCGGGCGGCCCTTCCTCGAGGATGACGCCTTGGTCGAACATGACGAGCCGGTCCGCGGCCGAGCGCGCGAATCCCATCTCGTGGGTGACGACGATCATCGTCATGCCGTCCTCGACCAGTTCCTTCATCACCGCGATGACCTCGCCGACCATCTCCGGGTCCAGCGCGCTGGTGGGCTCGTCGAACAGCATGAGCTCCGGTTTCATGGCCAGGGCGCGCGCGATGGCGACCCGCTGCTGCTGCCCGCCGGAGAGCGCTGACGGCCGTGAGGACGCCTTGTCGGCGAGTCCGACCCGCTTGAGAAGGGCCTGTGCCTGCTCCCTCGCGTCCGCCTTCGGCACTCCCAGCACCTTCGCCGGCGCGACCGCCACGTTGTCCAGTGCGGTGAGGTGCGGGAAGAGGTTGAAGCGCTGGAAGACGAATCCGATGTTGCGCCGGCGTTCGGCGACGGCCTTCGGGCGGTCCTCGACGAGTTTGCCCAGTCGGCCTGCTCCCCGCCGGTAGCCGACCGGGAGCCCGTGAACCAGGATCTCGCCGCCGTCGATGCGCTCCAAATGGTTGACACACCTGAGGAACGTCGTCTTCCCCGACCCGGACGGGCCGACCATGACAACCACCTCGCCGACCCCCACTTCAATGGAAACGCCGTTCAGAACACGGGTGCCTCCGAAGTGCTTGATCACTTCGCGCGCCGACATGACTGTCGCGGGGCCGGCCGATTCGGTCGCAGCGGTGCCTTGCTCAAGACCGGGCTTGTCCTGCATGCCGTCCTCCGGGCTTGTGTCGATGATGCGTGCTCGTGTCGATGATGGGTCGCATGTCAGCGGATGTCCCCGGTGCTCAGCACCCCGCGTTCGCCGCGGGCGCCGCCGGTGAGACGGTGCCGGAACGACGGCGTGGCTGGCGCCGCACGGCCGGGGTCGGCGAGTCTGCGCTCGATGAACTTCTGCACGAACGACCAGACCGTCGTCAGGGCGAGGTAATAGCAGGCGGCGACCAGGAAGATCTCGAAGGTCTTGAATGTCGCCGAGTTGATGGACTGAGCGGTCAGGAACATCTCCTGCAGCCCGATGACCGACAGCAGCGACGTCGACTTCATCATCAGGTTGAACTCGTTGCCCAGCGGCGGGACGATGATCCGCAGCGCCTGGGGGAGCAGCACGACCCGCATGGTCTTCGCCGGCGTCATCCCGAGCGCGTGAGCGGCCTCCGCCTGCCCCGGATCGATGGCGTCGAGCGCCGCACGGAAAATCTCCGCCATGTACGCGCCCTCATTCAACGCCAGCGTGAGGACGGCCGCCTGGACGACGCCCAGGACGATCACACCGGCAACCCGGACATCGTTGAACCGGTATACGCCAGCCGCGGCCAGACCGTTGTACACGAGCACGAGTTGCACGAGCAGCGGAGTGCCGCGCAGCAGCCATACGTAGCCTGCGCCGGCCCAGCGCAGCGGCGTGTGCCGGCTGCGCTGCGCCAGCGCGATGAGGAACCCCAGGACCACCCCGAGCAGCTGGGCGACGACCGAGATGTACACGGTGCGCCACAGACCGTCGAGGAACGTGCTGGAAGGAGCGAACAGGTAATGCCAGAAGAAGCTCCAGTCGAATCCGGCTCCCGGGGCGGAGTCGGCGAGCACATAGCCTCCGGCCATTTCATCCCCTCCCTGTATAGCTGTGGGTACAGCTGTGGATCAGCTCGGCGGCAGGCCGCCGCCCCGCTCTGTCGTTCAGCGCTGCTCCCTTGTGCCGGTAGCGCCTAGCCGGCAAGGTCATCACCGGTCAGGTTCCACTTCTTGAGGATCGCGTCGTACGTTCCGTTCTTCTTGATCGCCGCAAGGGCCTGCGTCAGCGCGTCGTGCAGGGCGCTGTCGTCCTTGCGCGTCGCGGCGCCCACCTGGATGCGGTTGAACGGCTCCCCGGCGAGCCGGAACGTGTTCGGCTGCTGCTGTATCACGTACGCGGCGGTCTCGAGCGTGGTGCCGTAGGAGTCGACCAGTCCGAGGCGCAGCTGCTGAAGGGCATCGCTGTCGCGCGTGAACTGGCGGATGTCGATCTTCGCTTTGCCGGCGGTCTCGCATTTGGCCGACTGATCGGTCAGGTACTGGATGACGGTGGTCCCGGTCTGGCCCGCGGCCTTCTTGCCGCACAGGTCGTCCGCGCTCTGGATGGCCTTGTCCTGGCCCGCGACCACCAGGGTGTTCGAGGCGTACATGTACGGGACGAAGTCCACGACGGCCTGCCGGGCCGGCTTGATGTAGAGCTGGCTGATGATCGCGTCACACTGCTTGGCCTGCAGCGCCGGGATGATGCCGTTGAAGCTGACGTTCGCCCAGTTCGCCCGGACTCCGAACTCGGCAGCGAGCGCGTCGCCCAGCTCTATCTCGGCTCCGGTGGGCTTCTGGGCGGTGTCGTAGAACGTCAGCGGAGGAGCGCTGATGTCGGCGCAGTAGGTGATCTGCCCCGCCGCGTCCAGCGCCGAGCTGGGAATCTTCACCGACGCGGCGGTCGGCGAGCTGCCGCCGCCACCGGACACCGTGCTACAGCCGGACAAGCCGACCAGGCCGGCCGAGGCGGCGACGGCGATCAGCACGCTTACCGATCGGCGGCGGCACGACAACACCTTGTTCATACCCGGAACTCCTTCGGCAGGCCACTGTTGCGCGGTCGAGATAGTCAGTGCCATAGTCTGTGGCGTTGACTATGAGTCTGTGGCGTTGACTATGGGGCGGGCGGTCACGGACTGTCAAGGACTCTCCGAAAACGTTCCAGGAAGTTCACAAACGCAGCTCGCGCAGGGGCGACCGGGACCACCGGTCCGGTGCCGACGCCGGACCGGGGTGCCCCGGCCCGGGCCACGGAAAGGCAACGATGTCCACGTTCACCGATCGTCAGCTCACCGCGCAGGGCGCCGAGTGGGCCGTCGCGACACCGCACTCGACCGCCAGCCGCGCCGCGGCGGACGTGCTGCGCACCGGCGGCAACGCGGTCGACGCCGCGCTCGCCGCCGCGGCTATGCTGACCGTGGTGTACCCGAATCAGTGCTCGATCGGCGGCGACCTGCTCGCGCTCGTGGGGACGGCCGACGGCGACGTCCGGTTCGTCAACTCCAGCGGCCGGGCGCCGCGCGCCGTCGACGTCGCCGCACTGGTGCAGAACCACGACATCATGCCGGTTCTCGGAGCGCTGCCGGTGACCGTCCCCGGCGTGATCGCGGGGTGGGGAGCCCTGGCCGAGACCTGGGGAACCCGGCCGCTCGCGGCAGCTCTGCGCGCCGCCGAAGCGGCTGCCCACGAGGGTGTCCCCGTCGCCGAGGGCCTGGCGCGAGATCTGCGGATCGAGCAGAAGGTCGTTCTGGACGACCCCGGTATGCGTCAGGTGTTCGCCCCCGGCGGCGAAGTGCTCGCAGCCGGCCAGACGTTGCGGCAGCCGCACCTCGCCCGCACGCTCGCCGCGATCGCCGACCGAGGACCGTCGGAGCTCTACGGCGGCGAGACAGGCGCAAGCCTGGTGCGGTTGCTCGCAGCCCATGGTTCGGCGATGACACTGCAGGATCTCGCGACGCACAGCGTGGAGACGACGCAAGCCCACAGCACGATGTACGACGGGCTCGAGTACCTCTCAAGCGCCGGAAACTCGCAGGGCCTTTACTTTCTGCAGGCTCTGGCAGCGCTGGAAGTCGTGCGTTCGGCCCGCGGAACGCTCGATCCGCTCGGCCGGGACGCCGGAGTCGTCGCGTCCGTCCTCGCCTGGGCGGCGAGCGACCGGGACCGTTACTGCGCCGATCCCCAGTGGTCGGATTCCCCGGTCGAAGAGTTGTTGTCTGACCCGTACGTACGGAGCATCGCCGAGAAGGCGATGGCAAACGAGCCGGTCACCCTGCAGGCGGCGCGCCGGACCTCCGGCGACACCGTCGCCGTCGTCGTCGCCGATGCCGACGGCACCTGGGTCTGCCTGATCCAGAGCGTCTTCCATTGCTTCGGCGCCGCGCTGCTCGACCCGAGCACCGGCATCCTGCTCCACAACCGCGGTGCGTCCTTCTCCCTGGACCCCGCGTCGCCGAACGCGCTTGCTGGCGGCAAACGGCCGCTGCACACCCTGATGCCCGTCCTGGTGCGCGAGGCCGGCGAGCTCATCGGAGCCCACGGCGCGATGGGCGGGCGCGCCCAGCCGCAGGTCCACACGCATATGGCGCTGCAGCTCGCCGCCGGGGCGGACCCGGGGCGCGCGACATCGGCGTCGCGCTGGGTCCTCGGGCCCATGGAGGCGGGGATCACCACCGGGGCCGGCGCCATCGTCGCAGAGCCCGGACTCTCTCCGTCCGGCGCTCATGCGATCGAGCAGGCGGGTTTCACCATCACGCCGATCGACGCCTTCGCCGACGGCGTCGGGCACGGTCAACTGGTGCGTCGGGTTTCCGGCCCCGGTCCTGGCCCCGGTGGCCGACGGTTGGCGGCGGCCGCGGATCCGCGCGCGGACGGTTCAGCGATCGCGCAGTGATCGGAGAAGACCGGCAGAGACCGGCAGACGGCCAGCGAAGCGCCGGAAGCGAAGCCGTGCAGGAGTCGAATGGGAGCAGGACAGCATGAGTACCGGTACGAAGAGCACCGGCGGGGCCGGCGGAGCGAGCCGCGGCCGGCTGCCGCGGAACACCCTGAGCACTGAGCTGATCATCCAGGCCGCGTTCAAGGTCGCCGACTCCACCGGCATGGAAAAGCTGACGTTCCAGGCACTCGGCCGCGAGCTGTCTGCTCATCCGACCGCGATCTATCGGCACTTCCGCAACAAGGACGAGCTCCTGTTGGCGCTCGTCGACGCCCTGCACGAAGAAGCGCTGGCGGACACGCCGCCGCCCACCGACGACTGGGCCCACGACCTGATGCAGATCGCGATCCACACGCACGCCGCGTTCATGCGCCACCCGCACGTCGGGGCGCTGGCCGCGCCGCGCACCGCCCGCCGCGAGAACGAGTTCAGGTCCGTCGAACGCAAACTGGACTGCATGCGCCGAGCCGGTCTCGACGACGCCACCGCCGCGCGCTGCTACCGCGTCTTCGCAGACGTGATCCTGGCCTACAGCGCCATGGACGCGAGCCTCGCAGCCCTGTCGCCGGAGGTCCGGGAGGCGGACCTGCGCGCCTGGCAGACGGATTACATGTCGCTCCCGCCCGACAAGTATCCGAACATCGCGCGGGTCGCTCCCCGTTTCGTCGCCCTGAACGACCCGCAGAACTACGTGACGGCGATCCAGGCGGTCATCGACATGATCCGGGCCGAAGCCGACCGCCGGAATCAGCCCTCATAACAGCGCGTGACCGGCCCAAACGGCCACGCGGCGCCACCGCGTTGAGCGGTGGCGCCTGCGGGCAGCCGTTCAGTCCACAGCCGCGTGGACCTGTCAGCATCCTTCTATAGCGTTGGTCTGCCCGGGGGCCGGACGGTGCCCGGTCACGGCCCCCGGACAGGCTTTGGGGGGTAGGCGGGCCGCTGAACGGTTCAGCGGCGCGCCAGGGGTGGACGGGAGCGGATCAGCCGAGGTTCCACTGCTGGTTGCCCTGGCCGTTGCAGGCCCACAGCTGCACCAGGGTGCCGTTGGCGGTGGCGGCGTTGCTGACGTCCAGGCACAGGCCGGACTGCACACCGGTGATCGTGCCGTCGGCGTTCAGGTTCCACTGCTGGTTGGTCTGGCCGTTGCAGGTCCAGGTGACGACCTGCGTGCCGTTGGTCGTGCCCTGGCCGGAGGCGTCCAGGCACAGCTGGCTGGTGCCGCTGTAGACGGTGATCTGCCCGCTCGCGGTGTGCGTGAAGGCCTGGTTGCCCTGGCCGTTGCAGTCCCAGATCTGCAACTGCGTGCCCGGCGTGGTGCTGAAGTTGTTGACGTCCAGGCACCGGCCGGCGCCGACCGCGTGCAGTGCGTTGGTGCCCACGCCGCCGTTGCTCGTCGGGCCGACCTGCGCGATGACGTTCTGCGCGGCGCTCGGCCAGCTCGTCCCGCTCACCTGGACGTTGCCGGTGAGCACGTTGTTGTGCGGGGAGCCGGTGGCGACGTTGGTCGCGCCGCCGTTGTACCAGTTGTTCGCGAACGTGCTGTCGTTCGTGTTGTTGGTCGAGCTGGCGTTGGTGAACGCCCACACGCCCTGGTCCTGCAGCACGTTGTTCGTCAGCGTCAGGTAGCGCGAGCCCTCGTCCAGATACAGGCCGACCGTGGACTTGTCGTCGTACACGTAGTTGTCGTCGATGACGCCGCCGGGGTTGGCGGACAGGTTGTAGATGCTGCCGCCGTCGTGGAAGACCTTCTTGGTGCCGTGCACCTTGTTGTAGGTGACGATCGTGTTCTTCAGCGTGGTCGGCGTGGTGTAGACCTGCTGATAGTTGTAGGTGCCGCGGTTGACGTAGTCCTGGCTGCCGCCGGGGTCGTTGATGCCCCAGCCCCAGCCGATGTCGATGCCGTCGTAGGCGAGGTTCGAGACCTCGTTGTGGGTGACCACGGCGTGCGTGACGTAGGTGGACAGGATGCCGGGCATGTCCTTGTAGTCCTCGGCGACGCCGCTCACCGAGTTGTTGCTGACCGTGATGTTCTGGTCGGTCATCGCGGCGTTCGACGGGTGATGCGCGTCCGGCCGCACGCCGCCGACCACCACGCCCGACCCGGAGTCGTCGGCGAAGGTGTTGTGGTCCACGGTGATGTTCGAGGCGCCCAGTCCCACGCCGGAGGCCACGGCGTTCGCGTCCTGCCCGATGCCCAGGCCCACTTCACCGAGGTGGGTGAAGGTGTCGCCGGTGAAGCTGATGGCGTTCGCGGCGCAGACCTGCACGGCGGCCGGGACCGCGCCGAGGTCGTTGCGCGTGGCTTCGAAGCCCTGGCAGCCGCCCTGGCACGAGGTCAGGAAGTCGGCGGGCTGCTGGGTGTAGGCGTGCGCCAGGAAGGTGCCGGCCTGCTGGTCGGCGTAGCCGATCGAGGTGCTCGGGGTGAGCCAGGTGGTGTGCTGGAAGCTGATGCCCTGGAAGGCCAGGTTGTGCGCGGGGCTGGTGTAGCTGGTGCCGCCGATCTGCAGCAGCGAGGTCAGCTTCGGCAGCTCGACATCGTGAGCGGCGGGGTTCCAGCCCGAAGGCGCCTTGTAGTAGAGCTGTCCGGCCGAGGGATCGAGGTACCACTGTCCGGCGGTGTTCAGGAACGAGTACGAGTTCTCCAGCAGCAGGGTTCCGCCGGCGAACGGGGACTTGACCGTGTCGTAGCCCCAGTTGTTGTTGTTCCAGGCAGGCTGCTGCATGGTGATGGTCGTGCCGCTGATGCTCTGCACCGGCGAGAAGTGGTCGGTGAACGAGTTCTGACTCTCCACCTCGATGCGGTTCTGCGCGGGCAGCGTCGCCAGGTAGTTCAGAGCGGAGTTCTGGATCGTCAGGCCGGTCGTGGTGACCGCCACATCGCTGCGGGAGATGGTGATCGCGGCGCGCGGCGCCAGGGCGCCGTCGACGTAGACCTGGCGGGAGTCGGTGCCGGTGCCCACCGGCGCGGACCAGATGTTGTTGGCAGAATCGTGCAGCGTCCAGCCGGTGACCTGGGTGCCGCCGGAGATCACCGGGGTCTGGCCGGATGCGGCCTGCCAGGTGATCGTGTGCCCGCCTGAGCCGGAGTCGGCGGCGGTGAAGGCCAGCGGAGCGGACAGCCGGTAGGTGCCGCCGGCGAGCTGGACGACGATGTCGCCGCTCATGTTTCCGTCGATGGCCTCGACGGCAGTCTTGGCCTGTGTCAGGGAACAGGGCGCGCTCGCGCTGCACGCGGTCCCCGTTCCGGTGGGGGAGGCATAGATGGTCGTCGCGACGGCGGCATGGACCGCTGCCGGCGCGGCGAGACCAGCGATGGCGAGAAGGGCGGCGCTCGCTAACGCCGTCCTTCCTCTGCCGACTGGTCTTTCGCGGTGGGACGTCATTTTCTGCTGCCTTTCGATAGCGGGTTTCCTGCGGCGCCCAGGAGGGCGTGGTGGAGCACCGCCGCGCCGATGACGGCGCGGCGGGGTCTGCGGTGCGGAAACGCTGAGCTGTTCGTCGGCTCAGAGGTCTTACGCCTCGTTCAGGTGCCAGATCTCGGGCAGGTCCGACCAGCGGCCGCCGTTCTCGGCGTCCAGCCAGGGTTCCTGGCAGGGGTCGGTGAAGGTCCACCAGCGCTGGGTCTCGGAATCGGCCTTGATGGTGGCGAGGTCCGCTTCCCAGTCGTCGCCGTGGTACTCGTAGTAGGCGAACAGCAGGTCGCCGGCCAGGAAGATGCTGTAGTTGCGGATGTTCGCCGCGCGCAGCGCGGCCTCCACGCCCGGCCAGACGGCGCTGTGCAGAGTGAGGTATTCCTCGCGGCGCTCGGGGACCAAGCGAGTGGTCTGTGCTATTCGTTTCACTTCTGTGCCGTCCGTTTCACTGTGTTTCCTTGGCTGCCAAGCGGTAGACACGTCGTGCGGTGCCGCGGAACACCGCGGCGGCGGCTGCTGCCGGATACGGCGCGAGCGCTTCGCGGACGACGTCGAGCCACGTGCGGTAGTCGGTGGCGAGTGTCATGACCGGCCAGTCGCCGGCGTACAGGCAGCGTTCGGGGCCGAAGACCTCCAGCGCCTCGCGCAGCAGCGAGACCATGAGCGCTTGCGGCGCGTCGGCTCCCACCACCTCGGTGGCGAGTCCGGACAGCTTGCACACGACGTTCGGTTGCTCCGCCACCTGCCGCAGATCGCGGGACCACTCATCGCGGCCCGTCGGCTGGGGCTTGCCGAGGTGATCCAAGATGATCGTGGTATCCGGACACGCGTCCGCCAGCCGAACCAGCTCTGGCAACTGGTGCTGCCGGACGCAGGCATCGAACGGAAGACCGGCCTGGCCGAGCAGACGCACGCCGACGCGGAAGTCCGCGTGCTCGGTGAAGCCGGGCGCCTCCTCCTGGACGTTGCGCCGAACGCCGACGACGAACGGGTCCTCGGCGTGGCGGCGGATCTCGCGGACGGCTTGCACCGGGTTCTCGACCGTCACGTGCGCGACGGCGCCGCGGATCCAGGCGTGCTTCGCGGCCTCGGTGCGGACCCACTCGACCTCGGCGCCGGCCTGCGCCGCATCCCGGCCGGCCTCGACGAAGACCGCTTCGACAGGCTCGGCGTGCAGTGCCGCGAAGTCGTCGCCGGTGAAGGCCCGGTTGATGGCCGGCGCCTCGGCCAGCCACGGATACGACAGGCGGTTCGGATCCCAGAGATGGACGTGGGCGTCGAGGACCGGACCTGTGTCGTTGTCTGCGGCTTCTACGCCGTCCACGCCGCCCATCACGCGTCCTCGCCGGAGTGCTCGTCGCCGGCCGCACCGGAGAGTTCGTCGCTGACCTCGTCGAACGGCGAGCGGTACGACGCGGCGCGGGTGCGCAGCTCGAGGTCGAGGGTCAAGCGCACGCGCGATGAGCGAGGCAGCTCCACCCGCAGCCAGGGACCGCCCACCTCGACCGGCTCGGAGGTCAAAACCTCAGGCTCCTGATGCCCGTAGTCGTAGAGGTCGCCGATCCACGACTGGTCCGGGGTCAGGGTGTGCCGGACGGTCCGGATGGTGTGCTCGCCGCAGGCCCCGGCCTGGACGATGAGCGTGTGCGCCCGCTCGGGGTCGAGGTTGATCAGCTCCACGACCGTGGCGTGCGGTTCGATGCTCTCCACCAGGGCGGCGACCGACGGCGGCAGGCCGGGCCGGCGCGCGTCGGCGTCGAAGTACCGCACCCGGGCCTGCTGGTGGCCGCCGTTGTAGAGCACCTGCGGGCCGCCCCACGTCAGCTGGACCAGGGCCTCGGTGACCACCGGGTTCGTCAGCTGCCACAGGTGGATGTCGGCCTCGGGGACGTCCATGCCGCGGTAGCGCTCCATGCGGGCCAGCCGGTGCCGGGCCTGGGCCTGCGCGGCAGCCAGGATGCGCTCGGGATAGCCGGGGTCGTCGCCGGCGAGGAAGGCGAACCAGGCTTCTTCGTGGTGCGCCTCCTCCTTGCTGCGGAAGGACCGGACGACGCGCCAGTCGTAGCCGGCGGCCTCCCGCAGCCGTTCGAGGCGCTCGCGGTCGGCGTCGTCGGCGCTGTGGTGCCACAGGGCGACCGGCACCGGCAGCGTCATCGGGTTGTAGTCGAACCACCCGCGGTCGTCGCGCCGGAAGGGCACGTGCAGGATCGGCCGGTCCACGTCCTCGCGCAGCTGGACGACCCACTTGGACTTCAGGCTCGAGTCGGATTCGCTGAACTTCATCGTCTTGCCGTGCGCGATGAGCTCGTCGATCGTCGGCCGGATCAGGTCCAGGAAGCCGTCGTCGCCGGTGGCGGTGGCCGCGGACAGCGCCGCGATCGCCGCGGCGTGCCCGACGCTGTGCCAGCCGTGCGGCCAGGACCAGCCGTAGTGCCCGCCGTACGGGCGTCCTTCGAACAGGCCGCCCACCACCCCGTCCGGCGAGACGTTGTCCGGCAGGATCCCGCCCGCATCCTGCGTGCGCTCCCGCCAGGCGCCGACGTACTCGGCGATCCAGTCGCGGTAGCGCTCCTGACCGGAGAGAATCAGGGCGTTGAGGACGAGGCCGGTGGCGGCGAGGTTGACCGCCGTGTCGCCGTGGCCCATGCGCCGGCGCATCTCCGAGCCCAGGCGCGGGTCGGCCTCCAGCGGCGGGTTCTCGCCCTCGGCGAGGATCCAGTTGAGCGGGAAGCCGTACATCTCGGCTTCCTTCGGCAGCCAGGGGTAGTACTCACCGTCCGACAGTCCTTCGCGGTCCGGGTCGCTGCCGTTGTGCGGGCGGGTGATGATGCGGTGCTCGGGGTCGTAGTTCCCGCGCGCGGGGTCGACGTAGAGCTCCGCGAAGCGGATCGCCCGCTCGCGCCAGCGCTCGGGCGCGGCCATGCACAGGAAGTAGAACAGCAGCAGGCTCTCGCCCTGGTGGAACCAGTCGTAACCACGCTCGTACTCCTCGCGGAGCATGCCCAGCTCGGTGAGCTGCCGGGTCACGCCCTCCCAGTGCTTCTCGGACTGGGCCAGCAGGTCGTCCGCCCCGCCGAGCAGGTACAGCTGGGGCCAGTTGAAGAAGACCTCGTAGAAGTCGTCGACACCGTCGCGGGTGGTCAGCCGGTCGCTGTAGTTCAGGCGTCCGTCCGGGCCGGTGAAGTCCCGGGCGAAGGCCCGCCAGGCCTCGTCGAGCAGGTCGAACAGCTGGCGCTGGGCCAGTGCCCAGCCCGGCGGTTCGAGCAGCGGCACCGAGGCCGTGATGACGGGGTCCATGGATGGTTTCTCCATTTCAGGCAAGGTGGCACCCGCACCCGGCGCCGATGCGGTCGGCGGTGGGCGAGAAGCGAGCGGTGCGCGGATCGTGCGGCTTGTACGGCTGATACAGCTGATACGGCTTGTCTGGCTTGTTCAGCTTGCGTTGCTTATTCGGTTTGGGTTGGAGCGGCGGGCGTTCAGTCTTTGGTGGCGCCGGCGAGCATGCCGGTGACCAGGAAGCGCTGCGAGAACAGGAACACGATGAGCACCGGCGTGATCGCCAGGAGCGTGGCGAGCGCCAGTTCCGGGCGTTCGACGGTGACTCCTCCCACTGCCGTCGGGCTGAACTGGGGCACGGAGTCCAGCAGTGTGCCCAGACCCACCTGGACCGGCAACTGGTCGCTTTGCGGCAGCAGCACGTAGGGCAGGAAGTAGTTGGTCCAGTTGGCGACGAAGCTGAAGAAGCCGACGAGCGCGACGACCGGGGTGGCCAGCGGGAGCGCGACCCGG
>JABFWL010000246.1 GCA_013362315.1 Catenulispora sp. | reverse complement strand
GTGAAGTAGTCGCCGTAGCGGCCGTTGAAGCGCTGCGCCAGGTCCCGGGTGAGCTCCAGGTGCTGCCGCTGGTCCTCGCCGACCGGCACCGCGTCGGCGTTGTACAGCAGCACGTCGGCGGCCATCAGCATCGGGTAGGTGAACAGCCCGACGTTGGTGTTCGCCGCGCCCTGCTTGCCGGACTTGTCCTTGAACTGGGTCATCCGGCTGGCCTCGCCGAAGCCGGTCATGCAGGTCAGCACCCAGGCCAGCTGCGCGTGCTCGGGCACGTGGCTCTGCACGAACAGCGTGCTGCGCGCCGGGTCGATGCCGGCGGCCAGCAGCTGCGCCGCCGCGACCCGGGTGCGCTGCCGCAGCAGCTTCGGGTCCTGCTCGACCGTGATGGCGTGCAGGTCGACCACGCAGTAGATGGTCTCGTGGGTCTCCTGCAGCGGCACCCACTGCCGGATCGCGCCGAGGTAGTTGCCGACGTGGAAGGAGTCGGCGGTCGGCTGGATGCCGGAGAAGACGCGCTTGCGGCCTGAGGAGTGCGGAGCGTGGGGTGCGGCTGCCATAGGCGCCATTCTCTCAGATCCGCCGCTCGCTTTGATCGGGTTCTCCCGGGATCTCCGGCCCCCGCTCGCCATCCGGACCGCGCCGGACACTTTCAGTGTTCGAAGGGACACCGGAGGTGAGATCGGCGGGATCACCGGTCCCGGAGGTCGCTTCCGTCCCGGCCTCGGTGTCCGTGTCGGTGGTGGATTCGGTGGAAGTCCCGACCGGGGTCCCGGTTCCGGGCTCGGATTCGGGCTCGACGCCGCTTCCGGTTCCGGCTTCGGGCTCGGCCCCGGGTTCGGGCTCGCCGTCCGACGGCGCCGTCCCGCCCTCGGGCAGCCGGGTGATCCGGATCCGCGCGATCCGGCGGCCGTCCAGCTCCACCACCCGCAGCTGGTAGCGCTGGATCTCCAGCTCGGCCGCCTCGTCGCGGTCCAGGACCACGCTGTGCGCGCCGGCGTGCGCGGTGTGCGGGCCGCCGTGGCCGGCGTGCCCGTACGCCAGCTCGTGCGCGGTGGGACCGCGCGGCGGGTCCAGCGCCACCACCACCTCGTCGCCGAGCTCCGGCAGCCGGCCGAGCTGCGCCACCATGAACCCGGCGGCGGTCTCGTAGGGGCCGTCGGGCAGCTCGATGCCGGTCTCGTCGAGGAAGTCGTCCAGGTTCAGCAGGCCGTCCACCTCCATCACCCCGCCGACCAGCCGGGTGGTGCCGGCCTGGCCGACGTCGTACTCGTCCTGGATGTCGCCGATCAGCTCCTCGATCAGGTCCTCCAGCGTCACGATGCCGGCCGTGCCGCCGTACTCGTCGACCACGATGGCCAGGTGCGTGGACTCGTTGCGCATCTCCGACAGCGCCGAGAGCACCTGCTTGGAGGTGGGCAGCATCTTCACCGGCCGGGCGATCTCCTCCAGCCGGATCGAGCGCCCGGCCAGCTCCGGGTTCAGGAAGTCGCGCACGTGCACGAAGCCGATCACGTTGTCCGAGGAGCCCTCGATCACCGGGTAGCGCGAGTGCGGGTAGGACGCGGCGATCCGGGCCGCCTGCCGGATCGGCATCCCGGCGTCCAGGAACGTCACCTCGGTGCGCGGCACCAGCACCTCGCGCAGCTGCCGGTCGCCGGCGGCGAAGACCTCGTCGATCAGCTCCCGCTCGTCGCTGTTCAGCGTCTCGTTGCCGGCCACCATCAGCCGCAGCTCCTCGGAGGACACCGCCTCCCGGCCCACCGACGGGTCGCCGCCGAACAGCTTGACCACGCCGTTGGTGCACACCGACAGCAGGAAGATGATCGGCCGGCAGAACGCCGACATCCGGTACAGGAACGGCGCGACGGCCAGCGCGGTGGGCTCGGCACGTTGCAGGGCCAGCCGCTTGGGGGCAAGCTCGCCGATCACCAGCGTGACGAAGGTGATCACCAGGGTGACCCCGACGATGCCGACGAAGCCGGCCAGGCCGTCGCTCAGGCCGGCGTCGATCAGCCCGTTCTTCGCGCTCTCGGACAGCGTGATGGCGCCGTAGGCCGAGGAGAGCAGCGCGGTCAGCGTCACGCCGATCTGCACCGTGGCCAGCCAGCGGTTCTGGTCGCGCACCAGCATGGCCACCACCTGGCCGCGCCGGCCCTGCTGGGCCATGGTGTCCACCTGGCTCTCGCGCAACGAGACGAGCGCGATCTCGGAGGCCACGAACAGGGCCTCCACGAGGATCAGCGCCAACACGACCAGCACGGACACCAGAATCGGGCTCACGTCTCGATTCTAGGGATCCCGGCGGGGGCGGTGGTGTGACGCCCGGGACGCAATGAACCGGCTGTGGTGGTCCGTTCTACGCAACGATCGTGCGGCGACACGCAACAAACGCTGCTTGAGCTGCGAAAACACGATCCTTATGCTCCTTGCATGATCCCCGAGACACTCCCCGTGCCTTCGGCGGCACAGCGCGTGGCGACCCCGCGCCGGTATCTCATGTGCCCGCCCGACCACTTCGCGGTCACCTATGCCATCAACCCGTGGATGGACCCGGAGACCCCGGTCGACGCCTCGCTGGCCGCGCGCCAGTGGGAGGCGCTGCGCGACGCCTACCTGGCCCTGGGCCACCAGGTGGAGACCATCAAACCGATCGAGGGGCTGCCGGACATGGTGTTCGCGGCCAACGGCGCCACCGTGGTCGGCGGCCGGGTGCTGGCCGCGGCGTTCCGCAACGAGGAGCGGCAGCCCGAGGGGCCGGCCTACCGCGACTGGTTCCGGAAGAACGGCTACGCGCAGATCCTCGACCCGGAGTTCGTCAACGAGGGCGAGGGTGATTTCCTGTTCGCCGGGCGGTGGATCCTGGCCGGGCACGGCTTCCGGTCCGACCCGAACGCGCACCTGGAGGCGCAGGAGTTCTTCGGCCTGCCGGTGATCGGGCTGCGCCTGGTCGACCCGCGCTACTACCACCTGGACACGGCGATGGCCGTGCTGGACGACACCACCGTCGCCTACTACCCGGCGGCGTTCTCACCCGGCTCGCAGGAGGTGCTGCGGCGGCTGTATCCGGACGCGCTGATCGCCACCGCCGAGGACGCCGCGGCGTTCGGCCTGAACGCGGTCTCCGACGGCCGGAACGTGCTGCTGCCGCAGGACGCCACCGGGCTGATCGCGCAGCTGGCCGAGCGCGGCTTCCGGCCGATCGGCATGGACCTGTCCGAGCTGCTCAAGGCCGGCGGCTCGGTGAAGTGCTGCACGCTGGAGCTGAGGGACTGAGAGGGTTGAGCACCGTGACCACCATGACCGACGTCGCCGCGACCGACCCGGGCCTGGCCCCCGGCGGCGGCACCGCGCCGCGGGTGCCCGCCTCCGCGAAGGCCGAGGCGCTGATCGAGCAGTCCGACGCGCACACCGCGCACAACTACCACCCGCTGCCGGTGGTGATCGCCGAGGCCGACGGCGCCTGGGTGACCGACGTCGA
>JABFWL010000526.1 GCA_013362315.1 Catenulispora sp. | reverse complement strand
CGACGTGCTGCACCCGCTGGAGCACGTCAACCTCAACCAGAGCACCAACGACGTCTATCCGACCGCCGTCCGCCTCGCGCTCGTGACCGCCCTGCGCCGGCTCTGCGACGCCCAGCACCGCCTCGCGGACGGCTTCCAGGCCAAGGCCGCGGAGTTCAGCGATGTCCTGAAGGTGGGCCGCACCCAGTTGCAGGACGCCGCCAGCACCGATATCGCCTGTCAGGCCCTCGCCACCGGACGGGACATCAGGGATCTCGCCGAGGAGACCGGACTTCTCCCCCTTGATCATCTCGCCACGATCCTCCGCCCTGAAAACCTCACGGGCCACCGCGCGAGCCCCACGGGCGAGCGGCGGGATCCGCACGCTGAACCAGTTCAGCTCAGTTGACCTGCGGCACCCGAACACACAGATCGGCGTACGAGGCATTCAGGCTGCTGACACTGTTCAGCGCCCGCTTGATCTGCTGCGTGACGTCGAATACCCGGGACGGATGTGCCGTGGGATCGATGTGGATCTGCCAGCGTCCGCCGAACCCGGCCGTCCGGTTCGGCCAGGTGAGGCACAGTGCCGAGCGAAGCAAGGCGGCGGCCTGGCGGTGACCCTGGTCGTCGAGGAGCTGCGCGGCGCGGAGAAGGATGTCGGCGTCCGCCGGGTTGAGGTCGTCGGGCTTGCTCATCTGGCGTCTCACTCCTTTGTGGGAAGGGCTTCGAGCTCGGCCGCGGTCTTCGACGTCCACGGGTGCTCCGCGCCGAACAGGGCGGTGCGGTCGGCGAGGATCTTGCGCAGCAGGCGGGCGGCGCGGGCATGGTCGCCGGCACGCCCGACGAAGTGGGCGTGCCCGTTGCGGCTGTTCAGGGTGTGCGGGTGCGAGGGGCCGAGGACCCGGGTGCGGTCGAGACAGACGAGTTCGAAGCACGCCGCGGCCTCGTCCGCCTTGCCGGAGTCGCCGAGGAAACGCGCGTAGCCGTTGCGCGCCGAGAGGGTCAGCGGGTGGTCTTCGCCCAGGATCCGGGTGCAGTCGTCGGTGAGAACCTGGTACATCTCCACCGCTTGTCCGTAGCTGCCGGACATGCCGATGGCGCGGGCCAGGCTGATCCGGCAGTGGAGCGTGATCGGATGGCGCCGGCCCAGCAGGCTTCGGGCGTCGGCCACCAGGAGGCGCAGAAGTCTCGCCGCCTCCTGTGGCCGGCCCGCTTCGCACACGAAGTGCGCATGATAGCGGCGGTGCAGCAGGTGGATCGGGCTTTCCGAGCTGTGGCCGAGGTCGTCCCGCTCCTCATCCAGAAGTTGGGTCAGGAGCCGGACCGCCGAGTCCGGGTCTCCCGCCTCGCCGACGAAGCGGGCCTGGCCATAGCGGCTGGCCATGGTGTCCGGGTGGCCGGGATCCAGGGCGGCCAGGCAGTCGGAGACGAGCACCTCGAAGAGGTCGGCCGCTCTGGCCGCGTGACCCGCCTCGCCCAGGAAGTGGGCATGGTGGCGTCGGTTGTTCAGCGTGTGCCGCTTATAGCGGCCCTGCAAGCGTTCGCGGTCCGCGACCAGCTGCTCGAACTGCTCGGCCGCGAGATCCGGACGCCCGGCCTCGCCGGTGAAGAACGCGAGGCCGAATCTGGCGTTGAGAGTGTGCGGGTGGTCGACCTTGAAATGTTGGAGACGCTCGGCCAACAGGTCTCGGTAGAGCCTGATCGCCCGCTGCGGGTCACCCACCAGTCCCACGTGGTAGGCGTGGGAATTGCGCGTGGCCATGGTGAGTTCGTGGAAGGGCCCGAGGGTGCGGGTCCGCTCGGTGATGACGCCGTCCAGCAGGGTGACAGCCTCGTCGGGACGTCCGGCGAGGCCCAGGCACCGGGCATACCAATAGCGATCGAGCAGCGTGGCGTCCGCGGTCGGACCATGCGCGAGCTCTGATTCGATGACCAGCGCAGCGTAGAGCTGCACCGCCCGCTGCGGATCCCCGGCCTCGCAGACGCAGTAGGCGTAGGCCCGTCGCGCCCGTTGATCGCCGTGCGCCGCGGCCTTGTCCAACGCGACGATCGCGTGCGTCAGATCGTCCCGCGCCATCGCGGTGGTCCCGATGTCGAACGCCCCGGAGGCGTCGACGAAGTCGATCAGTATCCGCCAGGTCTCCTCGGGGATGCGTGGGGCCGGAGCCCTCGCGTCCAAAGCGTCGTGGAGGTAGTCGAAGGACATATAGGTGTCGCTCTCCCGGGCACGCAACAGGCTGGACGTCGCCCGCAGCGGCTCCTCGGCCCAGGCCAGCGCCTGCTCCCAGGGCTCGGGGTTCAGCGCGGCGCCGCCACTGCGCTCCAGGTAGCCCTCGTGGAGCTCACGCAGCAGGGCGACGGGCAGCGGGTGGTGGTAGCCGGCCCGGCGCGCGTCGACCGCGGCGTCGACCAGCGCCGCGCCGCGCGGGTGGGCGCCCTTCCCGCGTCCGTCGAGCCAGTCGTTGAGCAGCTCCGGCGCGGCCGCGAGATACTCGGCCACGCCGCCGTTCCCGGTGTGCGCGTGCCGGATCGCGGCGGCCAGCCGGGGGTCCCGGGCGAGCGCCTGGGCCCGGCCGATCTCGGCCGGCGTCCAGATCCGGTCCAGCCGGATCACCCGGGCCAGCTTGACGATCTCCCGGCCGTTGCGGACCGCGTCGTGCGGCGGATCACCCTCGACGCCGATGGTGCGTGGGCTGTACCGGGCGTGGGCGCCGTTGGCCATCGTGGCGACGATCAGGATCCTGTGTTGCGGCGCGCACAGCATCCGCTGGACCATCCCGTCGCTGGGACCGTCGGCGGTGAGGTAGAGCTCGAGATCGTCCAGCCACACCAGCACCCGGTGGTTCAGGCAGATCTGCGGGACCAGCCGCGCCAGTGCCGCGCCGTTGGCCGGGAAGACGAACTTGTACGCCGGAAGCAGTTCCCTGACCGCCTCGAACGCGGCCCGGGTCTTGCCGGCCGTGGACTCCCCGACGATCAGCACGAACCCGGATCCGGCCCGGATCACGTCGTGCAGCAGGTCGGTGGTGTCGCGCTTGACGAACGGCGGCGGACCGGCCTCGGAACGCGCACCGGAGGAGGACTCGGCCGCCGGGTGCACGCCGACGATGGCCGGATCCGAGAGGTCCCGGACCCGCATCGGCCAGCCGCGCCTGCTGATCCGGAGGTGGTCGGCCAGCCGGCCGGTGGCCAACGCATTCCACCCCTTCTTCGGCAAGCACATCCGCGTCGAGCACTGGGCGAACGCCCTGAACCAGCCGCAAACCGCCGCGAGGTCGATGCTGGAGTCGGACGGCGCGGTCTACGACCGGCTGCCGTACTTCTACACCGACCAGTACGACCTCGGCATGGAGTACACCGGCCACGTCGAGCCCGGAGGCTACGACCGGGTCGTGTTCCGAGGCGACGTCAGCACGCGGGAGTTCATCGCCTTCTGGCTCTCCGAGGGCTGCGTGCTCGCTGGGATGAACGTGAACGTTTGGGACGTGACTGACCC
>JABFWL010000751.1 GCA_013362315.1 Catenulispora sp. | reverse complement strand
GGCTTCGCCGCCGCCTGGAACGGCCCGCACGGCCGCGACGTCCGGCTCGCCGCCCGGGCCGGGGCGCACGCGGCGCTCGCCGCCGTCGTCGGCTGGCTGGCCGCGCTCACCTGCTGTGTGATGGTCTGGCTGGTCTCGGCGCCGAACACCACCGGGATCGCCGGGCCGCTGCGGGTCGCCGGCCAGCTGTGGCTGCTCGGCCACCATGTGGCGCTCGACGTCCCGGCCGGGCGGGTCGCGCTGGCCCCGCTCGGCTTCACCGCGCTGCTCATCTTCGCCCTCTGGCACACCGCTGTCGCGCCGGTCGCCCGTCCGGCACAAGTCGCCTACACCGCCTTCGGCGCCGCGACCGGCTACGGCCTCGCCGCCGCGCTCGTGGCCGCGAGCGCCACGACCGGCGATGTGCATCCCGACACGGCGCAGGCGATCCTGTTCGCGGTGCTGTTCGCGCTCGCCGTGCCGACGGCGGCGCGCTGGCGCCGTATCGCAGGGTTCTGGGGCCCGTCGGCCTGGGTCGCGACCACATTCCGGGCGGCCGGGGCGGCGGGCGCGATCCTGATCGCCGGCGGCGCCGCGGCCCTGGCCGGCACGGTCAGCACACACGTCCCGGAGCCGGGCTGGCCTCGCGGTGCCGGCGACGCCGTCGGCATGTTCTTGCTCTGCCTCGCGGTACTGCCCAACGCCGTGCTGTGGTCGGCGTGCTTCGCCCTCGGCCCCGGATTCGCCGTCGGGACCGGCACGGCTGTCAACGTTCTGAGCGTCAAAACCGGTACCCTGCCGCTGTTCCCGCTGCTGGGCGCCCTACCCCGAAACGGCAGCCGCCTGTATCCCTACGATCTGGCCTTTCTGGCGATCCCGGTCCTTGCCGGCGTGGCTTCGGCGCTGGTCGTGGCCCGGGCGCGGCATGATCGCCACGGCGATCGTGTCAGAGCCCTGGCTACCGCTTCGGCAGGGGTGGCATTGGCGGCGGGCCTGGCGGCGACGCTTTCCGGCGGGCCGCTGGCCGGCGGGCGCATGGCCACGCTCGGCCCCTCCGGGTGGGCGACGGCGGCGGCCACCCTGCTGCTGGTCGGGGTGGGCGCCGCCGCCGTGGTCCTGCTGCCGGCCTCAGCCCTGGCCGTACGGCGGCTGTCCGTACGGAGGCTGCTGCGTGCCGTAGCCGTACTCGTACCCCGGCGCCGGCCGGCGGAAGTAGGGGCTGGACTGCCCGCTCCAGACGAAGATGATCGCCAGCAGGCCGGCGAGCAGGGTGAGGCCGCTGAACGCCTTGTCGAGGGCGGGGACCCACTTGTTGCTGAAGCTGCTCAGACTGCCGAGGACGCCCAGCCCGAAGAAGACCGTGGAGACGATGCGGGCGTAGTTGTGGCCGGCGCGGCAGGCCAGAGCCATCCACAGCCACAGGCCGGCGCCGATCAGGCCGCCGATGACGACCGTGGTCACGAACAGGCTCTTGTCGCTGTCGATGGTGGTCTGGGCGATGCCGTCGTCCCGGAGCTGGTCGGTGATCTTGTTGATCTCGGTCAGCCCGATGATGATGTGGACTAGCCCGATCGCCATGCCCGCGTACATGAAGTTCACGGCCAGCCGCACCGAGTTCGGCATCGGCGGCTTGGCCGGCGCCGGCGCGCCGTAGGCCCCGCCGGGATAGGCCGGGTATACCGGCGGCGCGGCCGGAAGGCCTTGCTGCTGGTCGTTCGGGTTCTGCCAGGGGTCCTGGGACACTGCTCGACCTTTGCTGTCAGGTGGGGCGATTAAATCGGACCATCCTCACAGTAGGGGCCGAGCGGCAGCGGGGATAGGTCTGAAGTCCCTGCTGGCAACCGGTCAGCGCGAGGTCGACATCCCGGTGCGGTTCTCCAACTGCGTCAGACAGGCCTTCTCCGCCACCTGGGTGTTCGCCCCCTGCATGCACTTGGCGTACTCGCGGAACGGGCCCCACCACACGATCGACGCCACCAGCAGCAGCCCGGCCAGCACCCCGGACACCGAGGCCGACACCATGCTCGCCGTGGCCTCCGAAGCCCGCTCGTGCTTCAGGGCGGCGGTGCGCTGCGCCGAGATGGACAGCACGAACGCCGCGACGGCGAACGCCAGCCCGGCCCCGGCGCCCACCATCCAGGCCGGGAAGGTCGACAGCCCCTGGTAGATGGCGAGCATCGTGCACGCGGTCGAGCCCAGCGACAGGCCCAGCGCCCAGCGGGTCTTCAGGTCACGCTGCGGGCGGGGCGCGGGCGCCTCGCGCTGGTCCCGGTAGCGGCGGTCCGGATCCTCGCGGGGGTCGGGTCGGCGCTCGACGGGGCCGTAGCGGTTCGGATCACCCCAGTGGCCCTGCGGGAGCTCCGGTTCGCGCGGGCGCTCGGAGCCCCAGGGCCGCACCGGTCCGGGCCGGACCGGGCCGTAGGGATTGGCCGGGGGCGGCCCCCACGGGGAGGGTGGCGTCTGCTGGCCGGGCTGGCCGGGCTGGCCGGTGCCCTGGCCCGGGCCGGGCTGCCCCCGACGGGCGTCCTCCGGCGGCGGTGCGAACGGATTGTCTTCGTCCGGGTCCACCGAGCCCGGAGGCTGCACCGGGTGCGCCGAGCTGGGGACGCCCACCGCATCCGCACCTGCCGAGCCCGCGGAGCCCGCTGAACCTGCTGGACCCGCCCGGTCCGCGCCCGAGGGCTGTGACCCGCCGGTGTCCTCCTCGGCCGCCCGCACTCCGCCGCCCGCGCCGTGCCCGTCGTCCGTCGGCGTCGGCCGCTGCTCGGGCTCGGTCACGAAGTCCTCCGGGTTATCGTGGACATGATCGGTTGATCGCTGGTCGGCTGGCGGGAGTGACACCGTCCGCCCACTATCGTTGCCTATGGCGACCCCGCCCGTCCAAGCGGGAGGGGTCTGGCCGTGACACAACAGCAAACACGCCTATAGGAGGCCGCGGTCGTGGTCCATCCCGAAGGAACCGAGAGCCCGCCGGGGCTCGTCCAGCACCGCCCGGAACCGCCCGCGAGGATCGTCGTCCTCGTCTCCGGGTCGGGCACCAATCTGCAGGCGCTGATCGACGCCGAGCGCGCCGACGAAGGTCGGCCGGCCGATACCGCGTTCGGCGGCACCATCGTGGCCGTGGGCGCGGACCGCACCGGCATCCAGGGCCTGGAACGCGCCGAGCAGGCCGGCATCCCCACCTTCGCGCTGCGGGTCAAGGACTTCGCCACTCGCGAGGACTGGGACCGGGCGCTGCGCGACAAGGTCGCCGAGTACCGGCCGGACCTGGTGGTCTCGGCCGGCTTCATGAAGCTGCTCGGCCCGGACTTCCTCGCCGCGTTCGGCGGACGCGTCATCAACACCCATCCCGCGCTCTCCCCGAGCTTCCCCGGCATGCACGGTCCGGCCGACGCGCTCGCCTACGGCGTCAAGATCACCGGCTGCACCGTGTTCTTCGTCGCCGGCGGCGTGGACGACGGCCCGGTCATCGCCCAGGCCGCGGTCGCGGTCGAGGACGACGACGACGTGGACACCCTGCACGAGCGCATCAAGACGGCGGAGCGGGCACTGCTCGTCGACGTCGTGGGCCGGCTGGCCCGCCTTGGCTGGACTATCGACATCGGCAAGCGAAAGGTCACCCTCCCGTGAGCAGCACCGACGACATCCGCCCGATCAAGCGCGCGCTGGTCAGCGTGTATGCCAAGACCGGTCTGGAGCAGCTGGTCAGGGGCTTGGACGCGGCCGGTGTGGCCCTGGTGTCCACCGGCGGCTCGGCGAAGCTGATCCGCGAGCTGGGGATCGCGGTCACCGAGGTCCAGGAGCTCACCGGCTTCCCGGAGTGCCTGGACGGCCGGGTGAAGACCCTGCACCCGAAGGTGCACGCCGGGATCCTGGCCGACCTGCGGCTGGAGGACCACCGCAAGCAGCTGGCCGAGCTCGGCGTGGAGCCGTTCGACCTGGTCGTGGTGAACCTCTACCCGTTCACCCAGACGGTGTTCTCCGGCGCCTCGCCGGACGAGTGCGTCGAGCAGATCGACATCGGCGGGCCGTCGATGGTGCGCGCGGCGGCCAAGAACCACCCGAGCGTGGCGGTCGTCGTGAACCCGGACCGCTACGGCGCCGTGCTGGAGGCCGTCAACGGCGGCGGCTTCACCTTCGAGCAGCGCAAGCGCCTGGCCGCCGAGGCCTTCGCGCACACCGCCGCCTACGACGCGGCGGTGGCCAGCTGGTTCGCCTCGGCCTACGCCCCCGACGGCGAGTCTCCGTTCCCTGACTTCGTGGCGCGGACCTGGGAGCGCAAGTCCGTGCTCCGCTACGGCGAGAACCCGCACCAGGGCGCCGCGCTGTACGTCGCCGATCCGGACCAGGACTCGCTGGCGACCGCCGAGCAGCTGCACGGCAAGGAGATGTCCTACAACAACTACGTCGACACCGACGCGGCGATCCGCTCCGCGTACGACTTCGACGAGGCCTGCGTCGCGATCATCAAGCACGCCAACCCGTGCGGCATCGCGGTCAGCGCGGCCGGGGACATCGCCGAGGCGCACAAGCTCGCCAACGACTGCGACCCGGTCTCGGCCTTCGGCGGCATCATCGCCGCCAACCGGACCGTGACCAGGGCGATGGCGCTCCAGGTGAACGAGGTGTTCACCGAGGTCATCTGCGCGCCGGACTACGAGCCGGAGGCGCTGGAGGCGCTGAAGGCCAAGAAGAACATCCGGATCCTGCGGACCGGCAGCCGCAACCGCCGCGGCACCGAGTTCCGCCAGATCTGCGGCGGCCTGCTGCTGCAGAACGGCGACCTGTACCAGGCCGAAGGCGACGACCCGGCGACCTGGACGCTGGCCAGCGGCGAGCCGGCCGACGAGCAGACCTTCGCCGACCTGGTGTTCGCCTGGCGCGCCATCCGCTCGGTGAAGTCCAACGCGATCCTGCTGGCCTCCGGCGGGGCCTCGGTCGGCGTCGGCATGGGCCAGGTGAACCGGGTGGACTCGGCCAAGCTCGCGGTGCAGCGCGCCGGAGACAAGGCGCGCGGCTCGGTCGCGGCCTCCGACGCCTACTTCCCGTTCCCGGACGGCTTCGAGGTGCTGGCCGAGGCCGGCGTCAAGGCCGTGGTCCAGCCCGGCGGCTCGGTACGCGACGAGCTGGTGATCGAGGCGGCGCGCAAGGCCGGCGTCACGATGTACCTGACCGGCACCCGGCACTTCACCCACTGAGGAGGCGCAACCATGACCGCATCGGGTTCTCAGACAGCACGGATCCTGGACGGCAAGGCCACCGCCGCCGCGATCAAGAGCGAGCTCTCGGCGCGGGTCGAGGCGCTGAAGGCCCGGGGCGTGGTCCCGGGCCTGGCCACGCTGCTCGTCGGCGACGACCCGGCGTCCCACTCCTACGTGCGCAGCAAGCACCGCGACTGCGCGCAGGTGGGCATCGCCTCGATCCAGCGGGAGCTGCCGGCCACCGCCTCGCAGGCGCAGATCGCCGAAGCCGTGGCCGAGCTCAACGCCGACCCGGCCTGCACCGGCTACATCGTGCAGCTGCCGCTGCCCAAGGGCATCGACGAGAACGCCATCCTGGAGCTGGTCGACCCGGCCAAGGACGCCGACGGGCTGCACCCGGTGAACCTCGGCAAGCTGGTGCTCGGCGCCCCGGCGCCGCTGCCCTGCACCCCGCTGGGCATCGTGGAGCTGCTGCGCCGGCACGGCGTGGCGATCGCCGGCGCCGAGGTGGTGGTCGTCGGCCGCGGCATCACCGTGGGCCGGCCGCTGGGCCTGCTGCTGACCCGCCGCAGCGAGAACGCGACGGTGACGCTGTGCCACACCGGCACCCGCGACCTGGCGGGGCACACCCGGGGCGCGGACATCATCGTCGCCGCCGCCGGCGTGCCGAACCTGATCACCGCCGACCTGGTGCGGCCGGGCGCCGCGGTGCTGGACGTCGGCGTGTCGCGCGGCGAGGGCGGCCTGGCCGGGGACGTCGCGGACGACGTGCGCGACGTGGCCGGCTGGGTCTCGCCGAACCCCGGTGGCGTGGGCCCGATGACGCGCGCGATGCTGCTGAACAACGTGGTGGAGATCGCCGAGCGGCAGGGCTGATCCGTTTGCGCCGTCGCTATTGACGGTTCGTCAGAACGCACATACAAGGGGGGACATGCCGGATGGCTTGTCCCCCCTCGACGACTTCCCGTTCCATCAGACCTCGGAGTCGCTGGCGCACGTGGCCACCTCCGACCGCAATTTCTACGATCGCTACTACTTCAACGTGCACCGCTGCACAGGCGATCTGTTCATGGCGATGGGTGTGGGCCAGTACCCGAATCTCGGTGTGACGGACGCGTTCGCGGCGATCGTCCACAAGGGTGTGCACCGCGTGGTGAGGGCATCGCGGGAGCTCGGCGTCGACCGCGCGGACACCTGCGTGGGCCCGTTCCGGGTCGAAGTGCTGGAGCCGCTGACCACGCTGCGGGTGGTGCTGGAGCCGGGGGAATACGAGCTCTCCTTCGACCTGACCTGGACCGGTTCGATCCCTGTGACCCGCGAGCCGCGCCAGTTCATCCGTCGCCACGGCCGCGTGTGGATCGACTCGGTCCGGCTGGCGCAGACCGGCTTCTGGACGGGCACGCTGCGCGTCGGCGACGACGAGTTCGCGGTCACCCCGGACAGGTGGTGGGGCTCGCGCGACCGCTCGTGGGGCATCCGCCCGGTGGGGGAGGCGGAGCCGGCGGGGATCCAGGGGAAGGGCGGCGAACCGCCCACATTCCACTGGGTCTACGCGCCGATGCAGTTCGACGACTTCTCCATCCTCGTGATCGTCCAGGAGGACGAGCACGGCGACCGGGTCGTCGAGGAGGCGGTGAAGGTCTACCGCGACGGCCGTGCTCCGGAGTCGCTGGGACGTCCCGAGTTGGAGCTGCGCTACACCTCCGGTACCCGTGATGTGCGGTCGGCGGCGGTGACCTTTGCCGGCCGCGCGGAGAAGATCGCGGTGACGCAGCTACTCCCCTTGCATATGGCCGTGGGCAGCGGCTACGGGCTCGACGCGGATTGGCGCCACGGCATGTATCAGGGGCCGGAGTTGGTGGTGCAGCAGGTGGTGATGCCGGCCGTTGAGGCCGCGGCGAAGTCCGGGATGTTCGGCATCGCCGAGCGGCTGTCGCGGTTCGACTACGACGGGCCGGAGGGCGCCCGGACCGGCTACGGGCTGTTCGAGACGCTGTTCCTCGGCGCGCACCGGCCGAGCGGGTTCGCGGACTGGCTGGCGGTCGCGCCGTAGCGGCGGGCCCCGTGGGCGCCGTAGCGGACTGGTTGCGTGCCTGGAACGAAACTGCCGTTTTCCGTTCCGTGGATGCAACTAGAGTGGCCGCATGCCCGCGAACAACCGTCCCGCCAAGGAGCCCTTCGGCCGTGTCGTGCTGTCCGAGTGGCCGATCCTGGCGGTGCTGGCCGGCTTCGCCTTCGGGCTGACGGTGATACTGCGCAACGAGGTGTTCCAGGGCGCCGCGATCCTGGGCATGTCGATACTGCTGGCCGCCGGGTTGCGGCTGTTCCTGCCCACGCGGATGGCCGGGACGCTGGCTGTGCGGCGACGTGGCGTGGACGTCGGCATCTACACGGTTCTGGGGAGTGCGCTGGTGATCCTGGGGCTGCTGGTGCAGGGGATCTTCTCGAACTGAGGTCCGCCCCGCGCCGGGCCGGACCGCTTGGCTTGAAGCGTTGTGCTTCCGCGTTGGACGGCATGTATCTTGAGGTCGAGATAATTCCCGATCCTAAGGACGATCCGCCATGGCCTATTCCGGTCCCAAGATCAAGGTCGCGAACCCCGTCGTCGAACTCGACGGCGACGAGATGACCCGGATCATCTGGCAGTTCATCAAGGACCAGCTGATCCTGCCGTACCTCGACGTCGACCTGAAGTACTTCGACCTGGGCATCCAGCACCGCGACGACACCGACGACCAGGTCACGGTGGACGCCGCGAACGCCATCAAGCAGTACGGCGTGGGTGTGAAGTGCGCCACCATCACGCCGGACGAGGCGCGGGTCGAGGAGTTCGGCCTGAAGAAGATGTGGAAGTCGCCGAACGGGACCATCCGCAACATCCTCGGCGGCGTCATCTTCCGCGAGCCGATCGTGATCAGCAACATCCCGCGGCTGGTGCCGGGCTGGACCAAGCCGATCGTGGTCGGCCGGCACGCCTTCGGCGACCAGTACCGCGCCACCGACCTGGTGGTGCCGGGCGAGGGCACGCTGACCCTGACCTTCACGCCGAAGGACGGCACCGAGCCGATCGAGCTGAACGTCTTCGACTTCCCCGGCGGCGGCGTCGCGATGGCGATGTACAACCTGGACGAGTCGATCCGCGACTTCGCCCGCGCCAGCATGCGCTACGGCCTGCTGCGCAACTACCCGGTGTACCTGAGCACCAAGAACACGATCATGAAGGCCTACGACGGCCGCTTCAAGGACCTGTTCCAGGAGGTCTACGAGGCCGAGTTCAAGGCCGACTTCGAGAAGGCCGGGCTGACCTACGAGCACCGCCTGATCGACGACATGGTGGCCTCCGCGCTGAAGTGGGAGGGCGGCTACGTCTGGGCGTGCAAGAACTACGACGGCGACGTGCAGTCCGACACCGTGGCGCAGGGCTTCGGCTCGCTGGGCCTGATGACCTCGGTGCTGATGGCCCCCGACGGCAAGACCGTCGAGGCCGAGGCCGCGCACGGCACCGTGACCCGGCACTACCGGCAGCACCAGCAGGGCAAGCCCACCTCCACCAACCCGATCGCCTCGATCTACGCGTGGACGCAGGGCCTGGCCTACCGCGGCAAGTTCGACAACACGCCCGAGGTCGTGAAGTTCGCCGAGACCCTGGAGCGGGTCTGCGTCGAGACGGTCGAGGAGGGCAAGATGACCAAGGACCTGGCGCTGCTCATCTCCCCGGAGCAGCCGTACCTGACGACGCAGGAGTTCCTGGCCGCGATCGACGAGAACCTCCAGAAGGCGATGGCGTCGGCCTGACGCCGAGTCGACGCCGACTGGAGCCCGGCTCAGCCTGTATGGCTGGGCCGGGCTCTTCTTGCCTTCAGCGTTTAGGCAGACTTTCTTCCTGGCAGACCTTCGGCATGGTCGCTATGCGCTGTCTGCTCTACCCTCGCGCCAGCCGCCGGTCGGCCAGCTCCGCCAGCAGCGCGGCGCCGTCGCCGAGCACCGAGTCGTCGAAGTCGGCCAGGGGGCTGTGGTTCGAGGGAGCGTGTTCCAGGTCGTCGGTGGTGCAGGCGCCGAGGAACGCGTAGGTGCCCGGCACCTCCTCCAGGACGCGGGAGAAGTCCTCGGCGCCGGGGACCGGGTTGGGCAGGCGCTCGAAGCGCTCCTCGCCGTAGAGATCCTTGGCCACCTCCTCCAGGAAGTCGACTTCCGGGGCGTGGTTCACGGTCGGCGGGTACTGCTCCTTGTAGGTGATGTCCACGGTGCAGCCATAGGCACCGGCCAGGCCGTTGAGCAGGTCCACCACCACGTCCAGCATCTTGGCGCGGGACTCGCGGGAGAAGGAGCGCATGGTGACGTGGAAGGTGGCGTCGTCCGGGATGATGTTGGACGCGGTGCCGGCGTGGAAGGCGCCGACGGTGATCACCACCGGGTCGAAGATGTCGAACTTGCGGGTGACCAGCGACTGCAGTCCCACCACCATCTCGCAGGCCACCGGTATCGGGTCCTTGCCGGTGTGCGGCAGCGAGCCGTGCGCCCCGGCGCCGCGGACCGTCACCGCGATCTCGTCGGCGCCGGCCATGAAGGTGCCGGGCCGGGAGACGAACTGCCCGCGCGGGACCCGGCTGGACATCACGTGCAGGCCGTAGGCGCCGACCACCCGCGGTCCGGCGGCGTCGAGCACGCCCTCGCGGATCATGTGGCCGGCGCCGTCCTGACCCTCCTCGCCGGGCTGGAACATGAACACCACGTCCCCGGCCAGCCGGTCGCGGTGCGCGGACAGCAGCTGCGCGGCGCCGACCAGCATGGCGGTGTGCAGGTCGTGGCCGCAGGCGTGCATGTTCGGCCCCTCGGCGACGAAGTCCCGGCCGGTGCGCTCCACCACCGGCAGCGCGTCCATGTCGCCGCGCAGCAGCACCGCCTGGCGGGAGTCGACGCCGGCGGTCGGCTTGGTCCCGCGCAGCACCGCGACCACCGAGTTCAGCTCCCGGCCGGTGCGGACCTCCAGCGGCAGGCCGTCCAGCGCGGCCAGGACCCGCTCCTGCGTGCGCGGCAGGTCCAGGCCGATCTCGGGTATCCGGTGCAGGTCGCGGCGCAGGCGGACCAGGTCCTCCTGGAGGCCCTTGGCGTCATCGGTGTAGGTCATGCTGACATCGTGCCCCACCTGTCCAGACGTTTCGGGGGTCAGGTGCGGTGACCATGCGTGACCCCTACTGGTCAGCGAACTGCTGGTTGGCTGGCTACTGGTGGGCCGGCTACCGGTCGGCCGGCTACTGGTCGGCCGGCTACTGGCGGGCCGGCTACTGGTTCGCCATCGGCGCGGGCTGCAGGAACGCGAACCGGGCGCCGAACTGGTCTGCCAGCAGACCCAGCCGTCCGGGCGGGGCGTCGGAGGCCGGGATCAGCACCGAGCCGCCGGCGCCGGTGGCGCGGGCCACCGTCGCGTCGGCGTCGGCCACCATGAAGTACGGGATCCACTTCTCGTCCTGGACCGGCGCGTCGTCGGCGATCGCCATGATCCCGCCGAAGGCGGCCATCGGATCGCCGGGGTGCTCGGTCCACATGGTGTAGCCGGCGTCCTCGGTCCCGGCCATGAAGGCCTCGGTCTGCCAGCCGAACACCGCCGGGTAGAAGGCCTGGGCCGCGCCCGGGTCCCGGGTCCAGAGCTCGGCCCAGAGCACCGAGTCGTCGACGCAGCAGGCCTGGAAGCCGGTCCACTCGCCGGGCTGCCAGAGCGCGAACTCGGCCCCGGCCGGGTCGGTGAGCTGGGCGAAGGAGCCCTGCGAGCCGATCGGCATGACCGGGACGCGGACCTTGGCGCCGTTGGCCTCGGCGGTCGCGGTGGCCGCGGCGGCGTCGGTGACCCGGATGTAGGTCATCCAGTCCGACTTGGCGCCGGCGTCCATCAGGCCGCCGAGGCCGCCGACGGCCTTGCCGTCCTTGCGCAGGTACCAGTAGCCCGGCCCTTCCTCGCCCGGCGCCATCACCTGCTCGGCGGTCCAGCCGAACACCCGGCCGTAGAAGTCGGCCGACGCCCCCGGGTCGGGGGAGCCGAGATCGATCCAGCCGGGCAGGTTCGGGGTGTTCTCCGAGGTGATCATGGGAGGCCTTCCTTTCCGCGAGGTCGTGTGCTTTGAGTCTTCCATCCGGTACCGACAGTGACGAGCCGGGCGGGCAGGAGGGTCTTTTGTTGCCGCGGACTGTCTGCTTTCTCACAGCCGACCTCGGCGCCGCGGCGGAACCGCGCAGGTCCCTCAGGAGTAGCCTGTGGACCGGCACCACCCGGAAACACATCCATACGGAACCTTCACAAAAGCAGGAGCCACAAGCGATGTCCCGCACACCCGTCAACGTCACCGTGACCGGCGCGGCCGGCCAGATCGGCTACGCGCTGCTGTTCCGCATCGCCTCCGGCCACCTGCTGGGCCCGGACGTCCCGGTGAAGCTGAACCTGCTGGAGATCCCGCAGGCGGTCAAGGCCGCCGAGGGCACCGCGATGGAGCTCGTCGACTCGGCGTTCCCGCTGCTGGCCGGCATCGACATCCACGACAACCCCAAGGACGGCTTCACCGGCGCCAACGTGGCGCTGCTGGTCGGCGCCCGACCCCGCACCGCAGGCATGGAGCGCGGCGACCTGCTGTCCGCCAACGGCGGCATCTTCAAGCCGCAGGGTGAGGCCATCAACGCCTACGCCGCCGACGACATCAAGGTCCTGGTGGTGGGCAACCCGGCGAACACCAACGCGCTGATCGCCGCCGCGCACGCCCCCGACGTCCCGAAGTCCCGGTTCACCGCGATGACCCGTCTGGACCACAACCGCGCCGTGGGTCAGCTGGCACTGAAGAGCGGCGCCCCGGTCAGCGAGATCAGCAACGTCACCATCTGGGGCAACCACTCCGCGACCCAGTACCCGGACGTGTTCCACGCCAAGATCGCCGGCAAGAACGCCGCCGAGGTGATCGGCGACCAGGCCTGGATCGAGAAGGACTTCATCCCCACCGTTGCCAAGCGCGGCGCGGCGATTATCGAGGCGCGCGGCTTCTCCTCCGCGGCCTCCGCCGCGAATGCCGCGCTGGATCATGTGTACACGTGGGTCAACGGCACTGCGGTTGGGGACTGGACCTCGATGGGCGTCGTGTCGGATGGGTCGTACGGGGTGCCGGAGGGGCTGGTGTCTTCGTTCCCGGTGACGACCCGGGACGGGGAGTGGGAGATCGTGCAGGGGCTGGAGATTGATGAGTTTTCGCGGGGGCGGATTGATGCTTCGGTTGCGGAGTTGGTGGAGGAGCGGGATGCGGTGAAGCAGTTGGGGCTGATCTGAGGTCGGCGAAGGAGGCTGCAGTAGGCGCCTGAGCTGGTCGTCTGAGCTGGTGGAAGGGATCTGAGCCGGGCATTGTGCCCGGCTCAGGTTCTTTTTTCGGGCGAAGTCAAAGGCAAAGTCAAGATCAAGATCAAGAGCTCTGGTGAAGGGCCGGTGCCTCCGGCGGGCCTCGATTCCCTCGGGGAAATGGCGCGATTCCATAGGGTGCCTGGGTCAGTCTCTGCGCCTGCGGTTCGTGGGGTGGGCGGTTCGGTCCCCTCGGCCACGACGGCAGCCGCAAGCGGTACAGCACCGG
>JABFWL010000099.1 GCA_013362315.1 Catenulispora sp. | reverse complement strand
CCCGGCGTCCACGCTGATCCGGCTGCCCGACGGCCTGCCCCTGGACCAGGCCGCACTGGTAGAGCCCACCGCGGTGGCCGTGCACGACGTCGGCCGAGCTCGGGTGCAGCCCGGCGAGCGGGTCGTCGTGGTCGGAGGCGGCCCGGTCGGGGTGCTCATAGCCCTGGTCGCGCAGGCCGCCGAGGCCGAGGTGCGGATCGTGGAGCCCAGCCCCCACCGGCGGGCGCTGGCCGAGCAGGTCGGACTGACCGCGTGGGATCCCGCAGCCGACGACATCGCCGAACTGGTCGGTGACTGGACCGGCCAGGCCGGAGCGGACGTCGCTTTCGAGGTCTCCGGCGCTGCCGCCGGCGTGAGCACCGCCGTCGACGTCTTGGCGGTACGCGGCAGGCTGTGTCTGGTCGCCATCCATCCCCAGCCACGGGAGGTGAACCTGCACCGCTTCTTCTGGCGCGAACTGACCCTCATCGGCGCCCGGCTCTACGACCGCACAGACTTCGAGAACGCCGTCGCCCTGGTCGCCGACGGCACCATCCCCGCCCCGCGGCTGATCAGCAAAGTGGTCCCGCTGGCTCAGGCCCCGGAGGCGTTCGCCGCGCTGGAAAGCGGCGCGGACGTGATGAAGGTCCTGCTGCGCTGCACCGACGAGGAGCAGGAGATCTCCCGATGAACCCGTTCGACCTGACCGGACGCCTCGCCGTCGTCACCGGAGCACGGCGCGGCATCGGCCGGGCCATGGCCCGCGCCCTGGCCGAGGCCGGCGCGGACATCATCGGCGTGTCCGCCAATCTGGAACCGGAAGGCAGCGACATCGAAAAGGACGTGACCGCCGCGGGCCGCGCGTTCACCGCCATCCGTACCGACTTCGCCGACCCGGCCGCGGTCCGGGCCCTCGGCGCGGAACTGGCCGCCGCCTCCCGGCCGGTGGACATCCTGGTCAACAACGCCGGCACGATCCGCCGCGCCCCGGCCGCCGAGCACCCCTCCACCGACTGGGACCTGGTGCTGCAGGTCAACCTCACGGCCCAGTTCCATCTCGCCCAGGCCGTCGGCGCGGCGATGGCCGCACGCGGCCACGGGAAGATCATCTTCACGGCGTCACTGCTGAGTTTCCAAGGCGGCATCACCGTGCCCGGATACACCGCGGCCAAGCACGGCATCGCCGGACTGACCAAGGCCCTGGCCAACGAATGGGCCGCGCGCGGCGTCAACGTCAACGCGATCGCCCCCGGCTACATCGCCACCGACAACACCCAGGCGCTGCAGGACGACCCGGAGCGCAGCCAGGCCATCCTGACGCGCATTCCCGCCGGACGCTGGGGCACCGCCGACGATCTGGCCGGCGCCACCGTGTTCCTGGCGTCGGACGCCTCCGGGTACATCCACGGCACCGTGCTGCCGGTCGACGGCGGATGGCTGGGCCGATGACCGCCGACATCGCCGATCTACTGCGGGGCGCCAGGATCCTGCCGGTACTCACCGTGCCCGAAACGGCCAGCGCCCTGCCGCTGGCCGACGCCCTGGCCGAAGCAGGGGTGAGCTGCGCGGAGGTCACGTTACGCACTCCGCAGGCGCTTGACGTGCTGGAAGCGATGGCGGCGCACGGCGGGCTGACGGTCGGTGCCGGGACCGTCATCACGCCGCGCCAGGCTGAGCGCGCGGTCGCCGCCGGCGCCGCGTTCGTCGTCTGCCCAGGGCTGGACACCGAGGTCATAGCCACCTGCCATGAGCTGGGCGTGCCGGTCCTGCCCGGCATCGCCACGGCCACGGAACTGATGCGCGCACTGTCTGTCGGCATCAACACCGTCAAACTGTTCCCCGCCGAACAGATCGGCGGCACCGCCTTGCTACGGGCTCTGGCGGCGCCGTTCCCCCAAGTCCGCTTCGTGCCCACTGGAGGCATCGGAGCGGACAACGCGGACGACTACTTCGCCGAGCCGTCGGTGCTGGCCGTCGGCGGCAGCTGGCTGACGCCGGCGCAGGCGTTGGCGCGCGGGGACTATCAGTGCATCCGGGACCTGGCTTCGCAGGCGGTCCAACGGAGTACGCCGTGACCCTCACCACCGGCTTCGACATGCTCTCCCTGGGCGAGGTGATGCTGCGCTTCGACCCCGGCGAGGGCAGGATCCGCACTGCCCGCTCGTTCCAGGTCTGGGAGGGCGGCGGCGAATACAACGTCGCCCGGACTCTGCGGCGCACTTTCGGCCGGCGCACCGCGGTGGTCACCGCCCTGGTCGACAACGAAGTGGGCCGCCTGGTCGAAGACCTCATCCTGCAAGGAGGTGTGGACGCCGGCCTGATCCGCTGGGTCGCCGGCGACGGTGCCGGCCGCACAGCCCGCAACGGCCTGAACTTCGTCGAACGCGGCTTCGGCATCCGCAGGGCTCTGGGCGTCAGCGACCGCGCCAACACCGCCGCGGCCCAGCTACGGCCCGGCGACATCGACTGGGACTCGATCTTCGCGGCCCGGCCCGGGCTGTTCCACACCGGCGGAGTGTTCGCCGGCTTGTCGGACAGCACGGCCGAGGTCGCCGAGGAAGCCATGCTCGCCGCGCGCCGACACGGCGTGACCGTCTCCTACGACCCCAACTACCGGCCCAGTTTGTGGGACGGCCGCGGCGGCGCCGACCGGGCCCGCGAGACCGACCTGCGCCTGGCCCGGCACGCCGACATCGTGGTCGGTGCACTCGGCCTGGTCGAGACGTGCCCGGGGCAGGCGCACATCGGCTTCGACGATCTGCCTGAGGCGTTCGGCGAGGTGGCAGGCCGTCTGACAGAAGCCAAGGTGCTGGCGACCACAGTGCGAACGGTGGTCTCGGCCGACGTCAACGACTGGTCGTCAGCGGCATGGTCGGCAGAGACCGGAGTCGTCACCGGCCCACCCATGCCGGGCCTGCACGTGCTGGATCGGATCGGGTCGGGCGACGCGTTCGCCGCCGGCTTCCTGCACGGCCTGCTCACCGGGGCCGGTCTCGAGCAGGCACTGGCCTACGGCACCAGCTGCGGCGCACTGGCCATGACCACCCCCGGCGACACCTGCTCAGCCTCGCTCGACGAGGTGGAAGCCCTCATCGCCGACGGTTCGGCGCACGTCAAACGTTGAGACGCGCAACGCCTTCCCCGCCTATGGAGACCTCGATGCACGCCCGTCAAATCGCCACCACCCCCGTCACCGTGACCGAGCTCGGCTTCGGCGCCTCGACCATCGGCAACCTGTACCGCCAGACCCCTGACGCGGACGCCGCCGCGGCGGTCGACGCCGCCTGGGACGCCGGGATCCGGTACTTCGACACCGCACCCCACTACGGCCTCGGGTTGTCCGAACGCCGCCTGGGAACCGCGCTCGCCGCCCGACCACGCGAACAGTATGTGGTCTCCTCGAAAGTCGGACGCCTGTTGGTGCCCAACGAGTGGCCCCAAGGCCGGGACACCGAAGGCTTCGCGGTGCCCGACGACCTGCGCCGGCAGTGGGATTTCAGCAGGGACGGCGTGCTGCGCA
>JABFWL010000126.1 GCA_013362315.1 Catenulispora sp. | reverse complement strand
GAGGCCCGGTTGATCTCGTCGCCGACCACGAAGTTGGCGAAGATCGCGCCCGGCTTGAACTCGAACTCCTTGCGCTGCTGGTCGAAGATCGACACCCCGGTGATGTCCGAGGGCAGCAGGTCCGGGGTGAACTGGATGCGGCGCACCGTGCAGTCGATGGACTTGGCCAGCGCCTTGGCCAGCATGGTCTTGCCGACCCCGGGCACGTCCTCCACCAGCAGGTGGCCCTCGGCCAGCAGCACGGTGACGGCCAGCTTCACCACCTCGGGCTTGCCCTCGATGACCGTCTCCACCGCGGCCCGGATGCGGCCGGTGGTGGCCGCCAGGCGCTCCAGGTCCACCTTGGCCGCGCCCCCGGCGGGCGCCGAGGGGGCCACGGCGGCCGGGGCGCCGGCAGCCCCGGGGTATCCGAGCTCGCTGTTGCCGACCGTCACAGGATCCTCCCACTGTTCGCTCAGCCGCACGGTGTTCGCACGGCCGCCCCGCAAGGCCGCGGATCCGCGTGTGGTGAGAAATCTGCTGCTGAGAAATCTCGGGTCGCCTGCCGCGGCCATCCGGCCCCCGCCGGCCGCGTCTTCACGTCCGGCTGCCCTGTTCTCCTCCTGTTCGCGACGTATGCGCTCATGAGAAAACACAGTGCACCTCAGATCTTCGCTCAATCCGGGGCTCCTTGGGCAAGGGGTCCGGCGAAATCGTTGTCCTGGTGGTCTGGACCAGGTCCTCGAAGACGGTTCCGTTAAGCACAACACCACTCTCATCCGTTCGGTTCGACAACCCGTTCGGGGCAATCCCCGATCCGGTCCGTGGTCACTGTGACCTGCTGAGACTCCCCGTTCAGGGGTTGCCCGTGAGGTTTGGTGGAGTACAGTGGGGGGAAGTGGAGCGGCACCGGGTCGTCGGCGGCCTACGGCGCAATGCGCAGATTTTTTACGGACCGCTGGAGCCGGCCTGGACGCAGTGGCGGGTCGACGGCGCGACGGCTCCGCGGTGGAATCTGCGGTGGAATCTGCGGTGGAATCGGCGGGCCGCGAGAGGAGGCGCGAAGTGTTCCTCGGGACCTACACGCCTTCCCTGGACGACAAGGGCCGGCTGATCCTGCCCGCCCGCTTCCGCGAGGAGCTGGCCGCCGGCCTGGTGGTCACCAAGGGCCAGGAGCGCTGCCTGGCGGTGTGGACCGCCGCCGGGTTCGCCGAACTGACCGAGCAGATGCGCAGCGCCGCGCGCCCGGGTCCGGCCGACGCGGTGATAGGCCGCTCGTCCCGGGACTACCACCGGGTGTTCTTCGCCAGCGCCTACGACTGCGTGCCCGACTCGCAGGGCCGGATAGTCATCCCGGTCCCGCTGCGCCAGTACGCGGGCCTGACCCGGGAGTGCGTGGTCATCGGGGCCGACACCCGGCTGGAGATCTGGGACGCCGAGGCCTGGGCCGACTACCTCAGCCAGGCCGAGTCGGCGTACTCCGCGACCGGAACGGAGGCGACGCCCTGAGTAGCCCGTCCTGAGCAGCCCGACCTGAGCGTCCGGTAGCCCACGGCGCCCCGCGCCGGAGCACGCCGCGCACCCTGTGGCCTCCTCCCGCTCGACCGGCCCGGCCGGCTGGCGCACCTTCCCCGGTGCCAGCCACCCCGCGGCCCGGCCTTGAACGGGCGGGGACCAGAAGGCGCGCGGCGTGCCCGGCTTCGGCGCGCGGCTCGATAGCGTGGGCGCGCACGGCGGTCCAGCACGAAACCGAAGGCGGAACCACTCCCGATGACAAGCGCGACGCACATCCCGGTCATGCTCGAACGCTGCGTCGAGGTCCTCGGCCCGGCGCTGAGCCGATCAGGAAGCCGGCGGCCCGGGCCTGTGGTGCTGGACGCGACGCTGGGGCTCGGCGGTCACAGCGAGGCGTTCCTGCGGCGCTTTCCCGAGGCGCGGCTGATCGGGCTGGACCGCGATCCGCAGGCACTGGACGCCGCGGGCAAGCGGCTGGCGCCGTTCGGCGAGCGCGCGACGCTGGTGCACGCGGTGTACGACGAGATCCCGCGGGTGCTGGCCGACCTCGGCGTGCCCGCGCTGGACGGGACGCTGTTCGACCTCGGCGTCTCCTCCCTGCAGCTGGACCTGCGCGAGCGCGGGTTCGCCTACAGCTACGACGCGCCGCTGGACATGCGGATGGACTCCTCGCGCGGGCTGACCGCGGCCGACGTCGTGAACACCTACTCGGCGGCCGAGCTGGCACGGATCCTGCGGGACTACGGCGAGGAGCGCTTCGCCCGCCGCGTCGCCGACCGCATCGTGGCCGAGCGCGAGAAGGAACCGTTCACCACCACCGCGCGTCTTTCCGAGCTGGTACGCGACGCGATCCCGGCGGCCACCCGCCGTACCGGAGGCCACCCCGCCAAGCGCACGTTCCAGGCGCTGCGGATCGCGGTGAACGACGAGCTGGCGGTGCTGGAGCGGGCGCTGCCGGCCGCGGTCGCCGCGACCGCGCTCGGCGGGCGGATCGCGGTGCTGTCGTACCACTCGCTGGAGGATCGGCTCGTGAAGCGGGTGTTCGCGGCGGCGTCGGAGTCGCAGGCGCCGCCCGGGCTGCCGGTGGTACCGGAGCAGTACCAGCCGAGGTTCCGGCTGCTGACCCGGGGCGCCGAGCCGCCGACCGAGGCGGAGGTGGAGCAGAACCCGCGGGCCGCTTCGGCGAAGCTGCGCGCGGCCGAGCGGGTGCGGGAGGGATAGGCGGATGACGGCAGGCGGTTCGGGTTCTCACGGCGGCGCGGGCGACGGCGGCGGTAGCGGTGACGGCGGCGACGGCGATGGCGGCGAGCGCGGCCGGGCCGGCGGCGCACTGTCGCCGCGGCTGGTGGTGCTGGCCGGACGCAAGGGCAAGCCCTCGCTGCTGCCCTACGTCGCGGTGCTGCTGGTGCTCGGCCTGCTCGGGATGCTGGCGCTGCTGTTCCTGAACACCGAGCTGAACAAGGGCGCGTTCACGATAAAGCAGCAGAAGGCGAGCGCCACCAAGCTCACCCAGGAGGCGCAGCAGATTCAACAGTCGCTGGCCGGACTCGACGGGCCGGGCGCGCTGGCCGCGAAGGCGTCGGAGCTCGGCATGGTGCCGAACGGCAATCCGGCGTTCTTGGCGCCGAACGGCTCGGTCCTGGGCTCGCCCTCGGCCGCGCCGATGCCCACCCCGACTCCGCCGCCGACCACGCCTGCGCCGCCTGCGCCGACACCGACCGGGACCGGCCGATGACTGATCTCGCAGCAGCCGCAGCCAATCCGAGCACCACCCATCTGCAACGCCGGAGCAGCCGATGAGTGACAGCGACCGTCCAGACCGTCCAGGCAGCGCAGACCGTCCAGACCGCCCGGCCCGTCCGACCGACCCCCGCACCGGCCGCCCGCGTCAGCCCTCGAAGGGGGCGCGGCCGCGTCCGGGTTCCAGCTCCGGCGACCGGACTCCGCCTGCCCGCAAGCCCGCGGTCCGTCAGCTCCCGCCCCGCCGCCCGGTCCCCGGCGCGGCCGCCGGCCGC
>JABFWL010000355.1 GCA_013362315.1 Catenulispora sp. | reverse complement strand
GGCGCTGCCGGCGATCAGGGTGTCGGGCAGTGGCTCCAGCCACAGGACCTCGCGGGGAATCGCGCTCAGGTCGCCTTCGGGGTCGGTGGCCGGGGCGCCGAGGCCGGTGGGCAGCGGCCGGCGGGTGCGGTTCTCCAGGGCGGTCAGGCAGGCGTTGGTGGCGATGCGGTAGAGCCAGGTGCGCAGGGACGCGCGGCCCTCGAAGCCCTCGAAGGAGCGCCAGGCCCGCAGGTACGTCTCCTGGACGAGGTCTTCGGCGTCGTGGATGGAGCCGAGCATCCGGTAGCAGTGGGCGAGGATCTCGGGGCGGAAGGGGTCGGCGAGACGGACGAAGTCGTCCTCCACGCGCATCTCGTGCCCCTGTGCCGCTTGGTTGTCCAGGATGGTCATCTTCTTCTCCGGCGCCTCAAGAGTGGCACGGATGTGCCCTCGGTGGTACCGACTCGGGCCGGGGCGAAAAGTGGTCGCAGTCCGGGCGACCAGTTTTCTCCGGCGGTCCGGTCAGCATCGACATGAGTATCGACACGAGTACCGCTGCGGCTGGCAAGCCGCTCATGACTGCCGCCCAACGCTGGGTGCTGATGCTGACCTCGCTGTCCGCGTTCATGATCGCGCTGGACGGGACGATCGTGACCACGGCGCTGACCACCATCAAGAAGTCGCTCCACTCCTCGGTGGAAACCCTGGAATGGACGATCAGCGCCTACATCCTGACCTTCGCCGTGCTGATGCTCACCGGCTCCGCGCTCGGTGACCGCTTCGGGCGGCGCAAGCTCTTCGTCGGCGGCCTGGTCCTGTTCACCGCCGCGTCGGCCGCGTGCGGCTTGTCGACGTCCGCAGCCGAGCTGATCACGGCGCGCGCCGTGCAGGGCGCCGGGGCGGCGGTGATCATGCCGCTGGCGGTGGCCCAGCTGGGGGCGGCGTTCCCGCCCCAGGAGCGCGGGCGCGCGATGGGGCTTTCGGCCGGGATCATCGGGCTGGCCACCGCCGGCGGCCCGTTCGTGGGCGGGGTGGTGGCCCAGGGGCTCACCTGGCAGTGGCTGTTCTGGGTGAACGTGCCGGTGGGGCTGCTGGTCATCGTCGGCGTGCTGCTCACCATGAGCCAGACGCACGGACCGCAGGCCCGGCTGGACCTGGTCGGCGTCCTGCTGACCACCGGCGGCGTCTTCGGCCTGGTGTGGGCTCTGGTCCGGGGGAACGACGTGGGATGGATGGCCGGGGAGACGCTGCTGTCGCTGGGCGGCGGTGCGGTGCTCGTCGTCGCGTTCGTGCTCTGGGAACGGCGGACCGCGGCACCGATGGTGCCGATGCGGTTCTTCGCGAACCGCGCCTTCGCCGCGGGCAACTTCGCGAGCTTCACGCTGACCGCGAGTATGTACGGGCTCTTGTTCTTCCTGGCGCAGTACTACCAGCAGGTGCTGCACTACGGCCCGTTCGGCGCCGGGACGCGCATGATGCCGTTCACCGCGACGCTGCTGGTCTTCGGTCCGCTGTCCGGGCGGCTGTCCGACCGGTTCGGCGAGCGGCGGCTGGTCTCCGGCGGGCTGGCGCTGACCGGGCTGGGCCTGGTCGCCATCGCGCTGCAGGCCGGGCCGGACGCTTCCTGGCCGGCGATGATCCCGGCCCTGGTGGCCACCGGGACCGGCATCTCGACCGCGATACCGCCGGTGCAGAAGGCGGTGGTCGGGGCGGTGCGGCCGCAGGAGATAGGCCAGGCCTCGGGGACGTTCAGCATGCTGCGACAGTTCGGAGGGCTGTTCGGGACCGCGGTGTCGGTAGCGGTCTTCGCCGCTTCCGGGAGTTATGCGAGCGGGAAGGACTTCTCCGACGGGTTCACGGCGGCGATGCTGGTGGGCGCGGCCTTCGCCGGGGTGGGAGCCGCGGCGGCGTTGCTGCTGCCGGCGCGCAGGAGCGCGAGTGCGGCCGGCGCAGCCGCGGCGCGATCGGCCGTGCCGGCACCGGTGGCTGTGAGCGCCGCCGCTGAAGCAGGCGACTGACGGTGAAACAGGGCCCTGAGTGCTGAGCATGGCCCTTGGTGCTGAACCAGGCCGGTGCTGAACCAGGCCGGTGCTGAACCAGGCCGGTGCTGAACCAGGCTACTGACGTTGAAGGACCGCGACCGTCCCGGAGGCCCGGTTCGGTCGCGGTCGCCTCCGGCGCCACGGCCCGACCCGCGGCGCCGACCGGACAGGCGGCAGGGCGATAAGCCCCCTTATTGCCCGCCGCCCTGCCCGGAGGCACCCCGCGAGATGGTGTTGAACAGCGTCTGCTCGCGGTCGTAGCGCTGGGTCAGGCCGTCGCCGTAGCGGTGCCACCAGGTGTCGGTGTGGCCGTGCTGGTGGGTGATGGTGTTCCCGTAGACGGTCTGGTCGTAGTTGAGGCGCGCGTCGTGGAACTGCTGCTGGAACTGCTCGGGTGTCAGCTGCTGGAGCGCGGCCATGGTGTCCGGTGTCACCGACCGGGCCGAGGTGTGGATCTGGCCGTCGATCATGGAGTTCAGGATGGCCCGGGTGCCGCTGACGCCGCGCATGTGGGCGCTGGAGGCGATGGCGGCGCGGATGCCGGGGTCGGCGAAGTCGCCGGCGCCGGCCTGCTCGGCGTGCCGGGTGAGCAGATCCGCCACCACCGCGTGCTCCTCGGGGCTGCCCTGGCCGTACCGGGCGCGGGCGGCCATGATCTGGTCGTAGCCGTTGTGCGAGCTCTGCCGGAAGCCGTAGACCTCGTCCACGTTGTTCTGCTCGCCGTGCGCGCCCTCGCTGGCCATCACCGAGTTCACTACGCGGTCGTCGATCAGCGGCTGGTGCTGTGCGGTCTGGGCGGGGGCGGTCTGTGTGTTCTGAGCCGGATGCGCCGCCGGTGCCGCCACCGCGTGGTCCGCCACCACCGGCGCGCCGCCGATCGCCGACGGCGTCGTCGATCCAGGCGTCTGCGCCTTGCCGTTCATCCCCAGCGCCTTGAACAGGTCGGAGACGTCCTTGTCGAGCTGCTGGTAGTCCTTCAGCACCGTCTCCACCGCGCCGCCGAGCGTCTCGACGAACTTCACCACCCGGTCCAGGCCGCCGACCAGGTGCCCGTGCAGGGTGTCGTTGGCGGAGCCGACGGCCGAGCCGATGCCGGCGAAGCTCATCACGTCCAGCACCACGGTCTCCACCGCGCCGACCACCCCGGAGGCGGCGCCGGCCACCGCCCGGACCTCGCCCAGCGCCGCCTCGATCCCGGCGGTCAGGACGTCGAAGGCTCCGCCTGTGGTGACGGCGGGCTTGGTGCTCTCCATGGTCGCCATGGCTCGTTCCTCCAAGGTGGATGCTGGATAGGGCTGTTGAATACCGGCAAATACCGATGAATATCGACGGAAACCTATAGACAGCGACGGATTTGCCTATAGATGGCTACAGATCGCCGCCGATGAGGCCGGGGGACACCGGCGAGCTCGCGCCCCACACGTCCTCGGTCTCCACCAGCCACGGCGGGATGCGGCGGTTGCCGGCGTCGCCCATCCCGCCGCCGGCCATGCC
>JABFWL010000445.1 GCA_013362315.1 Catenulispora sp. | reverse complement strand
CTACGGGTGCGCCGCCAGGGACTTGAACCCCGAACCCGCGGATTAAGAGTCCGCTGCTCTGCCAATTGAGCTAGCGGCGCTTGGTTTTGCCGGTGTCGCGTTGACGGGGAAACATTAGCAGATCGCCGGGGGCGGCTTGAAATCGTTAACCTCGGGGTCGGACAACGGGCACGTCACGGCTACCGTTGCCGAGTTATTACCAGGGGTTGGCCCGGCGGGGGCGTCACGGATGGCATGGTCGTGGGTATGAGTGGTGGATACGGGGCGTGGCCCCCGCAGGAGCCGGAGCCCACGCTGGAGTTGAGACAGCCTTCGCGGTGGGAGAAGCTGCGCGGGCGGTTGCCGGTGTCCAGGGGGTCAGACCCGAACGACCAGACGGTGGTGCTGTCGCCGGACGAGCGGTTCTACGGCGGTGCGGCCGGTGGGCCGGCCGACGTGCCCGGCGCTCCGGGCGCTCCCGATGGTCCTCGCGGTCCGGGCGGCCCCGGTGATCCTGGCGGCCCGGGCGCTCCGCCGGTCCGCAAGCGGCGGCGGTTCAGCTGGCCCAAGCGGATCCTGGCCGGGGTCGTGGTGCTGGTGCTGCTCATCGGCGGGTACGGCACGTGGCTCTACTTCCATGCCTCGGGGCAGATCCGGCACGAGAACGTGCTCAAGGACTACCCCGGCCGGCCGGCGGCGGGCAAGGGGACCAACTGGCTGCTGGTCGGCAGTGACTCCCGGGAGGGGCTGACGCGGGACCAGCAGGGCCGGCTGCACACCGGCACCGGCGCGGTGACCGGCGACACGCAGCGGACCGACTCGATGATGCTGCTGCACTCCGGGGACCACGGCACGTCGCTGATCAGCCTGCCGCGGGACTCCCTCGTCACCATCCCGGCGTGGACCGACAGCAAGGGCAAGCAGCACAAGGAGGCGAAGAACAAGCTCAACGCCGCCTATGCCTTCGGCGGCGCGCCGCTGCTGATCCAGACCATCGAGACCACCACCGGGCTGCGCATCGACCACTTCGCCGAGGTGGGGTTCGGCGGCTTCGTGAAGGTCACCGACTCCGTCGGCGGCGTGGACCTGTGCCTGGACAAGCCGCTGAAGGACGAGCTGTCCGGCGCCGACCTGAAGGCCGGCTGCCAGACCCTGAACGGGGCGCAGGCCCTGGCCTACGTGCGGGCGCGCTACTCCGACCCGCTCGGGGACATCGGTCGCATGCAGCGGCAGCGACAGTTCCTGGCGGCGCTGGCGCACAAGGTGTCGTCGATGGGCGTCATCCTGAACCCGTTCAAGCTCGTACCGACGCTGGACGACTCGCTCGCGGCGTTCAAGACCAGCGACGGGACCAGCCTCGGCGACCTGTACGACCTGTTCCAGAACATGAAGTCGGTCAGCGGCGGCGGCGGGCACACCATCGTGGTGCCGATCGCCAATCCCGACTACAACGTGCCGAACGTCGGCTCGTCGATCCTGTGGAACCAGGCGAGGGCCACGCAGCTGTGGACCGCGTTGCGGAACGACACGGAGGTCAGCGGGTTCTCCGCGACCTGAGTCAGGAGCCGTGTCAGGAGTGGATCGCCGAGTCGTCGGATTCGGCGATCCACTTGCGCGGTTCTTCGGGGAGTGCCTTTTGGGGCAGTGCTTGTTCGGGGGCTGCTTGTTCGGGCAGTGCTTGTTCAGGCAACGCTTTTCCGGCCGCCGCTTCTTCGGGTGCGGCCTGCGCCGGCACGCTCACCGCCGTCACCGCGTCCAGCCCTCGCATCCACCGCCCCATCGTGACCGCCATCAGCAGGTAGACGCCCGCACACACCAGATACGGCAGCCGCCCGCTGATGTCCGCGAGCACTCCGCCGAGCATCGTCCCGGCCGCGCCCGCCCCGTACAGCACCGACTGGAACCCGCCGGTCATCCGGCCCAGCTGCTCCCGCGGCACGATCCGCAGCCGGGTCGTGGCGAACAGCACCCCGATGACCAGCACCGCCGAGCCGTCCATCGCCAGTCCCACGGAGATCTGCGGCCCGCTGTGCGCCAGGCCCAGCAGCAACTCGCCGACCGCGCCCGCCACGATGGCGGCGATGACCGCCGTGGACGCGCGCAGCTTCACGATCCGGCCCACCGACAGCATGACGGCGACCGCCGCGATGTTGCCCGCGGCCAGCGCCCAGCCGAACCCGGTGCTGCTCAGCCCGACGACGTGCCGGCCGAGCACCACGATCGCCGCCACCGACCCGGCCTGCGCCAGCGTCATCAGGGCGAAGAAGACCATCATCAGCCGCATCGGCCCGGCGCTGAAGGAGATGCGGATGCCGTCCATGGCCTCGTCGAGGAAGCGCCGCCGAGCCGCCGCCGGCCGCGCCGGCCGGTCCGGCAGCCGCAGCGCGGCGAGCACCACGGCGGCGGCCACGAAGGAGCCGGCGTCCAGCAGCAGCGGGAGCGCGTGCCCGGTGGCGTAGACCAGGCCGCCCAGACCCGGCCCGACCACGAACGCGATCAGCGCGTTCGAGGCGCGCAGCCAGGTGGTGGCCCGCTGGAAGTGCGCCGGCCGCACGACGTCCGGCAGCAGCGCGCCGGTGGTGCAGGTGAACAGGGTGCCCAGCACGTTGGCCGCGAACGCCACCGCGATCAGCCCGGCCAGCCCCAGGTGCCCGCCGGCGACCAGCGCCGCGGACCCGGCGAACAGCGCCGCCTGCGTGAGGTTGGTGCCCACGGCGGTGCGGCGGGTGTTCCAGCGGTCGGCCAGCGCGCCGAGCGGCAGCGCCAGCAGCATCGGCGCCAGCCGCTCGCCGACCACCACCGCCGCGATGCCCACCGGCGAGGCGTGCAGGCCCGCGGCCAGCAGCGGGAACCCCACGACGATCAGCCCGTCGCCGAGCCAGGACACCGCGCCGGCCGTCAGGAACCACCAGAAAGAGCGTGGGAGGGGGTCCCGTTCGGCGTCGGCCATGTTTCCCATCCCGGTTCAGCGGCGCGCAGCGGTGGCGGCTACGGTGGCAAAGCCCTGATTGCGGTAACACTCGGTGACGGCGAGCGCCACGGTACGTCAATGTACTAGCAACGGATGTTCTTGGGAACACTGGCGAAGATCACAATTGAGGCCTTGGCCCGAGCGGACCGAGTGAACCCGATGACAACGGTATTGCGTGCCGGAGCGGTGGTGACGGAGCTCCGGCCCGCGCAGCTCAGAGCTGCACGTCGCCGGCGGGGCCCGCTCAGCCCGTGATCATCCGCACCGCCCCGCCGAACGCCCACGGCAGCGCCTCGGCCGTGGGCACGCTCCGGGCCCCGGTCAGCGGATTGTGCCGGGCCGCCAGCAGCGCCGCGGTCAGCAGGTTCGAGCGCCGGGAGACGCGGCGCCAGGCGCGTTCGTACTCGCCGGGCCGGTCGGCGGCCAGGCACCCGGCCAGCACCCGGGCCTGGGCCAGGCCGACGCTGATGCCCTCGCCGGTCAGCGCGTCGACGTAGCCGGCGGCGTCGCCGACCAGCAGCACCCGGCCGCGGCCGGCCACCCGGCGCCGGACCGTCTGGCGCAGC
>JABFWL010000097.1 GCA_013362315.1 Catenulispora sp. | reverse complement strand
ACGTTCCGCAGCCGGGCGGCGCGTTCGGCGGCGGCGGCCAGGCCGCGGCGGCGCAGCCGCCGCAGCGCCCGCATCCGCCGCCGCGGAGTGAAGTTCCCGCCCTCGGGGAAGATGAGCAGCGCCTCGTCGGCGGCCATCCCCTGGGCCAGCGCGCCGATCCGGGCGGCGGTGGCGCCGCCGTCGCCGGGCTGCGGGTCGATGGAGGCGTGCGGGATCCGGCTGAGCAGCGCGTCGATGAGGGGATCCCAGGCCAGCGTCTGTTTCAGCACGACGCGCGGGAGCCGGTGGTACGTCGACAGCAGGAGATGGGCCAGCAGGAAGGCTCCGCCGACGCCGCCGTGGCGCCCGCACACGATCAGCGGGCCCGCGGGCAGTTCCAGGCGCTCGGGGCGCCATCGGCGGATCGGGGGATCCGTGCGGCCAGGCGCATCGGAGGATTCTGATTCGCCGGCTGTTCCGGACGCCGGCACCGAGGCTGAGACCAGCACGACGTCGAGGCCGGCGAACCGCCCGGTCGCCCGCCGCAGGCGGTCCAGCGACCCGCTCAGTGACCGGACGCGGCTGCGTCGGTCCCGGGCCACGTCATGGTCGATCTGGAAGCGGAGCCACCGCCCTGCCGCTACTATCAGGCCACTGATCTCGATGCCCGCGTAGACGGCCGCCACGGCGAGCACCCGGAGCCCGCGCCCGCGCCAACGCCCGAGCCGGGGCCGCCGTCGCCGCCACGGCGCCGTGAACACGATGGACAGTCCGCTCACCACTGCGGTGAACAGCGCGGCTCCGAGCGCGGCGACCAGCACCAGCACCGAGGCCGCGAGCAGCAGTCCGGTACCGGCAAGCCGACGGCCGACAGAGCGCATCGCGCCGAACCGCGTGCTCACTGTGCGTGCTCCGCCAGATAGCTCATCGAAGCCTGATACGCCCGCTCGATGCGGTCCTGAACCAGTCCCAGCCCGCGCCGTCCATACCGCAGGCGCGGATCGGCGGCGCCACGGGGCGGTGCGCCGGTCGGCAGGACGTGGACGTCCACACCGGCCACCGGGTGGTTCAGCGCGCGCACGAACCGGTGCCGCCGGGCGATCTCGAAGGCGACGACGGCCACCTCGCGCGGCGTGCGCGGCGGGCTGAGCGGCTGGTCGATGCGCCCGACGTGCAGCACGTAGACGGTGCCGGCGCCACGGTCCTGCGCCCGCCCCACCGGGACGCTGTCCACCAGGCCGCCGTCCAGGAAGTGCTCGCCGTCGATCGCCACCGGCGGCAGCAGGCCGGGCACGGCCGAGGAGGCCAGGACCGCCTCGATCAGCGGACCCCGCGTGAACCAGTGCTCGGCGGCGCGCTGGATGGAGGCCGCGACGCACTCGAACGGGACCGGCAGGTCCTCGATCAGCACGTCGCCGAACTCCCGCTCCAGCAGCCCGCGCAGGGCGGCGTTGGAGAACAGGTGGGTGCGGCTGCGAAGCGCGGTGCCCATCTGCGCGAACAGCGTGTCGGCGAAGACGCCGCGCTCGCGCAGCGAGATCCACAGCTGTTCGAGCCGGTCGACCGCCTCCGGCCGGGGATCGGCCGCGACGGCGGCGCCGTTGAGCGCCCCGACCGAGGAGCCCAGGACCAGGTCCGGCCGGATGCCGCGGGCCATCAGGGCTTTGAGCATGCCCACCTCGGAGGCGCCCAGCGGCCCGCCGCCGCCGAGCACGAACGCCACCGGTCCGCTCATCGCCGTGCCACCTCTCCGCTCGGGCCGTGGTCGCGGGTCGTCCCCGCCTACCCGAGGCGCCCGGAAACATGCGGCGGCCGTTTGCCGCCGACGCGCCGGGTATTCGGAAAGGAATTGCGGGGGAGTGCGGGGAGTACGAGGGAGGTGCGAGACATGACGGTCGTTGTAGTGGCCGTGATGGCGATCGTCGTGACCGGGCTCGCGGTGATCCTCATCAGCGGCGCGGTGAAGGCCGGACGGCTGGAGCGCGCCGCCGCCGACGCCCCGCGCGTGGCCGGGCGCCGCGGGCGGCGTTTGGATCCGCGGCAGCGGGTTAAAGAGGCGCACGGCCCGTCGACGTCCCCTGAGTCGGCGGGCCGTAGTCAATCGTCGAGGAGGGCGCGTCGGTGAAAGCGAAGGGCTTCCGGCAGTTCATCCTCCGCGGCAACGTGGTCGACCTGGCGGTGGGTATCGTCATCGGGGCCGCGTTCTCCACGGTGGTGAACGACTTCGTCAAAGCGTTCCTGAGCCCGCTGATCGGCGTGGCGACCGGCAACGTCGGGGACTTCAGCAAACGCACGACGCGGATCGGCAAGACCGACTTCCCCTACGGCGCCTTCGTCAGCAGCCTGATCGCCTTCGTCCTCACCGCGGTGGTGCTCTACTACCTGGTGGTGATGCCGGCCAACCGGCTGCTCACCCACTTCCAGGGGGAGCCGGACACCCCGCCGGCTCCCAAGCGGGACTGCCCCGAGTGCCTGAGCTCGATACCGGTCGGAGCTCGCCGGTGCGCCTACTGCACCGCGACCCTGCCCGAAGGGTTCGGTTCGGAGAGGTCCGCGAGAGAAACACAGAGCCTCGCGAGAGAAACACAGAGCTCCGCGACGGAAACACAGAGCCCTGCGACCTAAGTTCACCCTAGGTTCACAGAGCTCTGCGGCCTGCCTAGACCCGGCCCGTGCCCTTGCCGCCAATGGAACGGCTGCCCGGCACGTCACTTTCCTTGGCTCCCTTGGCCTTTTCCTTCGCCTCCTGCTCGGCCCTCGCCTCATCAGCCGCCTCGTGCAGCCGCTCGTGCAGCACGCCGAGCTTCTGCATCGCGCGCTTCTTCATCCGCTGCCCGACGTGGCGCGCGGCCTCGCCGGCCTGGGTGGCGGCCTGCTTGGCGTGCGCGGAGATCTGGTCGGCCTTGCCGTGCGCCACCAGGTCGTCGTCGCCGAAGACCTTTCCGGCCGTCTCCTCGACGTGGCCCTTCAGCTCCTGCGTCTTGTGCTCCATCTTGCTATCGGCGTTCATGCGTCCTTGCCTCCTTGATCCCGGCGGCGCGCGCCGCCTCGGCGAGCCGGTCCCGGTCGGCGAGCATCTCCAGTGCCCGCGTCCGCTCCGCCTCCGCCCACGCCGCGCGCTCGCGCTCGGCGAACTGCCGCAGGCCGTCGTGCCGGTCGCGGACGCGGCCCAGCGCCTGCTGCGAGGCGGCCAGCTCCTGGTAGCTCTCGGACAGCCGGGCGCTGTCGCGGCCGGCCTGGGCCGAGCGGTAGACCTCATATGCGGTGTCGCGCATGTGCGTGCACACCCGCCGGGCCGCCGCGGCCTGTCCCTCGGCCTCCAGCAGGCCGGCCATCCAGGCCGCGCCCACGATCTCCTCGGCCGCGTGGACGACGTCGTGCTCGCGGACCTGCGCGACCAGCCGCGCGTACGCGGCTTGTCTCCTGTTGAACCTCCACGGTCCCATCGCTGCTCCCGAATCCGTCGCTCCAGTGGCAGCCGGGTACCCAGCCCGGCCGTCGTTTAACGTCTGATCCGGCGTTGATCCGCACTGATCCGC
>JABFWL010000117.1 GCA_013362315.1 Catenulispora sp. | reverse complement strand
GTCCGCGCTCGTTTCGGCCGTCGGCAGCGGCGTCAAGACGGTCGCCGGCGTGATGGACGCGACGCGCGCCGGCAAGGGCTGCGGCTCGTGCAAGACGCTCGTCGCGCAGATCGTCGAGTGGGCGGCCGGCGGCGAGGCCGAGCAGGACCCGGCTGCGAACTGGTACGTGCCGGGTGTTCCGATGGACAAGGCGGAGCTGATGGCCGCGATCCGCCAGCAGGGGCTCAGGAGCGTGTCCGCCGTCTTCGACGCGCTCGCCGGCGGCCGTGAGGACGCCAAGAGCAAGATGGGCCTGGTCTCGCTGCTGCGGATGATGTGGGGCGATGAGTACGTCGACGAGCGCGACGCGCGGTTCATCAACGACCGGGTCCACGCGAACATCCAGAAGGACGGGACCTTCTCCGTCGTCCCGCAGATGAAAGGCGGCTGCACGACGCCGGAGCAACTGCGCCGCATCGCCGACGTGGCCGACAAGTACGCGGTGCCGCTGGTGAAGCTCACCGGCGGCCAACGCATCGACCTGCTCGGCATCCGCAAGGAGGACCTGCCGAAGGTCTGGGCCGACCTGGACATGCCCTCCGGGTACGCGTACGGCAAGAGCTTCCGGACGGTGAAGACCTGTGTCGGCAGCGACTACTGCCGTTTCGGTGTCGGGGACTCGACCGCGCTGGGCATCGCCATCGAGTCCCGGTTCCAGGGCCTGGAGAGTCCGGCCAAGCTGAAGCTCGCGGTCACCGGCTGCCCGCGCAACTGCGCCGAGGCATACGTGAAGGACCTCGGCGTCGTGGCCGTCGAGGGCGGCAGGTGGGAGATCTACATCGGCGGTGCGGCCGGCGCCCATGTGCGCAAGGGTGACCTGCTGGCCACTGTGGACAGTCCCGACGAGGTCGTGACGCTCGCCGGCCGCTTCCTGCAGTACTACCGGGAGAACGCCAACTGGCTGGAACGCACCTACGCGTTCGTACCCCGCGTCGGGATCGACCGGATCCGCGCGATCATCCTCGACGACAGCGACGGCATCGCGGCGGCGCTGGACGCCCGGATGCAGGCGTCAGTGGACGAATACCGCGACCCATGGCTGGAAGGCGGGGAACCGGCCGCCCCCGGCCAGTTCCGCACCGCGCTGCCGCTCATCCCGCTACCGCTGGTCCCGGTGCGTGAGTCATGACCGAGGAACTGACCGAGTATCGGGTGGGCCGGGCCGATGAGCTGCCCGTCGGGGAGGGCCGGGCGTACGCGGCGGGCGGCGACATGGTGGCCGTCTTCCGGCTGCGCCACGGCGGACTTCGCGCGGTGTCCGCGGTGTGCCCGCACGCGGGCGGCCCGATCGCTGACGGCCTGGCCGACGCCGAGGTCGTGGTGTGCCCGCTGCATCAGCACGTCTACGAGCTCGCGACCGGCTGCTCGCGGACCGGCCAGGCCGCGCTGCGGGTATACCCGGTCCGGATCGACGACGGAGATCTGGTGGTCGGCGTGCCTGTCAGCGAGCCTGGGTCCTGACACTTGAGCTCAGCTCAGGAACGGCAGGAGGTGGCTCAGAGTCTCCTCCGGTGCTTCCTCCGGAAGGAAGTGACCGGCCATGACAGCCGTGCCGCGAACGTCGTCGGCCCACACCCGCCAGATGTCGAGCGGCTCGTACCATTGCGCTACCGCGCCACTTCCACTCCACAACACCAGCGTCGGACAGCTGATGGTCCGTCCGTCCCGCCGGTCAGCCTCGTCGTCGGCGACGTCGAGCGTGGCCGCCGCCCGGTACTGCTCACAGATCGCGTGGACGGTGGCCGGATCACTGAACTGCGCGACATACGCCTCGCGCAAGCGCGCGGGAAACGCGCCCGGCTCATCCGACCACGTGTCGAGCATGTGCTCCACCAGCACGCGAGGATCCCCGGCGATGAGCTTCTCCGGCACCGGCGCCGCCGCGGCGAGGAACGACCAGACCCAGTAGCCCAGGCTGAAATCCCGATCCGCGCGGGCATACGCCTCACCGGTCGGCACGATGTCGAGAACGGCCAGACGATCGACGACATCCGGATGGTCGAGCGCCATCCGATAAGCGCAACGCGCACCCCGATCATGACCGACCACTGCGAACCGCTCGAAACCCAGCGAGGCCATCACCTCGACCTGGTCCCTCGCCAGCATCCGCATCCGATACGGCCCATGATCGGCGGTACTGGCAGGCTTTCCACTTGCCCCGTACCCCCGCAGATCAGTCGCCACCACCGTGAACCGCTCAGCCAGCGTCGGCACCACCCGATGCCACATCAGATGCGTCTCCGGAACACCGTGCAACAACAGAACCGGCGGCCCGGACCCACTCCGCACACCGTGGATCGTCGTCTGCGAGGTCGCGATGTCGAACTCTTCGAAGTCGGCGAACATCTAGACCACAGTAGCCCGCTTACGCTCGGCTGGCGGAGTGCGGCCGAGCGACGGTGGCGGTAGCCAGGGTCTTCGCCCTCAGGATGCTGCGGTGGTGCTGGCGCACGGACTGGGCAGTCAGATGTCCCAGTCCGGTTCCGATGCAGAACTCCTAAGCTTTCCCGAAGGTTCCTCGGCAGTCGCCCGGAAGTCGGACCGGTTTCCTTCTCCTCAAGGCCGCGCGAGACACGCGCGGCTCCGACACACGGAGGGAATCCGAACATGACCCGTATGCACTTGCGCCGCAAGGTGGCCGCAGTGGCCATCGGCGCCGTCGCGCTGGCGTCGACCGCAGGCGCGGCAGCCGCGGCCGACTCCGGCGCCGCCCCGACCGGCAAGGGCACCGCGACGACGAAGGTCGGCGTGAAGCAGGGCCCGGACGCCAAGGGCAAGGGCGACGGCAAGCCGAAGCCGGACCCGAAGACCGACAAGGAGATCGCCGCGGTCGCCAAGGATCTCGGCGTCACCGTCGACCAGCTCAACGACGCGCTGCGGGCCACGAAGGAGTGGTTCGGCACCACTGGGACCGAACCGACGCCGGAGGCCGTCGCGGCGCACGTCGGCTCGATCCTGCACGTCCCGGCCGCCAAGGTCCTGGCCTCCTTCAAGGCGCACGGCCTGTTCGACGACAAGTCCGGGGGCAAGAAGCCTGGCGGCGGCAAGGACCGCGGCGGGAACTCCGCCAACATCGACAAGGCGGCCAAGGACCTCGGCGTGACCCGCGCCGCCCTGGAGAACGCCCTGACCCAGACGAAGATGTGGATCGGGAGCACCGGAGCCCAGCCGACACCGGAGCTGATCGCCGCCCACGTCGCTTCGATCCTGGGCAAGAACGCCGACCAGGTCCTCAAGGTCCTGGAGGCCGACGGCGTCCTGGACTCCGCACCGCCGACCAAGCCCAAGGCGCAGGCTTGAGGCGCGGACGTCCGCGGTGACTGAGTCCGCGAACTCGCTCGGCCTCCCCGAGGTCGCCGATGTCGCCGGCCTTCTCAGCGTTCGCAGCGTTCTCAGCGTTCTCAGTGGCCGTTAAGCAGGCGCTGCTGCTCACCGCCCGCGACCTGGTCACCGACCGGGTCGCGGGCCGCTGGCCCTCA
>JABFWL010000662.1 GCA_013362315.1 Catenulispora sp. | reverse complement strand
CAACGCGCCGCTGATCGTGATCCCGTGCTCCAACAAGGAGGTCTACCTCGACCGCTACGCCCGGCCCGACAAGGGCTGGACCGACCGGGACGAGGCGCGCTGGCCGGTGCCGTTCTGGCATATCGACACTGGAATGCTGACCATGCTGCTGCTGCTCGCCGTGGTCGAGGAGGGCTTGGGGGCGCTGTATTTCGGCATCCCGCCGTCGGCGATCGGGAACGTGCGCCGGGAGTTCGGCATCCCGGACGACTTCACGCCGATCGGCGCGGTGGCCGTCGGCCATCCGGACTCCGACCGGGACGCGCGGCAGAACACGTCGCGCAAGACGATCGCGAGGCGGAGCGTGGAGGACATCGCGCACCGGGGCCGCTGGGCAACGCCTTCTGCCTAGAGGCATTCTGCCTGGACCTTCTGGACCATCTGCCTATCTGCCTAGAGTGGGGCTGTGATCTCGTTCGCCCAGCTGGCAGAAATCGAAGACATCATCCGTTCGGTCAACGAGGAAGCGGTCCTGCCGCGGTTCCGGAGCCTGTCCGACTCCGAAGTCGCCATGAAGGGCCCGATGGATCCGGTCACGGTCGCCGATCGGGAAGCCGAGGACCTGCTGCGCGGGCGGCTCATGGCATTGCTGCCCGGCTCGGTCGTGGTGGGCGAGGAGGCGGTGTCGGAGGATCCGCTGGTGCTGCGGGCGCTGACCGGCGACGCCCCGGTGTGGATCATCGACCCGATCGACGGCACCCGGAACTTCATCGCCGGCTCCGGCCGGTTCTCGACCCTCGTCGCGCTGTCGGTGGGCGGCGTGCTCCAGGCCTCCTGGTCCTACGCGCCGGTGCTGGGCCGGATGGGCACGGCGCTGGCCGGGCAGGGCGCCTGGGTGGACGGCGTGCCGGCCCGGGTGGCGGCCCCGGCCGATCCCCCGGCGCTGCCGCTGACCACCTCCCATCCGGTGTGGTGGCCGGCCGGCTACGGCCGCGGCTTCGACGCGCTGACCGCGGCCGGCCTGGACGTCCGCTACTTCGACGCGTGCGGCATCGAGTACCTGGACCTGGCGGTCGGCAAGCGCTCGGCGATGGTCCTCACCTGGGAGCACTGCTGGGACCACGCCGCCGGGCTGCTGCTGGTGGCCGAGGCCGGCGGGCACGTCGCCGCGCTGGACGGCGCGCCGCTGCGGCTGGCGGGCGGCAACGCGCTGCCGTTCGTGGTCTCCAGCGATCCGGCGACCTCCGAGCTGGTCCGGCGGCTGGTAGCGGAATCGGCCACGCGCGGCGTCTGATCCTCCCCTCCAACATGCCTTGACAGATATATAACCAATGAGGCATGCTCGATGGCATGACGGTCGCCGAAGCGTTCCAAGCCCTGGCCGAGCCGCGCCGGCTGGCCATCCTGGAGCTGTTGCGCGACGGCGAGAAGTCGGTGGGCGAGCTCGCCGCGGCGCTGGACGCGAGCCAGCCCGCGGTCTCCAAGCATCTACGGGCCCTGAAAGAGTCCGGCCTGGTCGAGGTGCGGCCGATGGCGCAGCAGCGCTTCTACCGCATCCGGCCGGAGCCGTTGGCCGAGGTCGACGACTGGCTGTCCCAGTACCGCCGGTTGTGGATCCAGAGCCTCGACCGCCTGGAAGCCCACCTGGAGGATCGGAGGAAGACATGAGTGACGCGACACTGACCACTCCTGGACCGCAGGGCGCCGCGGTGCGTCTGGAGCGGCTGCTGCCGGACCCGCCGCAGACGGTGTGGCAGGCGCTGACCGACCACGAACAGCTCAAGGCCTGGTTCCCGTGCGAGGTGATCGTGGACGGCGGCCTCTGGAAGGTCGGAACGTCGATCACCTTTCCGTTCGGCCCCGAAGCCGACAACGTGACCCTGAGCGGCGAAGTGCTGGAGGTCCGCGAGCCGGAGCTGCTCGTGTTCACCTGGGGCGATGAGACCCTGCGCTTCGAGCTCACGCCGCAGGACGGCGGCACTCGCCTGGTCCTCGTCGACGAGCTGCGCCCGGGCATCGCCGCCCGCAACGCCGTCGGCTGGGAGAACTGCCTCGACCGCCTGGCGGGCAAGACCCCCGCCGAGGGCAAGGACGCGTGGCGTTCCGCCTTCGAGCACTACACCGCCGCCTTCGAGCCGGAACTCGGGCCGCAGGAAGGCTTGCCGGCCTCCGCGCAGTAGCGGCACAGATCTATCCGGTACAGATCTACACGGAAAGGTCCATACCCTGACATCAGCGCTCCTCGACGCGCAGGACATACAGACCCAGCACCTTCCCCTCCGCGTCGAGGGTCACGCGTCCGCGCATCCGCGCCGCCTCGTAGATCAGCGGGATCTCCACCACGGTGCGCTGCCCGGTCCGGCGCACCCGGGGCATGCCGGCCATCCGCTGGAAGGCGCCCATCCGCTGTTCCAAGTCATCGCGGGCTCCGCTCAGGTGCTCGACGGTCGCGACATCGGCTAGTGCGGCGCTGAACAGCGGCCACAACCGTTCGAAGCGGCCGGTGACGAATGCGGCCAGGGTCAGCGACGCGCGCTCCACGGCTTCGTCGATGGCGTGCAGCGAGTCCAGGGGCACGATCGGCGCGGGCACCATCGGCGCGGCCGGGCGGACGACACCGTTGCCGCCGACGACCCGGGCGGCGCCGCCGTCGAGGATGCGCCGATACAGCTCGCGCAGCTCGGCGCCGGGTTCGGCGCCGAACCCGGCGAGCAGCGCGCGCCGGGCGTCCTGGTAGACCGCCAGCGCTTCGGCCCGGCGACGCGGTGACCACGCGCCGTCAGCGTCCTGCTGTAGTCGCACTGTAGTCGGATTGTCACGCACAGCGCAGAGGCCGGCGGGACTGACTTTCGCCTCCCCGGCATCCGATCACTCCCGGCTTCGTGATCAGTTCGCGCACCCCGTGCGCCATGTGGCATGGTTCGCTGTCGGTGTCAGGGGTTGTATCTCAACCAGATGCGAAGACGCATGGGGGCGGGTGTGGAGGAACTGCGGGGAACGGATCCGCGACGGATCGGGCCGTACGACCTGGTGGCGGTGCTGGGCTCCGGCGGAATGGGCCGGGTCTACCTGGGCCGCACCCCGGCCGGTGTGACGGCCGCGGTCAAGGTGATCCATGCCGATCTCGCGCGCGACCCCGAGTTCCGTCGCCGGTTCCGCCGCGAGGTGGAGACCACCGCGGCCATCACCGGCCCGCGGCTGGCCGCGGTGCTGGACTCTGACGTCGACGCCGAGCACCCGTGGCTGGCCACCGAGTACGTCGCCGGTCCGTCGCTGGCCGCGGCGGTGACCGAGAACGGACCGCTGCCGCCGCAGGCCGCGCTGGCGGTGGCCGCCGGGGTGGCCGAGGCCCTGGCCGCGATCCACGCGCAGGGCCTGGTGCACCGCGATGTGAAGCCGTCCAACGTGCTGCTGGCCCCGGACGGCCCGCGCCTGATCGACTTCGGCATCGCCCGCGGCGCCGCCGACAGCCGCCTCACCCGCACCGGTGTGGCCCTGGGCACCCCGCAGTTCATGGCCCCGGAGCAGATCCAGGGCGACCGCGAGACCCGCGCGCCCGCCGACCTGTTCGCCCTGGCCGGGGTGCTGCTCTTTGCGATGACCGGCCAGTACCCGTTCGGCGAGGGCAGCGCGGTGACGCTGCTGTACCGCATCGTGCACGAGGCGCCGCGGCTGGAGCCGGTGCCGCCGGATCTGCGGCCGCTGCTCGCCGCGTGCCTCAACAAGGACCCTGAGGCCCGACCGACGGCGGTCGAGGTGGCGGAGCACCTGAGCCGGCTGCTGGATCCGGCCCCGCAACAAAATCTGGCTCCGCTCCAAGATCCGGAGAGGACCGTCGAGGTCGCGACCGGCCGAGGCGAGGCAACCGCCGGTTTCCCGCGCCAGCAGCCTGTGGTGGCCGACACGATGACCGGCGCCAGGGGCGGCGCCACGACCGGGGCGATGACCGGCGCGATGTCTGGCGCGATGGCTGGCGCGATGGCTGGCGCACTGACAGATGCGGTGACCGGCGCACCGACCGATCGCCTGACGCCGGTCAGTGCCCTGCCGACCCAGTCTGTCGCGTTGGCCACGCAATCCGCGGCGGCCGCGCCCTACCCCTCCGGTCTGGCTGGTCCCCCGCCTCCGCTGCATCCCCCGACTTCACCAGGCGCACAAGCGCCGAACCGCTGGCGCAAGCCGGCGGCGATCGGCGCGGGCGTCGTCGCCGGCGTCGCGGCACTGGTGGTGGCGATCAGCCTCGGCTCCGGCGACGGCGGTTCCCAGGGCACCGGCTCCGCGGGCGGCGGCCGGGTCGCCAATGAGATAGCGGACCCGATTCCCAGCAGCCTCGGGACCGGGACCGGCGTGCTCCTCCCGAACGGCAGCAGCGGTGGCGCGGCGCCGTCGCAGAGCCCTGACGCATCAGGCCAGACGCCTGCCACGCCCGGCAGGCCGGACGGCAGCCCGGCCAACGGCTCCACCGGGGGCTCGGCGGCCGGCCCGACCAGCGCCGCCGGTTCGACCGGCGCGGCAGGTCCGACCGGTGCGACCACCGCCGGCTCGAAACCCGGCGCTCCGGCGTCCGGCACCACCGGCACGTCCCAGCCCAAGGGGACCAGCAGCGGCCCGGCCTCCCACACCAGCGCTCCCCCGCCCTCGTCCGCCGGTCCGACCACGGCTCCATCGTCCTCGGCGGGCTCCGGTTCCGGAGTCCCGACCCGGGTCTCAGCGGACAGCACTGCCCGCGTCATCCAGAGCGCCTACGACTCGAAGTGCGTGACCGCCGCCGCCGAGTCCGACGGCTCGAAGTGGTACGTCAGCGGCTCGTGCAGTGGCGCCCCGGCACAGTGGAAGGTCTGGCACGGCACGTCCACCTCCGCGGGCCTGCCGACCTGGCAGTTCGAGTCGACGTCCTACCCCGGCTACTGCATGAGCGCGGCCTGGACGTTGTCGAGCCAGAACTGGCAGCTCGTCCCGTGCAGCGCGGGCGACGAATGGCAGTGGTGGGCGGCCAGCGAGGCGAGCGGCAGCACCATGCTCAACCTCTGGCACGACACCACGCACTGCCTCGTCAACAACCAAGGCATCGACTCGGAGAAGTGCGCCGACAACCCGAACAACCTTCCGAGCGTCTACTTCTACTGGAAGGTCAAATAGCGTCCGGCGGCTCGGTCATCGCGCGCGGGTCGACGATCCGGTCGAACTCCTCGCCGCTGAGGAACCCGCTGTCGATCGCGGCCTCGCGCAGCGTCGTTCCCGCGGTGTCGGCGGCGTGCGCGATCTGCGCGGCCTTGTCGTAGCCGATCTCCGGCGTCAGCGCGGTCACCAGCATCAGCGAGCGGCCCAGGTCGCGGTCGATGCGCTCGCGGTTCAGCTCGATACCCGCCAGGCAGAACACCCGGAAGTTGCGCGCCGCGTCGGTGAGGATGCGCGCCGAGTGCAGGAACGAGGAGGCGATCAGCGGCCGCATCGTGTTGAGCTCGAAGCTGCCGCTCGCCGCGGCGGCGGCCACGGCGCCGTCGTCGGCCAGGACCCGGGTGCAGACCATCATCGTGGCCTCACACTGCGTCGGGTTCACCTTGCCGGGCATGATCGAGCTGCCCGGCTCGTTCTCCGGCAGCCGCAACTCGCCGAGGCCGGTGCGGGGGCCGGACCCGAGCCAGCGGATGTCGTTGGCGATCTTGTACAGCGCCACCGCGACGCCGCGCAGCCCGGCCGAGGCGGCGACCATCGCGTCCGCGCCGGCCAGCGCCGCGAACTTGTTCCGGGCGGTGACGAACGGCCGGCCGGTGAGCTCGGCGAGCTCGGCGGCGAACCGCTCGGCGAAGCCCGCCGGGGCGTTCAGGCCGGTGCCGACCGCGGTGCCGCCGGCGGCCAGCTCGTAGAGCCCGGGCAGGGCCGCTTCCAGGCCGGCGATGGCGGCGGTGATCTGCCCGGCGTAGCCGGACCATTCCTGGCCGACGGTGAGCGGTACGGCGTCCTGCAGGTGGGTGCGGCCGGTCTTCGGCACGTCGGCCCACCTGCGGGCGTTGACCGCCAGCGCGAGGTGCAGCTCCCGGAGCTCCGGCAGCACCCGGTCGTGCAGCGCCAGCACCGCCGCGACATGGGTGGCGGTGGGAAAGCTGTCGTTGGAGGACTGGCCGAGGTTGACGTGGTCGTTCGGATGAACCGGTGACTTGCTGCCCAGAGCCCCGCCGACCAGCTGGATGGCGCGGTTGCCGATCACCTCGTTGACGTTCATGTTGGTCTGCGTGCCCGAGCCGGTCTGCCACACGTACAGCGGGAAGTGCTCGTCCAGGTCGCCGGAGATGACCTCGGCGGCCACCCGCGCGATCAGATCGGCCATCCACCGCGGCAGCCGCCCGGCCTCGCCGTTGACCAGCGCCGCGGCCATCTTCACGTAGCCGTAGGCGTGGTGGATGCCCGGCGGCATGTGGTCGTCGCCGATCGAGAAGTGCTCCAGCGAGCGCTGCGTCTGCGCGCCCCAGTAGCGGTCGGCCGGAACGTCGACGGCGCCCATCGCGTCGGTCTCGCGGCGGGTTCCCGTCGCGTCGATCCCGATCGGCACGGTGAGGATCTCGGGTTCTGATCCATCCATGGGGCAAGGTTATCGAGCAACCATGAAATGCGCAGATCCGCGGGACGCACAAGAATACGAAGGGCGATGGATTCCGCGCACGCGGGTAAGGAGTGGACGTGTACGAAACCACAACAGCGCGCCGGGGTGCCTACGGCATCTCGACCAACACTTTGTTCGCCCGCACCATGATGTATGTGGCGGCGACCGCCGGGCTGTTCGCGCTCGGCGCCTATCTGGGCCGCGACCTGAGCCACGGCGCCGGGTTCATCGCCTTCATCGCCGCGTTCGCGGCGCTGATCGCGATGCAGTTCGCGGCCCGGCGCTCGCGGGAGGCGACGGTCGCCCTGCTGGGCGCCTTCGGGCTGATGATGGGCATCGCGGTCTCCCCCACCCTGGTGTACTACGCCACCACCGAGCCGAAGGCGCTGTGGCAGGCCGGCGGCGCGACCGCGCTGTTCATCCTGGCGCTGGGCTCGGCCGGCTACGCCACCAACCGCGACCTGTCCGGGGTGGCCCGGATGAGCTTCTGGGCGCTGGTGGCGCTGCTGATCTTCGGGGTCGTCGCGATCTTCGTGAACATCCCGCACGCCTCGGTCATCTACAGCGTGGCCGGCCTCGTCATCTTCGCCGGGTTCACCCTGGTCGACTTCCAGCGGCTGCGGCGCAACCAGGACATCGCCTCCGCGCCGCTGCTGGCCGCGTCGATCTTCTTGGACATCCTCAACGTGTTCTTGTTCTTCCTCAGCCTGTTCGGTGGCCGCAGGGACTGATCTCCGGACCCTGGCCAACGCCGAAGACCGCCGAGCGATTCGCTCGGCGGTCTTCGTGTTCTGCTTTGCTGAGGCTCCTCCTGGGCCTTTTCTGCTTAGGCGGCCAGAGCGTGAGTGCGGTTGGCAGCGGCGGCGGTGTTGCGCTTGACGGCCAGGGCGCCGGTGCGGCCGAGCAGCATCGCGATGGCCATGACGATCAGGGTGTCGGTGAGGGCGTCCACGCTGACCTGGTGGTCGTACATCCAGCGGCCGAGCTGGTTGGTGTACCAGTGCTGGGCGCCGTAGGAGAAGGTCAGGCGGGCGCCGATGACAGCGGTCCACAGGGCGGCGTAGGCGACACCGGCGTGGGTGTTGACGATGCCGGTGTCCTTGTCGCGGCGGACGGTCATCAACGCGGCGGCGGCCAAGCCGAGCAGGAGGCCGAAGGCGGCTCCGGCGAGCTCCAGGACCAGGCCGGTACCGGTGGTGGCGGGGTGCTTGACGTAGATCGGGACGATGACCGCCGCGGCGATGGCCGGGCGCAGCAGGCGGGCGGCGCCGATCTTGCGGCGGCCGAGGTCGGACCCGAGCACCGAGGCCAAGACGATGATGTTCACGATCCAGATGCTGGCGTCCATGGCATTTTCCCCTCGTGAGCTGCGTGTTTCTTGCTGACATCTAGAGATTCGCAGCTCGGCGGGTGGAATCGCTTCCACCCGGGGGTGGAAGCCGGGTGGAAGCGGGTTGGAGCGGGTTGGACGCGAGGTGGATGGAGCGCCCGCGGGGGTCAGCCCTGCGTGCCGGTCGCCAGGGTCAGCCCTGCAGGCCGGCCTCCGGAGCCCGCTCCGGCACCCTGGCCAGCACGCCGTAGGTCCGCAGGATCGACACCTCGGTGCTGTTCGGCTCAGGCTGCCACTGGTCCACGGTGACCAGGCCGGGCGGCTCGATCTCCAGCCCGGTCAGCCAGCCCGCGATCACCTCCGGCTCCCGGTTGATGAACGGCACCTTCGTGGAGCGCCGGTAGTCGTCGAGCATCTCCGCCTGCTCGCCGGGGTGCGTCAGGTCGGGGGCGGCGTGCGAGAGCGCCAGGTAGCTGCCGGGGACGACGGCGCCGGTGTAGGCCGCGACGATCCCGGCCGGGTCCTCCTCGTCCGGGACGAAGTGCAGCACCGCGTTCATCAGCACCGCCACCGGCCGGCTCAGGTCCAGCGTCCGCCCGACCAGCGGGTGCTCCAGCACGGTCTCCGGGCGCCGCAGGTCGGCCAGGATCGCCTCGGCGCCGTCCACGTTCTTCAGCAGCAGCCGGGAGTGCGCGATCGCCACCTGGTCAACGTCGACGTAGACCACCTTGGCGTCCGGGTTCACCGCCATCGCGACCTCGTGCACGTTGCCGACCGTCGGCACCCCGGAGCCCAGGTCCAGGAACTGCGTGATCCCGGCCGGACCGGCCAGGTGCCGCACCACCCGGCCCAGGAAGGCCCGGTTGGCGCGGATCGCGGCCACCAGGGTCGGCATCGCCGCGGCGGCCCGCCGCCCGGCCTCCCGGTCGGCCTCGAAGTTCTGGCTCCCGCCCAGCCAGAAGTCGTAGATCCGGGCCGGAGCCGGCTGTGAGGGGTCAACGTCCGGAAGGCTCAACGCCAGCTCGGCAACCTCGATCGCGTCCATACGCACAAAGGTACAGCCGGTACCGGCGTTTGGATCGCGGCCACCGGGTAGCGGGAGGGCCGGAACCAAGGCCTTGACGTTTTATGGAAGGGAACGCGCATGCCCGGTGTGCTCGCGGAGGCAGCCGTCTACCACCGCGTCCGGTTCATGAACGGGATCAGGCGAGCGCTGATGATGTGGATCGTGCGCGGCCGGTGAGGATTCCCGGCGGGGTGCTCGCACGTGTGGCGAACCAGACACCGCGCGAGCGCTGGTTACTTGTTAGTGAGTAGTAACATGCCAGCATGGCAGCGGTATCGAAGAAGATGACGGCGGACGAGCGCCGGACGCAGATCCTGGCGGTCGCGGCCGAGGAGTTCGCGCTCGGCGGCCTGCACGGCACCTCCACCGAGACCATCGCGCGGCGGGCGGACATCACACAGGCGTATGTCTTCCGACTGTTCGGTTCGAAGAAGGCCCTGTTCATCCAAGTGGTCCAGCAGGCGTTCGAGCAGTTGACCGGGGCGATGCAACACGCTGCCGGGGACCGCACAGGCTTGGAAGCGCTGTCGGCGATGGGACAGACCTATGATGCGCTGCTCGCGGATCGCACGGCTCTGCTGTTGCAGTTGCAGGGGTTCGCGGCGGCGAGCGAGCCGGAGGTGCGGGACGCCGTGCGGGAGAGCTTCGCGCGGATGTGGCACACGGTCGCCGACACCACCGGGCTGGATCCGGTGGCGGTGAAGTCGTTCCTGGCGTTCGGGATGTTGCTGAACAACAGTGCGGCGCTGGAGTTGCGGGAGGTTGATGAGCCGTGGGCGCTGGGGGTGCGCACACGGATCCGGCCTGGTTTGTTCACTCACATCACCAGCGAGACCAATGCTGAGGCCGGTGCCGGGGTCACTGCTCAGACCGAGGCTGAGGCTGAGAGCGATGGCGGTGGCGGTGGCGATGGCGATGGCAAGGCCGATGCCGAGGCCGGCCGATGACCGCCGCGACGGTCGCGGGCGAGGACCGGCGGACCGAGCCGCTGACTCGAACCCTGATGCTGATCGCGCTGGTGGTGGCGGTCGCCGGCAGCCTGGGCTCGCCGCTGATCACCAGCGTCGCCACCACGCTGCACGTCTCCCTGGCCGCCGCGCAGTGGACGCTGACCGTGTCGCTGCTGGTCGGCGCGGTCGCGACGCCGGTGCTGGGGCGGTGGGGCACCGGTGCCCGGCGGCGCCCGGTGGTGCTGGGGACGCTCGGCGTCATCGTGTTCGGCAGCGTCCTGACGGTCCTGCCGATGTCGCTGCCGGTGCTGATCGCGGGGCGCGCGGCCCAGGGCTGCGGCCTGGCGCTGCTGCCGCTGCTGATGGCGGCGGCACGGGAGCACCTGGACGCCGCCCGGTCGGCGGCGACGATCGCGATGATCTCGGTCGCGTCGACGGTCGGCGTCGGGATCGGGTATCCGCTGGCCGGCTACCTGACGGATGTCGGCGGGATCCGCGCGGCCTATGCCGCAGGGTTGGTGGGGACCGGTGTGGCGCTGGTAGCGGCGGTTCGTGCGTTCCCTGATTCGCGGCAGGAGCCGGCGCCGCGGCCGGATGCGACCGCGAGCGTGTTGCTCGGGGCGGGGTTGCTGGTGCTGCTGTTCGTGCTGGGTGAGGTCAGTCTTTGGCAGCACCATGCGGTGGAGGCTGTCGCGTTGGTGCTCGTGGCGGCGATGCTGTTGGCCGGGTGGGTGCTGCGGGAGCGCGCGCTGCCGACGCCGGTGGTGGACCTGCGGCTGCTGCGGCATCGTGCGGTGGCGGCGGCCAATGCCGCGATGCTCATCGCGGGGGCGGGGATGTATCTGCTGCTGTCGTGCATCACGCGGTATGCCCAGACACCTCATGGCGCGGGCTACGGTTTCGGGTTGAGCACCTTCGCTGCGGGGCTGTTCTTGGTGCCGTTCTCCATCCTGGGGTTCATCGCCGGACGTATCAGCCCACGACTACGCCGGAAGGTCTCGGCGCCGACGCTGTTGAGCGGTGCCACGGTGGTCGTGCTCGTCGCGTTCGTGGTGTTCGCGGCCGGGCGGGGCAGCCTGGCCGGACCGCTGGTCGCCATGTCGCTGCTGGGGTTCGGGGTCGGTGCGTTCTCGGCGGCGATGCCTGCGGTGATTCTGGCGGTCACCCCGGCACGGGAGACGGCGAGCGCGATGGGTGTGAACCAGGTGGTGCGGAGCATCGGATTCTCGATCGGGAGCACTGTCAGCGCCTTGCTGTTGGCGGCGAGCACGCCTGCGGGCGCCGTCTTTCCGAGGGAGGGCGGGTATGGCACCGCGGCGTGGATCGGAGCTGCGGTGACCGTGGTGGCGCTGGTACTGACGATCACGGCGCGCTCCGGCGGTGGTCAGGAGCGTCGCGCTTAGCGCCGCTTCCGCGTCCCGAAGATGTTGCGGGTGATCTCGCGGACGGCGGTGTTCATGGCCTGCTTCACCGTCTTGTTGCCGAGGACCTGGTCGATGAGGGTCGGCGGCTCCTTGGCGGAAGTGGAGGTCCGCCGGCTGGCCTCGCGTTGGGCGCGGGCGGCGTCGGCTTCCTGCCGCTTGGCCTCCTCCTCCGCCGCTTGTTGCGACGCTGCCTGCTCGGCTTGCTGTTGCGCCTGGAGTTCGCGAGCGGCCAGGATCTCGTAGGCCGATTCGCGGTCGACGACCGGGCCGTACTTCGCCATCTGCGGTGAGGCGTCGACGGTGCTTTGCACGAGCGCCGCGTCGGCCTCCGCCATCAGCGATTCCGGCGCGCGCAGGCGGGTCCACGCCACCGGGGTCGGCGCGCCGTTCTCGGAGAGCACCGTCACCACGGCTTCGCCGATGCCGAGCTGCTGCAGCAGCTCACCGAGGTCGTAGCTGGACTTCGGGAAGGTCGAGACCGTCGCCTTGAGGGCCTTGGCGTCGTCGGGGGTGTAGGCGCGCAAGGCGTGCTGCACGCGGTTGCCGAGCTGGGCGAGGACGTCGCCGGGGACGTCCTTCGGGGTCTGCGTGACGAAGAAGATGCCGACGCCCTTGGAGCGGATCAGCCGCACAGCCTGCGTGATCGCGGACAGGAAGTCCTTCGAGGCGCCGTTGAACAGCAGGTGCGCCTCGTCGAAGAAGAACACGAGCTTGGGGCGGTCCAGGTCGCCGACTTCGGGCAGCCGCTCGAACAGCTCGGCGATCAGCCACATGAGGAACGTCGAGAACAGCTCGGGGCGGCTGGCCACGCCGGGGAGCTCGAGAAGCGAGACCACGCCGCGGCCGTCGGGGGCGGTGCGGATCAGGTCCATGGCGTCGAACTCGGTCTCGCCGAAGAAGGCTTCGGCGCCTTTCGCCTCGAAGGCGATCAGTTCCCGGAGGATGACCCCGGCGGTCTGCGGGGACAGGCCGCCGATGCTCTTGAGCTCGGACTTGCCTTCGTCGCTGACGAGATATTGGACGACGCTGCGGAGGTCTTTCAGGTCGAGGAGGAGCCAGCCTTTGATGTCGGCGTAGTGGAACACGAGGCCGAGGGAGGACTCTTGGGTGGGGTTGAGGCCGAGGACCTTGGCGAGCATGGTGGGGCCGAAGGAGGTGATGGTGGCGCGGATCGGGACGGCGGTGGCCTCACCACCGAGGGTGTAGAACTCGCAGGGGAAGGCTTTGGGGGTCCAGTCCTGGCCTAGGGCGGCGGTGCGGGCTAGGAGCTTTTCATTGGGTTTGCCGGGCATGGCCATGCCGGAGAGGTCGCCCTTTATGTCGGCCAGGAAGACCGGTACTCCGGCTGCTGAGAGCTGCTCGGCCATGCTTTGGAGGGTCTTGGTTTTGCCGGTGCCGGTGGCGCCGGCGACTAGGCCGTGGCGGTTCAGCATGGAGAGGGGGACGTTGATTTGGAGGTCGGGGTGGGGTTCCCCGTCGACGATCAGCGCACCGAAGGTCAGAACGGGGCCTTCGAAGGCGTAGCCGTCGGCGATGGTGGTGGCGGTGTCGGCCGAATCGGCTACTGCGG
>JABFWL010000482.1 GCA_013362315.1 Catenulispora sp. | reverse complement strand
TGGCCGCCGCCCGTACCCGGCTCCTCGTCCTCGACGGCGTTGCCAAGACCTACCCCGGCTCGCCGCCGGTGACCGCCCTGCACCCGGCCGATCTGACCGTCGACGCCGGCGACTACCTCGCCGTCGTCGGACCGTCCGGCTCCGGCAAGTCCACGATGCTGAACCTGCTCGGGCTCCTCGACCGGCCGACCGCGGGCACACTGCTGCTCGGCGGGCACGATGTCAGCACCCTGTCGGAAGCGGAGCGGTCGGCCCTGCGCGGCCGCCGCATCGGCTTCGTGTTCCAGTCCTTCCACCTGCTCGCGCACCGTACCGCCGTGGAGAACGTCGCACTGGCCCGGCTCTATCACGGCGTCGACGCCGCGACCCGGCGCCGGGACGCCGTCCGGGCCCTGCGACGGGTCGGGCTCGGGCACCGGCTGGCCGCGCTGCCGACCACCCTGTCCGGGGGCGAGCGCCAGCGGGTGGCCATCGCCCGGGCCCTGGCCGGCGCACCGGACCTCGTCCTGTGCGACGAGCCCACCGGCAATCTGGACTCGGCGACCGCGGGCGCGGTCCTGGACCTGCTGGAGTCCTTGAACCGGGACGGCGTCACCCTCGTCGTCATCACCCACGATCCGGCGGTCGCGGCCCGCGCGGGGCGGCGGGTCGGCATCCTGGACGGCGTGTTGTCGGACAGCGTGTCGTCGGACAGCGTGTCGTCGCCACAACGACAGCCCGCGGAGGTCCGCCGATGACCCGGAACTCCGCCGCCACAGCCACCGAACCGACCCGGCTCGAGCTCCGCGATCTGGGCGCCGAGTCACTGGCCGGCCTGCTGCAGCGGCCGGCGCGGTCGGTGCTCACCATGCTCGGCACGGTGCTCGGCATCGGCGCCTTCGTCGCGGTGCTGGGGCTGACGTCCACTGCCGCCGGGCAGGTCGGCAAGTCGTTCTCGGTGCTCCAGGAGACCACGGTCACCGTCGACGACGTCGGGGCGGCGTCGGCGGTCCCGGATCCGGACCCGGTGCCGGTCCAGGACTTCCCTCCCGATGCCGACCAGCGTCTGGGTCGGCTCAACGGCGTCGTGGACGGCGGCGTGTGGTGGACCGTCCCGCTGCGCTCGCCGGTCATCGCGGCGTCGCCGGACCCGGCCGCCGCGGCCTCCGGCGGTCTCAGCGTCCTGGCCGTGTCGCCGGGCGCGCTGCGCGCCATGCAGCCGACGCTCGCCGCCGGGGTCCTGTTCGGCGACTTCCACCAGGACCGCGCCGAGCACGTGTGCGTCCTCGGCGCGGCCGCCGCGCGCCAGCTGGGCATCTCAGGGGTCGAGCACCAGCCGGCGGTCTTCGTCGACGACACCGCCTACACCGTGCTGGGCATCGTCTCCGACGCCGGCCGGCTGCCGCAGGGCCTGCTCTCGGTGATCATCCCGAGCGGCACCGCCCTGGCCGGCTACGGTCCGCCCGCCGACCCCCCGGCCCAGGCGCTGATCCACACCCGGCTGGGGGCGGCGCCGCTGATCGCCCGGCAGGCGGCCCTGGCGCTGCGCCCCGACCGGCCGGAGCTGCTGCGGACGGTGCCGCCGCCGGACCCGCACACCCTGAAGGACCGGGTGGACACCGACCTGTCCGGCCTCTTTCTGGTCCTGGCGGCCATCTGCCTGGTCGTCGGGGCGGTCGGCATCGCCAACACCACGCTGGTCTCGGTCCTGGAGCGAACCGGCGAGATCGGCGTGCGCCGGTCATTGGGTGCCCGGCCCCGCCACATCGCGGCCCAGTTCCTCGCCGAATCCACCGGCCTGGGCCTGTTCGGCGGCCTCGTCGGCACCGCCCTCGGCGTCACGGTGGTCGTCGGCACCGCCGTGGCCCGCGGCTGGACCGCCGTGCTGGAGCCGGCGGCGGTCCTGCCGGCGCCGTTCCTCGGCGCGCTCGTCGGCCTGGCCGCGGGCTGGTATCCGGCGCTGCGCGCCGCCCGGATCGAGCCGCTGGAGGCGCTGCGCCGGTGAGGGCTGCGAGCGGAAAAGCCGGTCGTCCTGCTCCGGCTCACTGATTACCCTCGGTCCCATGACCACGAACTGGCGGCAGCGCAAGGGCCCGATCGGCGTCCTGACCGGCGCGGGCATCAGCACCGACTCCGGCATCCCGGACTTCCGCGGACCGAAGGGCGTGTGGACCAACGACCCGATCGCCGAGCTGCTGTCCACCTACCCGAACTACCTGGCCGACCCGGAGCTGCGCGCGAAGTCCTGGCTGTCCCGACGCGACAACCCGGCATGGCAGGCCGAGCCCAACGCGGCGCACAAGGCGCTGGCGGAGCTGGAGCACGCCGGCCGCGCGGTGCGGATCATCACCCAGAACATCGACCGGCTGCACCAGCGCGGCGGCTCGTCGCCGCGCAAGGTGATCGAGATCCACGGCAACATGTTCGACGTGGTCTGCGTGGAGTGCACGTATCACTCCACGATGGAGGCGACACTGGAGCGGGTCGCGAACGGCGAGCCGGACCCGCCGTGCCCGGTCTGCGGCGGCATCCTGAAGGCGGCGACCATCATGTTCGGCCAGCAGCTGGACCAGCGCACGGTGTGGCAGGCGGTGCAGGTGGCCGAGAACTCCGCCCTGTTCCTGGCCATCGGCACCTCGCTCCGGGTCGAGCCGGCGGCCTCGATGTGCGCCCTCGCCGTGGAGCACGGGGCGGACCTGGTGATCGTCAACAACGAGGAGACCCCGTACGACCACCTGGCCACCGAGGTGATCCGCGATCCGATCGGCGAGGCGGTGCCATGCCTGGTCGCGGAGCTGCTGGCCGATCCCCCGGCCGACGATGCCGGGGGATCGGCTGGTTGACCGCACAGCCCGAACCCCCGCCCCCTCAGGCGTCCCGCTTCTTCACCACGATCAGTGCCGTGACGATCGAGACCACCGTCCACCCGACCAGCACCGCCCACGAATGCAGGTGGCTGGCCGGCCACCTGCCGTTCGATGTGTAGGGGTCGTGGGTCCAGTACGTCAGGTTCGATTCGGCGTTGCCGGGGAACAGGTGGCGGAGCTCCACGACCCAGCGGTACTTGTCGCCGCCGAAGAACGCCGGGATCAGGAACAGGAAGGCCACCACGCCGACGATGGAGGCGGTGGCGTTGCGGATGATCGCGCCGAACAACATGCCGACCAGGGCGCTCACCGGAACCACCAGGGTGTAGGCGGCGATCGCGATCTGCGCGTCGTGGTCGGTGATCGACAGGCCCACGTGGCGGCTCGCGACCATCGCCTGTCCGCCCAGGAACGAGATCAGGGCCACGACGAAGGCCAGGATCGTGGTGATCGTGCACAGCACCGTCACCTTCGCCGCGACCACGCTGCCGCGCTTCGGCACGGCCACGAAGGTGGTGCGGATCTGGCCGGTGGAGAACTCGCCGAACATGGTCAGCGCCCCGATCGCCGAGCCGCCGAGCATCATCAGCTGCACCGCGATCTCGCTCAGCGAGCGCCGCAGCGGATCGTAGACGAAGTGCCAGACCTTCCCGTCCGGCGTGATGCCCCTCGGGTGCGCCAGGTCGTGGTCGAGGTACTGCAGGTCGGAGTGGACTCCGTTCAGGTTGATGAACACCGTCGCCAGCGCGGCGGCGATCAGCACGAACCAGGTGGCGCGCAGCGACGCGACCTTGATCCATTCCATCCGGCACAGGTCGCGGAACCGCGGCCGCGGCTCTGAGGGGACGCGGACGTAGGTAGGGCTCTGAGAAGCAGCGGTCGCGGTGCTCATCGGTTCTCTCCAGCGGCGTATTCGACGGAGTCGGCGGTCAGTTCCATGAACGCCTTCTCCAGCGAGGCGTTGCCGGTGGCGAGCTCGGCCAGCATGATGTTGTTGCGCCAGGCCAGCTCGCCGATCCGGTCGGCCGGCAGCCCGGTCACGGTCAGCCCGCCGTCCGCGGCCGGCGCCACCGCCGCGCCCTCGGCGGCCAGGATCGCGCTCAGCGCGTCGGCCTCGGGGCTGCGCACCAGGACAGTGGCCTGCGATCCGCGGCGCGCGAAGTCCACCAGCGTCTCGTCCGCGATCAGCCTGCCGCGGCCGATCACCACCAGCCGCTCGGCGGTGTGCTCCATCTCCGACATCAGGTGGCTGGAGACGAACACCGTCCGCCCTTCCTTGGCCAGCTTCTGGAACATCTCGCGGACCCAGCGCACGCCCTCCGGGTCCAGGCCGTTCAGCGGCTCGTCGAACAGCAGCACCGGCGGGTCGCCGAGCAGCGCCCCGGCGATGCCCAGCCGCTGCTTCATGCCCAGGGAATAGCCGCCGATCCGCTTGCGGCCGGTCTCGGCCAGGCCGACCTCCTCCAGCACCTCCCCGACCCGGCGCAGCGGGATCCGGTTGGACACGGCCAGCGACTTCAGGTGCGCGACCGCCGAGCGGCCGCCGTGGATGTCCTGCGCGTCCAGCAGCGCGCCGACGTGGCGCAGGCCGCGCGGCCGGTCGGCGAAGGGCCGGCCCTCGACGGTGACGGCGCCGGAGCTCGGCGCGTTCAGGCCCAGGATCATGCGCAGCGTCGTCGACTTGCCCGAGCCGTTGGGGCCGAGGAAGCCGGTGACGGTTCCGGAGCGCACCGTCACGCTCAGATGGTCGACGGCGGTCTTGTCGCCGTAGCGCTTGGTCAGTTCAGTCAGCTCGATCACGGGGACCACACTGCCGAGGCGGCGCGTCATCGGGCATCGGCCGGCGGGCCGCAACCGGGAACGGCGAGGTTGGCCCGGGGATGTAAGCCCCGGAGCCGATGCCGCACGCCTCATGGCGCCCCTACGATCATGCCGTGGAGAAAGCACCAGGTGCGGCTGTGGAGAAGGCGGAGCAGGCACGGCGGACACCGCGTAGCCGCTGGCTGGTCGACGGCTTCCTCGTGGCCATGTACCTGGTGCTGGTCGCGTTGAACACGCCGCGGTTGCGGCCGTTCACCGACTACCGCCCCTACCCTGTCGGCCTGTTCGACCCGCGGACCGGGACGTATCGGATCCCGCCGAACACCGTCGTCCCGTTCCAGAATTACCACGCGGACAACTGGGAGCAGTTGGTTCCGGCGTTGTTGACCATCCTGCTGCTGCCGCTGCTGCGCCGCCGGCCACTGGTCGTCGCGGCCTGCCTGGGCCTGACCGAGCTGACGGTGAGCATGCAGCAGGCCTCCGGCAACGCCCGGTACTTCGCGTTCGTCGCCGCCGACATCGTGGTGCTGAACATCGCCCTGAACCGGCCGCGGCAGACCTCGCTGAAGGCCGGAGCCCTGGTGCTGGCCGGGGCCCTGGGCGGGATCATCACCTTCCCGCCGGGATCGTCGTCGCTGCTGAACACGCACGTCGTGGTCATCTTGCTGCTGACGACGGTGGCCTGGCTGGTGGGCAACTCGATCCGGGAGCGCCGGGCCGACGCCGTGCGCCAGCGGGCCGACGCCTCCGCGCGGGCGGTCGCCAACGAACGGCTGCGCATCGCCCGCGAGCTGCACGACATGATCGCGCACAGCATCGGCATCATCGCGATCCAGGCCGGCATGGGGAACCGGGTCATCGCCACCCAGCCGGGCGAGGCCCGCCGGGCGCTGCAGGCCATCGAGGAGACCAGCCGGGACACGCTCTCCCAGCTGCGCCGCACGCTGACCGCGCTGCGCCACGGTGACACCGAGGGCACGCCCACCGATCCCGCGCCGGGTCTGGCCGACCTGGACAAGCTTGTCGCGTCCACCCGACACGCCGGGGTACTGGTGATCGTCGAGCCGAGCGGTATGCCCCGGCCGCTGCCCGGCGAGGTCGACCTGGCCGCCTACCGGATCATCCAGGAGTCGGTGACGAACGTCGTGCGGCACTCCGGGGCCCGGACCTGCCGCGTGGCCGTGGAGTACGGCCAGGAGGCGGTCACGATAACCGTCGCCGACAACGGGCACGGCGTGCTCGGCAGCGGCGGCACCGGATTCGGCATGGTCGGGATGCGCGAACGGGTCACACTGGTGCACGGCGAGTTCAGCGCCGGGCCGCAGCCCGGCGGCGGATTCCTGGTCCGGGCCAGACTGCCGGTGCCGGGTTTCGGGACGGTGTTCGGCTCCGAACCCGTGCCGGACCGGCCCGGCGATCAGAGCTCTGCTACTCACTCTGATACCGGCTCTGATGCCGGCTCTGATGCCGGCCCTGAGACGAACTCCGAGAAGATGCCCGATGCCGTCCCCGCGCCGACCGCGCCCGACCGAACCGACGGTGACCAGTGACCAGTGACCAGACCAGCGCTCCGGCCAACGGCCCGACCGGCGGCCCGACCGGCGCCCAGAACCACGAGTTCGCCGGCCCGGCCCCGGATCCAGGCCCGCACCGCGCGCCGATCCGCCTCATCCTCGCCGACGACCAGCCGCTGATCCGCACCGGTCTGCGGGTCCTGATCCACGACGCCCCGGACATCACCGTCGTCGGCGAGGCGGGCACCGGCGCCGAGGCCGTGAGACTGGCCGCCGAGCACCGGCCGGACGTGGCGGTCATGGACATCCGGATGCCCGAGATGGACGGCATCGAGGCCACCCGCCGCATCACCGGCGCGGCCGACACCACCCGCGTCGTCATGCTCACCACCTTCGACGACGACGAGTACGTCTACTCCGCGCTGCGCGCCGGCGCCAGCGGCTTCCTGGTGAAGGACATGGCGCTGGACTCCATCCTGGACGCGGTCCGCGTGGTCGCCTCCGGCGACGCGCTGATCGCCCCCAGCGTCACCCGCAAGCTGATCGCCGAGTTCGCCGTCCGCCCGGAGCCGGCCCGGCCGCGCGGCGTGGACGACTCGCTGCTGACCGGCGTGACCGAGCGCGAGCGGGAAGTGCTCACGCTGGTCGGCCGCGGCCTGTCGAACAACGAGATCGCCGAGCAGCTCTACATCAGCGCGGCCACCGCGAAGGCGCACGTGGCGCGGCTGTTCACCAAGCTCGGCGCGCGCGACCGGGTGCAGCTGGTGATCACGGCGTATGAGGCCGGGCTGGTGGCGCCGTCGCGGTGAGCCGCGCTCAGGGCAGCGTCCATTTCTGGTTGTTGCCGCCGTTGCAGTCCCAGATCTCCAGCCGGGTGCCGTTGGCCGTGGCGAACCCGGGATCGTCCAGGCAGCGTCCGGACTGCACGCCCTTCAGCGAGCCGTTGGACTGCGCCACCCACTGCTGGTTCGCCCCGCCGTTGCACTGCCACAGCTCGACCAGCGTGCCGTTGCTCGTGCCGCCGCTGGTCACGTCGAGGCACTTGCCGCCCGAGCCGCCGAGCTGCACCTGGCCGTTGGCCCAGTACCAGGTCTGCGCCGCGGAGTTGTTGCAGTCCCACAGCTGCACATGTGTGCCGTCGGCCGTGGAGCCGCTGTTGTCGTCCACGCACTTGCCCGCGATACCGGAGGTGATCGGCCCGAGGTGCGTTCCGGAGCCGGTGCCAGGCGTCAGTGCGAAGTTGTCGAACTGGTCGGTCTGATACCCGGTGACTCCCAGCCCGGCCTGTCCGTTGGTGAACGTGGCGTCGGTCGCGCTGCCGACCGCCTTGCCGTCGATCGACGCGGTCAACGTCGATCCCTGCAGCTGGAACGCGAGATGGTGCCAGGTGTTCAGGCCGAGACCGGAGACGGTGCCGCTGGCCAGCGTCGTGAAGGTCCACGAGGTGTCGCTGCGCTGGATGGACCACGCGCCGCCGTCCGAGACGCGGAAGTGATACGCGTTGAGCCCGTTGTTGTTGCGGCCCTGCTCGTTGACGCGGCCGAGCAGTTCCACGCTCCCGGACTGCTCCAGCAGCGCGTCGGCCGCGACGGTGTAGTTGCCCCAGCTCAGGTCGCCCATGATGGTGTAGGGCATGGCGTAGGACTCGCCGGTCCAGCGGATCGGCGTGGCCGGCGCCATCTGCCGCAGGCACGTGCCGGACCGGCCGCCGCCGCAGGCCACGGTCTGGAAGGCGCCGTTCATGTCCGAGAAGTACTTCGGCGAGGTGCTGGCCGCAGCGGTCTCGAAACTGTCGGAGTACGGCAGCGCGAGCGCGGTCTGCGCCGGCGATGTCGCAGTGCCCTTACCCTGACCGGTCGTCGTGGTGAGGGTGTAGACGTAGCCGGGTTGCAGCGTCAGCGAGTACGAGCCGCCGGACGGCGTGCGGTCGGTGGCGTGGACGAAGTAGTCCGCGGAGCTGTCCGAGTTCAGGTTCGTCTGCCAGACGTGCACGGTGCCGGTGGACAGGCCACCGGTGACGTGCACCGAGAAGGTCTGCGCGGCGGTGGCGTCGGCGGTCTCGATGACCGTGCTGTAGTCGCTGTTGTTCGTGGACTTCAGCGTGACGTAGCTGCCGTTGGACCGGCTGCCGCCGAGGTAGCCGTCGGCGCTGTCGATGTAGTGCCAGCCGGGCTGGGTGAACTGCGTGGTCTGCGCGGTGACCCAGGTGGTCTTGCCGATGTGGTAGTTGCCGGACCACGGCTGGTTGGCGATCGACATGCCCTGGTCGGAGAAGTACAGGTTCGGGTAGAGCGCGGCGATCACCGGCCAGTTGATGTACGACGTCATCTGCCCGTCGAGGTAGTCGCGGTTGAGGGCCCGGGCCACGCTCCACGCACCGAAGCTCGAACTGCCGTCGGTCGACTCCGAGCCGTTCTCGCTGGCCCACAACGGCTTGCCGAGGCTGCGGGCGTTCGCAGTGCTCGAGCATGTGGTGAAGGCGGACGCGTAGCCGCACGGGTAGTGGACGCCGACGATGTCCACGGAGTTGTTGAACGTGGAGTCGGAGACCATGGCGTCGGCCACGGTCCAGTCGCTGTCGGCGGCGACGACCTTGGTCGCCGCGTATCCGTGCGTGCTGAGCGCGCTCTTCAGGCTCTCGTACCAGCCCTTGTTATAGCCGCGCTCGTTCCAGCCGCCGAGGTAGTCGATGGCCAGGTTGTGCTGCTTGGCGCAGCCGAACCAGTCCATGAGGTAGTTGATGGTGTCGGTGGACCAGAATCCGCCGGTGATCCAGCCCGGCGCGCCCCAGGCCAGCCCGTAGAGCTTGATGTTCGGATTGCGGGCCTTGGCCTGGGCGGCGAGCCACCACTCATAGCCCTGGTTGCAGTCCACGACGCCACGGCTGTGCTCGATGCTCGCCTCGGCGCCGTCGGTGGAGTTGGTGTCGCCGCCGATCTCGATTTTGAGGATCTGCAGCGAGGCGCCGTAGCCGGGCTTGAAGAGGTAGTCGAGCAGCTGGGTCCGCTCCGGCTCGGGGTAGTCGATCAGCAGGCGGGTGTTTCCACCGCCGCCGCTGATGGCGCCGACTCCGTCGAAGGTGAGGCCGGGCTTGGTGCCGTCGATGGTGACGGAGGTGGTGGTGGCCGCCTGTGCGGCCGGCGTGGTGAGGGTGGCGGTGACGGTCAGGACACTGAGGAGCAGGGAGAGGACGGTCGCCAGGGCGGCGGCGGTCGAGGGGGTGCGGGTAGTGCGAGACATAGCACGCTCCAACAAATCCCACTACGAATGAACGAGAACGATCGCAATCGGACACAGTAAGGGGGCTGTAACCAGCCGTCAACATAGAGCGGGGACGAGTTCGGGCCCGTCGTTGACAGCACGCTGATCTGCTCGTACTCTCCCCGAGAGCTAGACCGCGACCTGTGCGAAACCGCTTCGAAAACAACAAATTCGCTCCCTCGCGGGCCGGGGAGCGCTGGAGAGCAGACAGTAGTCAGGGAGCACAGAGCAAGTTGGTTCGATAGATAACCGGTCAGGCCGCCAGCTCGCGCTCCAGCGGTGTCCGGAACCGCGGTGTGACGCGGGTGGGGCCCAATATGTCCTGCCAGCGCTGCGCCTCAGCCTTGACGGCCTTCATGGCGTCGGGGGTGGCCTCGGTGAGGATGCGGGTGGCGATGGTGCCGTCCGGGCGCTGGGCCCAGCCGCCGATCACCTCGCCGTTCCACCAGATGGTCGGGCCGACGTTTCCCGCGCGGTCGAACAGGTGCGGGCGCAGGTCGTCGGCGAGGTACCAGCCGCGGGACTGCCAACCCATCGCGGTCGGGTCCAGCCCGGGCAGGAGTGCGGCCCAGGGCTCCGGAGGCTCGACCGGGTCGGTGTCGTCGGGGAGGAGCCAGCCGGTGCCTTCGTCCAGTGCCACTTCGACCGCAGCCAGGGTTTTCAGTGCCCGGCGGGCGTCGGTGAGCTTCCAGCCGGTCCACCACTTCAGGTCGGCTTCGGTGGCCGGGCCGAAGGTGCGCAGCCAGTGCCGGGCCAGCTCCGCCTGCGCCTCGGGGATCGGGATGTCGGCATGGCCGGTGCCGGGCTCCCAGCGGTGCTGGCTGGACAGCCAGGTCCCCACCGGGCGGCCCCGCACGGCCGCGCCGTCGAAGCCGAGAACCCGCAGAACCCGTCCGGAGGCCGTCTGCCAGGCCTCCCACTTCGTGCCCTTGCCGTAGAGCACCTTGTCGCGAAGGGCTGGCACGGCCTTGCTCAGTTCGGCGCCGGTCGCCGATCCGCGGCGCCGCAGTTCGGCGACGGTCGCGGCCTCGGCCGCCGCCAGCCAGGCGTCGTCCAAGCCGCCGTCGCGGGCGCTCTTCAGCAAGGACGCGCGTTCCTTGGTCCACAGCTCGCGGGTGGTGGAGGCCTGGACCACTGGTGCCAGGTTCCGGGGGACCACGAAGAGTGTCTGCCGCATTCCGTGCATGCGGACCAGCGTGCGGTCGTCATAAAGGGCGCGTTCGACGTCGCCGGTGTCCGGCTCCGCCAGCCGGGCCAGGGCTGACAGGTAGACGGTGGCGGCGTCCGTGGAGTGCAGGGCGACCAAGGCGTCGACTACTGCCTCGGGGGTGGCGGCGCGGGTTCCAGGGGCCAGCAGGTGGCGGGTCGCCAGGCGGGCGCGGCGGTCCTCGACGCTCAGCAGGAGTGCGGTCACGCGTTCATCTTGCGCAGGGTGCGCACGGAGCGCCAGCCGATGACGCCGATGCCGACACCGGCGGTGACGGAGACGACGACCAGGGCCAGATGGACGAGGAAGAAGGACGTCGGGCCGTGGTCCCAGGACCGGTGGTCCTGCCAGATCGCCTTCATGAAGCGGGGCCAGATGATCAGGGACCAGAGCCCGAACGCCACCAGGAACCATGACGCGACACGCCCGAGTTTCACTTGCTCTCCTCAACTTACCCGGCCTCACCTGGGGCCCGGAAAACCCTACCGCCAGGAGCCGCACGGCCCCGGCCCGACCTGTTTTAGACTTCACCTGCCCCGCCCGCCCCACCCCCGCAGGAGGATTCCCTCGTGTCCGATTCCTTCGTCCACCTGCATGTTCACACCGAGTACTCGATGCTGGACGGTGCGGCACGACTGAAGGACATGTTCAAACACGCATCCTCGCTGGGGATGCCGGCGGTGGCCATGACGGACCACGGGAACATGCACGGCGCGGCGGATTTCACGAAGCAGGCGCAGGGCGCCGGGATCAAGCCGATCATCGGGATCGAGGCCTATGTGGCGCCGGAGTCGCGCTACAACCAGAAGCCGATCCGGTGGGGGCAGCCGCACCAGAAGTCCGACGACGTCTCCGGCGGCGGTCTGTACGGACACGCCACGATCTGGGCGAAGGACGTCACGGGCCTGCAGAACCTGACAAAGCTCTCGTCTCGGGCGTACACCGAAGGCTTTGCGCGCAAGTATCCGCGCATGGACGCCGAGCTGATGGCGCAGCATTCGGAAGGGCTGATGGCCACGACCGGGTGCCCGTCGGGGTTCGTGCAGACCCGGCTGCGGCTGGGGCAGGAGAAGGAAGCGCTGGAGGCCGCGGCGCAGTATCAAGAGATCTTCGGCAAGGACGACTTCTATCTGGAGTTGATGGACCACGGGCTCGACATCGAGACCCGGGTCCGCGAGGGCCTGCTGGAGATCGGGCGCAAGCTCAACATTCCGCCGGTCGTCACGAACGACTCGCACTACACCTATCGGGAAGAGTCGACCGCGCACGACGCGCTGCTGTGCATCCAGACCGCGTCGAACATCGCCGACCCGGACCGGTTCAAGTTCGGCGGCGACGGCTACTTCCTGAAGTCCGCCGACGAGATGCGCGCCATCAACAGCGACGACATCTGGCAGGAGGGCTGCCGCAACACGCTGCTGATCGCGGAGAAGGTGAACCCGGAGGGGATGTTCTCCTACCGGAACCTGATGCCGCGGCTGGAGCCGCCGGCCGGCCTGACCGAGGACGAGTGGTTCCGCAAACTCGCCTTCGACGGTCTGGCCAAGCGCTTCCCGGCCGGCCCGCCGGATGAGAAGACCTATGTGGACCGCCTGGAGTTCGAGCTCGGCGTCATCCTGCAGATGGGCTTCCCGTCCTACTTCATCGTGGTCGCGGACTTCATCAACTGGGCCAAGGACAACGGCATCGCGGTGGGTCCGGGCCGGGGCTCGGCGGCCGGCTCGCTGGTCGCCTACTCGCTCGGCATCACCGACGTCGACCCGATCCCGTTCGACCTGCTCTTCGAGCGGTTCCTGAACCCCGACCGGGTGACCCCGCCCGACATCGACATCGACTTCGACGACCGCCGCCGCTCCGACGTGATCCGCTACGTCACCGAGAAGTACGGCGAGGACAAGGTGGCGATGATCGCCACCTTCGGCCGGATCAAGGCGAAGGCGGCGATCAAGGACGCCAGCCGGATCCTGGGCTACCCGTTCGCGATGGGCGACCGGATCACCAAGGCGATGCCGCCGGACGTGATGGGCAAGTCGATGCCGCTGTCCGGGGTGTTCGACGCCAACCACCCGCGGTACGGCGAGGCCGGCGAGATCCGCGGGATGTACGAGCAGGACCCGGACGTCAAGAAGGTCATCGACACCGGCCGGGGCGTCGAGGGCCTGATCCGGCAGCCCGGCGTGCACGCGGCCGGCGTCATCATCTCGCCGGAGACCATCACCGACCACGTGCCGGTCATGATGCGGCCCGCCGACGGCGTCATCATCACGCAGTTCGACTA
>JABFWL010000340.1 GCA_013362315.1 Catenulispora sp. | reverse complement strand
CGCGAACCTGTCCGGGCGCGAGCGCATGGAGATGCGCAAGGACATCCAGATCGTCTTCCAGGACCCGATGGCCTCGCTGGACCCGCGGATGCCGGTCGGCGACGCGATCGCCGAGCCGCTGCGCACCCACGGCTGGGCCGCGGACAAGGCGCGGGCCCGGGTCGAGGAGCTGCTGAAGCTGGTCGGCCTGGAGCCGTACCACGCCACCCGCTTCCCGCGGGAGTTCTCCGGCGGCCAGCGGCAGCGCATCTGCGTGGCCCGGGCGCTGGCGCTGAACCCGAAGGTGGTGATCCTGGACGAGCCGGTGTCGGCCCTCGACGTGTCGATCCAGGCCGGGGTCGTCAACCTGCTGGACGAGCTGCGGGCCAAGCTGGGCCTGAGCTACCTGTTCGTCGCCCACGACCTGTCGGTGGTCCGGCACATCGCCGACCGGGTGGCCGTGATGTACCTGGGGCGGATCGTCGAGATCGGCGACGTCGCCTCGGTGTTCCGCGCGCCTTCGCACCCGTACACCCAGGCCCTGCTGTCGGCGATCCCGCTGCCGGATCCGCACAAGGAGCGCGAGCGCACCCGGATCCTGCTGCCCGGCGACCTGCCGTCGCCGGCCAACGTGCCCTCGGGCTGCCGGTTCCGCGACCGCTGCTTCAAGTACGCGGCGCTGGGCGAGTCCGAGCAGATGAAGTGCCGCGACGAGGACCCGACGATCGTCGCGCGCCCCGGCCGAGAGGACCACGCGACCGCGTGTCACTTCGCCGACGCCTTGGAGGTGGTCTGATCGTGCAGTTCCGACCGCACCCGGGCAATCCGCCCCACACCCCTGAGGCAGCCCCGGGCCACCGGCGCCGCTTTGATCAACCGTCTCACGCATGTCCTAGGGAGAGTGTCATCCATGCGTAGCATCACCAAGAAGTCGCCGGCGATCGTGGCGATCCTGGCCACGGCGGCCCTGACGGCGACCGCGTGCTCTTCGAGCAAGAGCAGCGGCTCGTCCAAGACCGGCGCCGGCAGCACGGCCACCTCCGCCGGCGGCAAGTCCATCCCGGCCGCCTCCAAGAACGACATCAACGTCAAGGACGTCTCCGCGCTGAAGCCCGGCGGCACCCTGACGCTGGCGGTCGACCAGTACTCCTCACAGTGGAACACCTCGACCAACGACGGCAACGAGGCGGACACCGCGAAGATCATGTCCGCCCTGATGCCGCGGCTGTTCCACTTCGACGCCACCGGTACGCCGACGCCGAACAAGGACTACCTGGTCAGCGCGGACGAGACCACCACCGGCGGCAAGCAGGTGGTGACCTACAAGCTGAACCCGAAGGCCAAGTGGTCCGACGGCACCCCGATCACCTACAAGGACTTCGTCGCCACCTGGAAGGCCCAGATCGGCGCCTCGGCCGGCTTCGACATCGCCAGCGCGGTCGGCTACGACCAGATGGAGTCGGTGGAGAAGGGCGCTGACGACCAGACCGTGGTCGTCACCTACAAGACGCCGTTCTCGGACTGGAAGAGCATGTTCGACCAGTTCAACGGCACCGGCCTGTACCCGGCCTCGAAGATCGCGACGGCCGACGGCTGGAACAAGTCCTACCTGAACGCGATCCCGGTCACCGCCGGCCCGTTCAAGCTGGACAAGCTGGACCCGACCACCAAGACCATCACCATCGTGCCGGACCCGAACTGGTGGGGCGACAAGCCGGTGCTGGAGAAGATCGTCTTCCGGGCGATCGACGACACCGCGGCGCAGGCCGACGCCTACAAGAACCACGAGCTCGACGTGTTCGAGGTCGGCCCGTCGGCGGCGAACTTCGCCAAGGTCAAGGACGCCCCGGACAGCGTCCTGCACTACGCCGGCGGTCCGGACTGGCGCCACATCTCGATGAACGCCCAGGCCCCCGCGCTGAAGGAGCAGGCCGTCCGCTTCGCGATCTACCAGGCGATCAACCGCCAGCAGATCGCCGACGTCGACCTGAAGAACCTGGGCACCTGGAAGCCGACCCTGCTGAACAACCGGTTCTTCGTCAACAACCAGACCGGCTACCAGGACAACGCCGCCGACGCCGCCTACAACCCCGACGCCGCCAACAAGGCCCTGGACGCGGCCGGCTGGGTCAAGGGCGCCGACGGCCTGCGCGCCAAGGGCGGCGTGAAGCTGGACCTGAAGTGGATCGAGCCGCAGGGCATCAAGACCACCTCCAACGAGGCCCAGATGGTCAAGGCCGACCTGGCCAAGATCGGCGTCGGCCTGGAGGAGACGCCGGTCACCAGCGACGACTTCTTCGACAAGTACATCAACGTCGGCCAGTTCGACATCACCGCGTTCTCCTACGTCGGCAACCCCTTCTCGATCTCCAGCGGTGCCCCGCAGATCCAGTCGGTGACCGACCCGAAGAACATCCACAACAACCCCCGCCTGGACAACGCTCCGGACGTCGACGCGGCCGTGGCCAAGGCCCTGACCGACACCGACCCGGCGCAGGCGATCGCGGACGCCAACGCCGCGGACAAGGCGGCCACCAAGCAGGCCACCCTGATCCCGCTGTACCAGCGCCCGCAGATCTGGGCCACCAAGCCCACGCTGGCGAACTTCGGCTCGTTCGGCTTCCAGGACTACGACTGGACCAAGATCGGCTACACCGGCTGAGGTGAGCCGCGTCAGGTGAGGCGATGGCCCCGTTCTGTGGAACGGGGCCATTGTCGTGCACGCAGGGTCGTGCCACTCTCTTCAAAGACGCCCTGCCGCCACCCCCCTCCCGAGCGATACGATGGGCATTCGGGGCTGTTTGTTGTCGCCGGTGCGCGGCCGCCGGGGGATGCGTCGGATCAGGAGCTTACGGATGACTGTGGCGGGCACTGTCGCCTGGCCGGCGCGCAGCACGTGGTGGTCGCGGCGGCGGCGGGTCGCGGGCGTCGGCCCGGTTTCTGTGACTGCTTCTGTGACTGCTTCTGTGACTGCTTCTGCCACTGCTTCCGCGGCGGGGGTCGGGCGGCTGCTGGCGGCGTTGCGGGAGGCGTTGAACACGCCGGAGGCCGAGGACACCGCCGGGGATCTGACCGCCAGTGGGAATCATGCGCTGTCGCTGATCGGCGGGTCCACCGCGCCGCGGGGGCATCGGGCGATGCTGCCGGGGGACGGGCCGTCGCTGGCCGACCTGTACTACGCGCACCGGTTGTCGCTGGTGCGGCTGGCGGTGCTGCTGGTCGACGACCAGGCTTCGGCCGAGGACGTGGTGCAGGACTCGTTCACCGGGCTGTGGCGGCGCTACGGCGACGACCTCACCGGTATGGAGAACCCGCTCGGGTACCTGCGGACCGCTGTGGTGAACAACGCGCGGTCGGTGCTGCGGCGGCGCAAGACCGCCCGCGGGTACACCCCGCCGCATGTGCCGGACGCCGCCAGTGCCGAATCGGTGGCGATGCTGTCCGAGGAGCACCGCGAGGTGCTGGAGGCGATCCAGCAGCTGCCGCCGCGGCAGCGCGAGGTGCTGGTGCTGCGCTACTGGTCGGACCTGTCCGAGGCGGACATCGCCGACGCGCTGGGCATCAGCCGCGGGACCGTGAAGTCCACGGCGAGCCGGGGTCTGGAAGCGCTCAGCAAGATCCTCAAGGGCTGATATCGCGCCGCCGTGGCGTTTCACCCTCACCCGTGAGGGTGAAACAGGGTCACGTTTTGCCCAATTGTGCTGAAGGACTCTCGCCCCTGTATTGAGTTCTCTGTTGAATTAGAGCACGCTGCACTGCTACACCCAACGTTTCTGACGACCCGTCAGGTGGTAGCACTCGATGACCTGCGCGCGCTTTGCCCGTTCCGCCAGTTCCGCCTGTCCTGCCCGCCTCCGCCCCCGAAACCATCGGACCGCCACCACTACCGCGATCGCCGTCGCGGCCCTGTCGCTGGTCCTGGGCGCATGCGGCGCCCGCCTGTCCGCCGACCAGAAGGCCGCTGCCATCGCCTACGGCCAGGGTGCGCACAGCGGCGCGCAGAACGCCGACGGTTCGCAGAGCTCTGGTGCCGACGGCGGGACGTCCGGCGGTACCGGCGGTACCGGCGGCACTGGCGGGACCACCGGCGGCAACGCGGCGAACGGCACCACAGGCGGCACCACCACCGGCGGCACGACAGGCGGCAGCACCGGCGGCGCGGTGGGAGGTGCCGCCGGCGGCACGACCGGCGGCTCCAGCGGCGGCACCACAGGCGGCAAGACAACCGGCGGTACCACAGGCGGCAGCACCGGCGGCAAGACGACGGGTGGCACGAGCGGCGGCACGACTGGCGGCTCGACCGGCGGTGGCACAGGCGGAACCACCGGCGGAACCACCGGAGGCGGCACCGGCGGCTCGGGAGGCGGCGGCAACCCGGGTTCCGACACGTGCACCGGCACCGCCAACGGCGGCACCGCCCCCGGCGTCACCGCCACCAGCATCAGCCTCGGCAACGCCAGCGACCTGTCCGGTCCGATCGGCGGCCTGTTCAGCTCCGCCGCGCAGGCGGTCCAGGCCTACGTCGCCTACTTCAACGCCACGCACCCCAACGGCATCTGCGGCCGCAAGCTCAGCGTCCACTCCTACGACTCGCAGACCTCGGACAGCGGCGACAACCAGCAGACGCTGACCGCCTGCCAGTCCGACTTCGCCATGGTCGGCTCGGTCTCGGCCTTCGACTCCGGCGGCGCGGCCTCGGCGGCCCAGTGCGGCATTCCCGACCTGCGCGCGGTGAGCACCACGCGGGCCCGGCAGACGTGCCCGGTGTGCTTCGGCACCGACTCCCAGCAGCTGCCGCTGGTCCCGCAGGTGCAGCCGGACTTCTGGAACAAGCAGATCCCCGGGGCCGGCACCAAGGCGGCGTTCGTATACGTCGACACCGGGACCACCGCGCAGCAGGCGAAATCCTGGGAGCAGGCCTACGCCAAGGACGGCTTCACCTGGGTCCTGAACCAGCCGATCGGCATCTCCGAGTCGAACTACACTCCCTACGTCGTCAAGATGCAGCAGGCCGGCGTGCAGTACGTGCAGTTCCTCGGCGCGTTCCAGGAAGCCGCCACGCTCGCGCAGGCCATGCAGCAGCAGGGCTTCGTGCCGAAGGCGTTCGTGCTCGACCCGACCGGCTACGACCCGAACTACGTCCAGCAGGCCGGCTCGGCGGCGGACAAGACCTACGTCTTCAGCAACGCGGCGATGTTCGAGGAGGCGGGTTCGAACCCTGAGCTGCAGCTCTACACCCAGTGGCTGAAGCGGGTCTCGCCCGGCGCGACCCCGACCTACTTCGGCATGTTCGCCTGGTCCTCCGCCGAGCTGTTCACCCGGCTGGCGAACCAGATCGGCCCGAACCTGACCCGCGCGGCACTGGTGAGCGCGTTGAAGAACGTGCACGACTACACCGGCAACGGCATGTTCGCGCCGCAGGACGTCGGCGGCAAGACCACCTCGCCGTGCGCGCTGTTCATGCAGCTGAACGGCAGCACCTGGAAGCGGGTCGCGCCGGGCTCCGGCTGGTCGTGCGGGAAACTCATCGACTCCGGCGTGAACTGAGGCGGCAGGCGGCGCAGCGCGATGAACCTCTTCCTCACCTACACGGTCCTGGGCTTCGTGATCGGAGCCTCCTACGCGATCGCCGCATCAGGCCTCGTGCTCACCTACGCCACCACCCGCATCTTCAACGTCGCGCACGGCGCCACGGCGATGGTCATGGCGTTCGTGTACTGGGAGCTCGCCTACAACCAGGGCCTGTCCAACTGGCTCTCGGTGCTGCTCGTGGTGTTCGTGGTGGCGCCGCTGTTCGGCGCGCTGCTGGAGCGCTGGGTGATCCGGCGGGTGGCGGACGCCGGCGTCGGCGTCACGCTGGTCGTCACCTGCGCGGTGCTGGTCGGCCTGATCGGCGCGGCGGAGAAGATCTGGCCGCCGGGCGTGCACTCGGTGACGATGTTCTTCGCCGGGCACGGCGTGCACCTCGGCAAGGTGCACGTCTCCGGCAACGACCTGCTCACCATCGGCCTGGCGGTCGCCGTCGGCGCGGTGCTGTACGGGCTTCTGACCTTCACCCGCACCGGCGTGGCGATGCGCGCGGCCGTTGACGACAAGGAACTGCTGGCGCTGCACGGCGGCCGGCCGCACCGGATGGCGGCGCTCGCCTGGGCACTGGGATCCGCGCTGGCCGCGCTGGCCGGGATCCTGCTGGTGTCGGCGCGGCAGAGCGAGCTGAACTACATCTCGTTGACCCTGCTGGTGGTGAACGCCTACGCGGCGGCGATGGCGGGCCGGCTGACCAGCCTGCCCCGCACCTTCATCGGCGCCCTGGTGCTGGGGCTGCTGAACGCGTACGCCTCCGGATACCTGTGGACCAGCAACGCGTGGACCGGATTCCGGGAGGCGATCCCGGCGATCTTCCTGCTCCTGATGCTGGTGCTGATGCCGCAGGCGCAGCTGCGAGTCGGGCGGCTTTCCGGGATCGCCGGAGTGCGGACCCCGGAGCTGCGCCGAATAGCGATCGCCTCGGCGGCGCTGGTGCTGGCCGTGGTGATCGGCAACGCGGTGCTCAGCGCGGTGAACGTGAACCGGATGGCGCTCGGGCTGTGCTTCGCGATCCTCGCGCTGTCGCTGGTGCCGTTGACCGGCTTCAGCGGATACGTGTCGCTGGCGCAGTTCACGTTCTTCGGCGTCGGGGCGCTCACCGTGGCCAAGACCCACTCCTCGGCGCCGACGGCGGTGTTCCTCGGAGCCGTGCTGGCGGCGGTCGCCGGGATTCTGGTGGCGCTGCCGTCGTTGCGCTTGCAGGGCTTGTATCTCGCCCTGTCGACGATCGCGTTCGCGCAGATCATGGACTACATGGTGTTCCAGAACCCGTCCCTTGGCGGGTTCGGCGGATCACTGAAGACGAAGCGTCTGGACCTGTTCGGCTACCGGTTCACTTCCGACAAGGCGTATGCGCTGTTGGCGGCGGCTGTGTTCTGCGTGGTCGGAGCGCTGGTGATCGGGCTGCGCAAGGGCAGGTACGGCAGGATCCTGATCGCCCTGCGCGACTCGCCCGCGGCCTGCGCGACGCTCGGGCTGAACCCGCGGTTGGCGCGCGTGGCGGTGTTCGCCGGATCGGCGGCGATCGCCGGGCTGGGCGGCGGGCTCTACGCCGGGTTGCAGAACCAGGTGGGGAGTTCGAACTTCCAGTTCTTCAACAGCCTGCCGCTGCTGCTGATCGTGGTGTGCGCCGGCGTGACGTCGGTGAGCGGGGCGCTGCTCGGCGGGATGCTGCTGATGGCATTGAACAGCTATCCGGACATGCAGCCCTACCTGTTCCTGATCCTCGCCGCCGCGGCCGTGGGGCTGGGCAAACAGCCCAACGGGATCACGGGCTGGCTGTTCGAGCTGCGCGAGCATCCGGTGGCCGGGCGGCTCGGGCTCGGGTCGGCGGGGACGGCACGGAGCATCGCCGCGAGCGCCGCCGTCAAGGCCCCGGTCAAGAGCTCGGTGGCGGTCGGCGAGAACGCGGAGGCCGAGGCATGACGCACCTGGACGTGCAGGACGTGACGGTGCGCTTCGGCGGGGTCACGGCCGTCAACGAAGCCACGATCTCCGCCGACGGAGGGCAGGTCACGGCGCTCATCGGGCCGAACGGTGCGGGGAAGACGACGTTGTTCAACGTCATCACCGGCCTGCAGCGACCCACCGCGGGGCGGGTGCTCCTGGACGGGAACGACATCACGCACACGCCGACGCACCGGCGCGCGCGGCACGGGATCGCGCGGACGTTCCAGCGGCTGGAGGCGTTCGGGTCGCTGACCGTCGAGGAGAACATCCGGGTGGCGGCGGATGCCATCCGCTCCAAGAACGCCAAGCCCGCGCGGGTGACCAGGGATCTCATCCGCAAGATCGGTCTGGAGCGGTATGCGCAGGCGCGCGCCGACGCGGTGCCGACCGGCGTGGCGCGGCTGGTGGAGCTGGCGCGGGCGCTCGCGATCGACCCGACGTTGCTGCTGCTGGACGAGCCGTCCTCAGGGTTGTCGGAGGCTGAGACCGAGGCGTTCGGAGATCTGCTGCGGGACTTGGCGGGCCAAGGGCGGGCTGTGCTGATCGTGGAGCACGACATGCCGCTGATCATGCGGGTCTCAGATCGGATCCATGTGCTGGATCGGGGAATCCTCATCGCCTCCGGGACTCCGGCGGAGGTACAGGCAGATCCCACAGTGCGTAAGGCTTATCTCGGCGAGGACGAGGCACCGTCGAGTGAACCGACTCTGGTGATGCCGGCGGTTGAGGCAATCGGAGAGGACGAGGCGGAGGAGAACCCACCAGCCTTGCCGGAAAGCACCGGTCAAGAAGCAGAGGGCTGGTTCTGATGGCGCCGATCCTGGAACTCCAAGACGTCCACGCGGCGTATGGCCGCATCGAGGTGCTGCACGGCGTCGATCTGGCGGTGCCGCGAGGCGCCGTCGTCGCGTTGCTCGGGCCGAACGGCGCGGGGAAGTCGACGCTGATGAAGGTGTGCTCCGGGCGGTTGCGCGCGACGTCGGGCCACGTACATCTGGGCGGTTCACACGTGAACGACGCGGCGCCGGACGCGCTCGCGCGTGCCGGCCTGTGCATGATCCCCGAAGGCCGCGGCATCTTCCCGAACTTGACCGTCGCCGAGAACCTGCGCCTGTCGGGGCTCGCCGGCCGGGCCACGACGGCCCAGATCTACGAGACCGCGTTCACCCGCTTCCCGCGCCTGGCCGAGCGCTACGACCAGCTCGCCGGGTCGATGTCGGGCGGCGAGCAGCAGATGCTGGCGATGGCCCGGGCGCTGGTGAGCGATCCGGCGGTGCTGCTGGTCGACGAGCTGTCGATGGGCCTGGCGCCGCTGATCGTGCGGCAGCTGTACGAGGTGCTGGCGCAGATCGCGGAGCAGGGCGTGACGGTGGTCGCGGTGGAGCAGTTCGCTGACACTGCGCTGGCGGTGGCGGACTTCGCGGCGGTGATGACCCACGGGCGGGTGGTGGCTTTCGACGAGCCGGCGGCCGTGCGACGGGATTTGGCAGAGCTGTATTTGGGAGGGGCGACAGTCTGATGGCCCTGGATCGGAAAGACCTGAAGCGGAAAGCCCTTAAGCGGAAAGACTCTGTGCGGCGCGGCGGCGCGATCGCGGCGGCGCTGGCGGTGGCGGCGTTGGCCGCACCGGGCGCGGCCGCGGATCCGAAGGCGCCAGTACCGTCTCCGACGCCGGCGGGCGGCGCGCGACCCGCCGACGCGGGGACCGGGCCGAACCTGGGCGGCTGGACGCTGTCGGCGTCCGCGGCGCCGTTCACCATGGAGATCTACGACCCGAAGATCCCGATTCCGACCATGCCCGGCAAGCCGAATCTCGAATTCGACTTCTCCTTCACCCGCGCCAGCTTCGGTTCCGGACCGACCGGCGCGGCGACGGCGAGCTGGCTGTGGCCGGGCGACGCGCTCGCGTTCGGCCTCGGGCAGCTGGTCAACAACCCGAGTGTGAAGTACCCGGTCCTGACGAACGTGCAGTTCCCGGGCCAGACGCCGGATGCGACGATGCAGCCGATCCCCGGCTCCTACATGCAGTCGCATACCGGGGCCGACGGCGCGAAGTCGGTGTCCACGTTCGGCTTGCCGCTGCCCGGCACGGGGCCGTCGCTGCCGGGTTCGACGTCGGGGGCCACTGCGTCCGCGCCGTCGTCGGCGCCGTCGTCCAGCGGCGGCCTGCTCGGCGGAGGGCTGATCGGCGGGGCTCTGGGAGGCGGCGGTCTGGTCGGTGGAGTGCTGCCGCAGCCGCAGCTGCCGGATCTGGGCACGATGCTGAAGTTCCTGACCGGCCAGGCGGCGCTGGTGGACGTGCAGGGGGAGCGCTCGGAGAGCTCGGCGACGGTGACCGGCGACAAGGCGGTGGCGACGGCGGAGTCCGACGCCGGGAAGCTGCTGATCCTCGGCGGCCTGATCGAGGTCGACGGCCTGAAGGTCACCTCGCAGAGCACGTCGGACGGGACGAAGGGCGCGGCGACCGGCAACGTCGACTACGGGTCGATGTCGGTGGCCGGGGTGCCGTTCGGGATCACGGCGAACGGGATCCAGACGCCCTTCGGGATGATCGCGCTGCCGCAGCTGCCGGACGCGATCAACCAGGTGCTGGCGCCGCTGGGGATTAGCGTGACGATGCCGGCCGCGAGCGACGTCTCGAAGGACACCGCCGGCGAGATGTTCAGCCACGGCATGCAGATCTCCATCGACACGGCCGTGGTGAAGAAGATGCTGCCGCTCACACCGGTCCTGAAGCAGTTGATCGCCCAGGTGCCGCCCCAGCTGACCCAGCAGCTGCCGCCGCAGCTGACGCAGATCATCGGCATCCTGCCGGATCTGGCGCCGAAGATCGTGCTGACGGTCGGGTCGGCGAAGTCGAAGGCTGACGCCTCGCCGCCGATCGACCTGTCCGGGGGGATCAGCGCAGGGACGACGGGGTCGTCGAGTGGGCCGGGGCCGTCCACGTCGGGTTCGACGGGCGGTACAACCGGAGGCAGTACGACCGGCGGCAGCACGGGCGGCACGTCTGGGACGACCGGCGGCAGCAGCACAGTCGGTGGCGTGACGGGGGGCGGCAGCGTCGGTGGAGGCACCGGCGGCACGGTCGGTGGCGGGACGGTCGGCGGGGGCACTGTCGGGGGAGGCACCACCGGCGGTGCGGTCGCCGGGGGCACGACAGCCGGCGCGACCGGCGGGGGCAGCTTGGCACCGAGCCCGCCGATGCAGGCCGGCGCGGCCAAGGCGACGCCCGCGGCGTTCGGCGGCTTGCCGGGGCAGCTGATGGTGGGCGGCTTCCTGGTGGCCTGTGCGGCCGCGTGGGCGCTGCGGAAGTACAGCACCTTGCTGTTCGGCGGCGCGGGGTGCGAGCTGGGGCACAGTACCGGGGTGCCGGATCTGCGGGAGATCGACGAGTGAGGCCGGGAGCGAGCGCGACGCGCTGGAGTGGTCTGGAGGCCGGTGGATGAGTACTGCGAAGACGTGGGCTGCCCGGGCAGTGGCCGGGACCGCCCGCCCGGCGACGGGGACTGTGGCGGGGGTGGCAGCGCGGCCGAAGACGCGGACCACCGAGTCCGAGCGCTTGCTGCAGCAGGGGCTGGGCCTGGCCGGCAGCCTGCTGATGCCCCTGGGTCTGATCGCCATCGGCCTGGGCTGGTTCGGCGCCGCCCACACGCCGTACACCTTCGAGCAGGTGGCATACCTGGTCTCCGGCGGAATCGGCGGCCTGGCATTGACGACCCTCGGGGGCTTCCTGTTCTTCGGCTCGTGGCTGGCGCGAATCGCACACCAGCAGCGTCAGCAGACGGAGCTGCTGGCGGGGGAGATCGCACGGCTGGCGGATGCGATCTTGACATTGGAGTCAGGGGACTGAAAGCACACTGCCCCGGCGCCAGTCGGCGCCGGGGCAGTGCTGTCGCGGCTCAGCTCTCGTAGTGCGCGTCGTACTCGGTGTGCTCGTCTTCCTCGTAGTGCGTGTCGGTCTCGGTGCCGTGCGGCCCGGTCTCGGTGTGGGTGTCGATCTCGGTGTGCTCGTCGTGCTCGTAGTGGACGTCTTCCTCGTGGTGGTGGCCGTGGTGCGAGTCCTCGTGGTGCTGGTCGGACTCGGTGTGGCTGTCGTGCTCGTAGTGCGAGTCGTCCTCGTGCTCGTGACCGTGGTGCGAGGTCTCGTGGTGCTGGTCGGACTCGGTGTGGCTGTCGTGCTCGTAGTGCGAGTCGTCCTCGTGGTGGCCGTGGCCGTGGTGGTCGTGATGGATCGCGTGGTGGGCGCCGCCGAAGCCGGTCTTCGACAGGCGGGTGCCCAGGCGGCTCGGTGCGGCGGTGCCGGCCTCGACGCGGACCGCGCGCAGGCGGCCGGCCTCGTCGGCGCTGAGGCCGTTGGTGGCCGCGAACCCGTCGGGGTCGGCCATCACGGACTGCGCGAACTCGGTGTCGATCGCCATGCGGGCGACGATCTCGCGGTACTTGGCCTCAGACATTGCTGCGGCCCCCCTTCTCTCCCCCTGGCGCCGGATCTGGCGCTTCGTTTGTGGTCTCATCACTATTGAGCCCCAGGATTCCTCTGGCGGGATCCGGCCTTTCCCTAGTGCTTCACGCCAGTAGGCTGACTCGCATGCGGCAGCCCGTGCAGGACCTCCTGGAGCATGCGCGCGACGGCCGGGGCGGCGCCCTCCTGCTGGGTGGGGCCACCGCGGCGGAGCTGGCCGCCGTCGGCGGTCCGGAGCTGGCCGCCGACGGCTTCCGGGTGCTGCGCGCGGCGGGGTTCCAGGCGGAGGCGGGGCTCGCCTTCGCGGGGCTGGCCGACCTGGTGCGGCCGCTGGACGAGCTCGACGTCGGTGCCGGTGGCCCGCATCTGCTGGGCACGACCGTCGGCGGTCTCGTGGCCCGCGCCGCCGGGACGGCGCCGGTGCTGGCCGTGGTCGCCGACGCGCACTGGCTGGATCCGGAGTCGGCGGCGGCGATCGCGGTGGCGGTGCGCGCCACGCGGCAGGCGCCGGTGGCCTGGGTGCTGGGCGTCGACGACGTGCGGCGCAGCCCGTTCGGGACGCTCGGAGCCGTGACCGTCGCGCTGCGGCGGGCGGCCGCGTCGGCTGATCTGCCCGCCGCGACCTCGCGGGCGCTGCTGGTCCTGGCCGCCAGTGCCACCGGGCATGTGGACGAGGTCGGCGGTGCCCTGGACCGGCTGGGCCTGCACGTCGGCGATCTGGCGCCGGCCGTCGCCGCCGGGGTCGTGGAGGCCACCGGGTCGGGCTGGCGGTTCCGGGACCACGGCGTGGCCACCGCCGTCTACAGCGCGGCCACCCCGGCCGAGCGGCGCGCCACGCATGCCGGGTTCGTCGAGGCGATCGCCGAGCTGCGGTCGGCCGAGCAGGGCGAGATCCTGGCCCGGCATCTGGCCGGGGCGGCGGCCGCGACC
>JABFWL010000507.1 GCA_013362315.1 Catenulispora sp. | reverse complement strand
CGCATCCCGAGGCGAGCCGGGTCCCGTTCGAGCTGGCCCGCATCCGGCTGGCGCACGGCATCCGGCTGCGGCACGGCAAGGGCCGATCCCAGGCGCGGCCCTGGCTGGCGGCGGCGGCCGAGGCGTTCGAGCGGCTGGGCGCCGCCGGCTGGATCGAGCGGGCCGGGGCCGAACTGCGCGCCACCGGCGCCCGGCCGCGGGCCTCGACGGTGAACCTGGCGTCGCTGACCTGGCAGGAGCGGCGGATCGCGGATCTGGCGGCGGGCGGGCTGACGAACAAGGAGATCGGCAAGCGGATGCACTTGTCGCCGCGGACAGTCAGCTCGCACTTGTACCGGGTCTTCCCGAAGCTGGGCATCACCACCCGGGCGGCGCTGCGGGACGCCTTGAGCCGCGCCGAGGAGTTCTCCGAGGCCCGGCAGGAATCAGGCGTCTGATGCGCCGGCCTCGATGCCGTTGGCCGCCAGCCACGCCAGGACGTGGTCGGCGACCGTCCGCCAGCCGCTGTCGACCACGAGCGAATGGCCGCGATCGGCGAACTGCTTCAGATCGGTCACCGCCGACGAGTCGCCGTACGCCTTGTAGACGGCGCGCGTGACGGCATCGGGGACCACGCGGTCTTCCTGGCCGGAGATCAGCAGCAGCGGGCCGCGCGTGGTGTCGGCGGTGTCCACGGTGAGTCGGGCGGGCCGGAACGGTCCGTCGCCGTCGCGCACGTATCCGAGCTCTGCGAGGAGTCGGAGTGGCGCGGGGACGATGTGCCGTTCGAAGAGCCGCGCGGCTTCTTGCTCACTCACGGTGTTGGCGACAGCTTCTCGGAAGCGTGAGCGGGTCAGCTGTGCGAAGCCCTCGTCTCCGCCCGCGCCGTCCGAAACGAGCATCCGCAGACCGGCCTTGACGTCCGCCGCGTCTACCGGCCTCACAACGCCGCCCGGCCAAGGCGCGACGGCCACCGCCGCGCGGCCGAGGCCCACGCCGACCAGGTGCTGGACCACAAGCCCGCCGAGCGAGTGCCCGATCAACACCGGTCGGCTGCCCAGAGAGCGAACGAAGACTTCGTAGTGCGCGATCAGTGCGTCCAGCGCCAGATTCCGGCGCGCGTCGCGACCACGGCGGTCGTCGGCCGCCGGTGCGCCCTCGCCTGGCCAGCCCGGAACGTGCACGGCGAACCCGTGCGCGGTGAACCGCTGCGCCCAGCTGTCCCAGGAAGACCTTCGGAACCACGCACCGTGGATGAGGACAACGGGGGTTCGATTCACGACCAGGCCTTCCGAGCGCGCATGACGTTCCGCCGCCGGCTTCCGGGGCTGGGTTCCAGGATCACGGCGCCGTGGTGAAGCCGAAACAGTCGGATGACTGCATGTGCCCGAGGGCAGGCCCGGCGCGTGTCTCGGCGTCATGTGACTGATGTGCGCCGAGGGGTCGCCGAAGAACAGTGGAGGGGTCGAACAGTGCTGAGAGAGGACCAGACATGATCAACAGGCGGATGTTCACGAAGGCGGTCGGCCTGGGCGTCGGTGCGACGGCGGTGGCGGCCGGAGGCGGGACCGCGGCGTTCGCGGCGGACGGCGAGGCGCTCGGCCGGCGCGGCGCGGCCCCGGTCATCCCGACCATCGCTCCAGGTACGCACACCACGTTCAGCGCTCTGAAGCAGGTCCGCGCCGGCGTCCTCGACATCGGCTACGCCGAGGCCGGGCCCAAGCACGGACCGGTGGCGATTCTTCTGCACGGCTGGCCCTACGACATCCACAGTTTCGTCGATGTCGCGCCGCTGCTGGCCGACGCCGGCTACCGGGTGATCGTGCCGTATCTGCGCGGGCATGGCACCACGGCCTTCGTCTCCCCGGCGACGGTGCGCAACGCGCAGCAATCCGCGATCGCCCTCGACATCACCGCCCTGATGGACGCCCTGAAGATCCACAAGGCGGTGCTGGCCGGGTTCGACTGGGGCTCGCGCACCGCCGACATCATCGCGGCGCTGTGGCCGGAGCGAGTCAGGGCCTTGGTGTCGACGAGCGGGTACCTCATCACGAACGTGCCGGCGCAGAAGAACCCGTTGCCGCCCAAGGCCGAGCACACCTGGTGGTACCAGTACTACTTCGCCACCGACCGCGGCAAGACGGCCATGGAGACGCCGCAGCTGCGCGACGGCCTGTGCCGGCTGGTCTGGGACGAGGTCTCGCCGACGTGGGCCTTCGACGACGCCACGTTCCAGCGCACCGCGGCGGCGTTCCAGAACCCCGACTACGCGGCCATCGTGATCCACAACTACCGCTGGCGCCTGGGCCTGGCGGACGGCGAGCGCCGTTACGACCGCTACGAGCAGCTGCTCGGGGCCCAGCCGAAGATCACGGTGCCGACCATCACCATCGATCCCGCCCTCGACCCGTTCCTGGCCTCGACGGACGGCATGGGGTACCGGCAGTTCTTCACCGGGGCGTACGAGCACCGCGTGTTCACCGGCATCGGGCATGACGCGCCGCAGGAAGCGCCCACGGCCTTCGCCCAGGCCGTCGTTGATGCGGACTACCTGCGATGACGGCCAACGGTTCGGCCGCGACTCCTGCCGCAGCCCCGACTTCGGGACGTGGGCAGGCGGCCCGCGAAGCGCGCTTCGGCACCCTTCCCGAACGGGTCGCATTCCAGGACCAGGTCTGCGAGCAGCCGGCGACGGCAGCGAACCAGGCGGTGGACGCCTACGACCCGGACGGTCTGGGAGCCCGGTTCTCCTGCCTGGCGGCGGACCTGGGTCTGTAGCGCCTCATGAGCGCCGAGAGGGCGGCCCGCGAAGGCTGCCCGCCCGCAGCCGTCCTCTCGGCCCCGCGCCCCCGGCCGATCACGCAGGCTGCTCTGACTGAGCACCGTCGCGCGTCACCGATCGTCGCCGGACAAGGCCCCGTCGAGTTCGCGGCGAGAAGAGATGTTCAACTTGGTGAACACCTTCCGCAGATGCCATTCCACGGTTCGCGGGCTGAGGAAAAGCTGCGCGCCGATCTCGGCGTTCGACAGTCCGGCGATCGCCAGCCGGCCGATCTGGGCCTCCTGCGGCGTCAGGACCGGCGCGCCGACCGTGCGCTTGCGGACGGTCTCGCCGGTGGCGAGCAGTTCGCGCCGAGCGCGTTCGGCGAACGCCTCCATACCCATCGCCGTTGCCGCTTCGTGCGCGGCCCGCAGCTCGGTGCGGGCTTGCGACCGCCGATTCTGCCGGCGCAGCCATTCGCCGAACAGCAGCCTGGAACGAGCCTGGAGGACTCCGAGGCCGCCGGCGTCGAAGTGGCCGATCGCGGTGCGATAGTGGGTTTCCGTCTGGGCCGTCCGGCTTTCCGTCCGGGCGGTCTCAGTACTCTGAGCCGTCTGACCCGTTCCGGCGGCCGGCCCGGAAGCTCCCGCGGCCAGCGCCTCGGCGAGAGCGTGCACTCCCTGAGCCCAGGAGGTGCCGGCCTCGGCCCAAGCACCGAGCCGTTCGCGCGCCTCGTCCGATGCCGCCCGGTCGCCGGTGCGGGCCGCCGCTTCGGCGAGTTCGGCGAGCGCCCAATAGTGCAGGGCGAAGTCCTGATACTCCAGAGCTGCGCGGGCCGCCTTCACCGCAAGCGGATAGTTGCCCAGGCCGTTGTGCAGCACGGCTCTGGCGCATTCGGCCACCCCGAGCAGCCGGCCCAGGCCGCGCCGTTCGGCGTCGTTCTCCAGGGCCTCGATCAGGCCGACCGCCGCTCGCTCCCGTCCCCGATACGCGCCGAGCATCGCCGGACCGATGGCCGACGGGCTCAGGCCCATGGCTTCCTCGGCGGCCGAGGCCTCCGCGAGCACCTGCCGGGTCTCGGAGAACCGGCCGGCGTGGATCAGGGCGATCGTCCGGTAGGTCAGCGTGGTGGGGATGATCGACAACGTGCCGGTGCTGCGGGCCAGGGCGGCCGCGCTCTCGGTGACCCGCAGCACCGTCGGGAGATCGCCCAGCTCCACCGCGGTGGCCACGGCCAGCCACAACGCCCCCGGATCCGCGTCGGCGGCGTAGGCGTCCAGCACCCGGCGCAGGTACGGGTGCGCCGCGGCCGGACCGTCGTCCGACCAGGTGACGAAGGCCCGCAGGAACGCCCCCGCGGTGTCCTGGCCGGCGTCCTGAGTTTCGTCCCCAGGGTCCTGGATTTTCCCGCCAGTGCCCTGAATTTCCTCGCCGGGCAGCAGGCCGCGCGCCGCCTCGACGGCCCGCCGCAGGCTGTCCGGGTCGAGCCGACCAGCCCACATCGCCGCCCCGAGGGCCGAAAGACACGTTTGCCGGGCCGCTGCCGGATCGAGTTCCCGCAGCTGGGCGGTGGCGGACAGCAGCGGCTGGACCGCGCCCCGTCCGGGGTTGGTCATGTACGACGCCTGAGACCGCAACCGCGCGGCCTCGGCTTGCCCTCCGGCGTCCACCGGTCCCAGCTCGGCGGCGGCCAGCAGGTCCGGAACGCGAGCGGGGATGCCCGCGGCCAGATAGGCCGCGGCGGCACCCAGTGCGCGGCGGGCCCGCTCCCGTGGTTCGGGGCTGAGCGCGGCGGCGCGTTCCAGGAAGGACGCGGCGGCGGCCCGGCCGCCGCGGGCCAGGGCCCGGTCCGCCGAGTGCTCAAGCTGCATGGCGACGTCCTCGTGCGGCCCCGTCGCGGCGTGGGCCCGGTGCCAGGCCCGGCGGTCCGGATCGCGTTCGGCGTCGGTCGCCTCGGCGAGCGCTTCGTGCACCGCGCGCAGCGTGGCGCCTTCGGCGCCGCGCCAGACCGCCGAGCGGACGAGCGGGTGCCGGAACCGGACCGGAGCGCCGAGCTTGAGCAGTCCGGCGGCTTCGGCCGGTGCCGCGGCGCCGGGTTCGATGTCCAGCAGCGTCAGGGCGCGCCACAGCAACGGCCCGTCGCCGACCGGCTCCACGGCCGCGGTCAGCAGCAGCGTGCGGGTGTCGGCGGGCAACGCCTCGACGCGGCGCCGGAAACCCTCCTCGACCCGGGTGGCGAGCGGGGCCACGCCGGGACCGCCGAAGCCGAACGCCAGCTCCGCCGGCGACAGCCCGCGCGGCAGCTCCAGCAGCGCCAGCGGATTCCCGCCGGTCTCGGCGACGATCCGGTCCCGCACGCGGTCGTCGACCAGCCCGGGCAGCACCGCGTCGAGCAGGGCCCGGGCCTGCGCGTCGGGCAGCCCGGTCAGCGGCAGTTCGGGTAGGCCGGTGACGCCCTCCGTGCCGTCGGCCCGGTCGGCACCGTCGGCACCGTCGCCGATCCGCTCGGCGAAGACCAGCGCGACCGACTCGGCGTCCAGGCGGCGCCCGACGAAGTTCAGGATCCGCTGGGACATCAGGTCCAGCCATTGCGCGTCATCGACCAGACACAGCAAAGGCGATTCGGCCGCCGCCTCCGAGAACAGGCTTAGCACGGCCAACCCCACCAGCAGCATCTCCGGCGGATTGCCGGCGCTCAGGCCGAAGGCGACGCGCAGCGCGTCCTGCTGCACCTCCGGCAGCCGGTCGATCCGCGACAGCAGGGGAGCGCACAGGCTTTGCAGGGCGGAGTAGGCGAACTCGGACTCCGCCTCGACGCCCGCGGCGCGCACCGTCTGCATGCCGGTGCCCCGCGCGGCCAGATAGTCCAGCAGTGCGGACTTGCCGATGCCGGGCTCGCCGCGCAGCACCAGCACCCGGCTGCGGCCCTCGCGAACGTCGCGCAGAAGGCGGTCCAGTTCTTCCCGTTCTCGGTGCCGTCCGAGCAGCTGGTCCTTCGCGGGCTGCGAGAGGCGGTCGTCGTCCACCGGTGTGTCCCCTGGTACGGGTCCCCCTGGCGGAGGATCTTCACGCTCATCCTACGAAGGTCTGTCCAGGGACTTCACGGAGCATCCCGGACGCCACACCGGCTGTCCGTCGAGCCCGCATCACGTTCCCGGTGAGAATCACCCCTTCTGCCGTGGAGCAGCAAGCGGGGCACCCAATACGACGCGGGCCGCGCTGACCGCGATCAGCTTGTCGTCCCAGGGCCGCACCTCGATGCGGGTCTCCCGCACGGCGGGGAGCAGGTGCTCCAGCAGCACGCGATGCAGGGGGTCGCTGAGCAGGTCCCACAGTGCGGTGATCTCACCGATGACGACCACGCTGCGCGGGCCGAGCAGGTTGATCACCCCGGCGAGGGCTCTGCCGAGGAGCGTTCCGGCCGTTTCGAGCAGCTTCGCCGCGGCGCGGTCGCCGGTGCGGGCCAGCGAGCCGAGGTCGTCGAGGTCCGCTTCGTCGGGCACGATGCCGGCGGCCTGCGCGTTGCGGAGCAGCGCTTCTGTACTCACCAGGGACTCCAGGCAGCCCCGGTTGCCGCAGACGCAGATCGGGCCGTCGGTCTGGACCGGCATGTGGCCGAATTCGCCGGCGGCGCCGGCGGCTCCGCGGTAGGGGGCGCCGTCGAGGACCATGCCCAGGCCGATGCCCTGGCCGATCGCGGCGAGCAGGAAGTCGGCCTCGTCGGCGCCGGGGCCGTAGAGGCGTTCGGCGGCGGTGACGGCGCTGATGTCGTTGTCGACGAAGACCGGTACGCCGAGGTCTTCACGCAGCCGGGCGGCCAGGGGCAGTCCGGTCCAGCCCAGGCGCACCGACATGCGCAGGGTCCCCGTCTCCGGCTCCACGATTCCGGGCACCGCGACCCCGACGCCGGCCAGCGGCAGCCTTCGGCGTTCGAGCTCGTCGATCTCGCTGCGGATCAGCGCGGTGAGGGTTGCGACGGCGTCCGGCGCGGCCGGGTCGAAGTCCTGCCGGAAGCTGTGCACCACTTCGGCGTCCAGCTGGCTGATCACGCCGGTGACGTGTTCGTGGGCCACCTGGATGCCGACCGTGTGGGCGGATTCCGGCACCAGGGACAGCGGGATCGACGGCCGTCCCGCCGGAGAAGGCCGCGGAGCCTGTTCGACCAGCAGGCCCTCGGTGAGCAGACGTTTCGTGCTCTGCGTGATGGTCGCGGGGCTCATCTGGAGCAGGTCGGCGATCTGGGCGCGGCTGAGCGGGCCGCGCCGGGCCAGCAGGGCGAGCACGGCGGTGCGGGTCATGTCCCCGGAGACCGATCCCGAACCCCACCGCATATCAATCACTTCCTATAGTGTGCGGTCCCGCGCGACTCCGTCGCCCAGCGCGGGCCCCGTGAACCCGATGCGCCAGATCGTAGTGGGCGCGGCTCGGCCGATCGGATCGCTTGACGGATCGCTTGACGGACCCTTGTCGGATCCTTCGGCGGATCCCTTCTCATCCCTTGACAGCTCGCCGGGCTCGGCCCTAGCTTCCAGGCAGTTAATTTACGCCCGAATTAACTCTAGGGAGCAACCCCATGCCTCATCCCCTCGCGCGCTTCCGGCGCGGCACCCTCACCCTCGCGGCCACCGTACTGGCCGTCGCGACGACGACCAGCACTTTCACGGCGTTCGCCACCGACGCCCCGAGCACCGAGGCGGCCCAGACCGCCGCGCCGAGCAGTTTCCACGGCGTGAACTGGGCCGACCCGCGGGACAACTACGCCAGCGACGCGGTCGTGCCCAGCGGTCTGAGCGTCACCGACGACTACGGCACCGTGTACCGCAAGGCCGAGAGAATGGTCGAAGGGTTCCGCGAGAACCTCGGCGCCAACACCCTGCGCCTGCCGATCAACCCGGCGAGCGTCGGCACCGCCTGGTGGAACTCCTACCGCGCCGCGATCGACGCGGCCACGAAGTCGGGCGACAAGGTGATCCTCAGCTACTGGGAGTCGCCCACCGCCAAGGACGGCAAAGTCGACGATGTCGCCGCGTGGAACCAGATGTGGGACACCGTCACCGCCGCCTACCGGAGCAACCCCCGGGTGTACTTCGAGCCGATGAACGAGCCCTTCGGCTACACCTCCGACCAGTGGATCCAGGTCTGCGCCGACTGGCTGGCCCGCCACGGCGACGTCCCGCGCAGCCACGTCGTCATCAGCGGCACCGGCTACAACGACAACGTCACCGGCGTCGGCGCGAGCCCGGCCCTGAACGGCACGCTGCTGTCGCTGCACTTCTACGGCTTCTGGGGCAGCTACAAGACCGAAGCCGAGTGGATCGACAACCTGCTTCCGCGGATCGGCGGCTACGCGTACCGCACCATCATCGACGAGGCCGGCGCCCCGATGACCGTGGGCCTGAACTACGGGGCCCACAACGGCAACGTCTTCACCTCCTACTTCGCCGCCGTCACCGACATCGCCCGCGGCATGGGCATGGGCATGGTCTACTGGCCGGGCCTGCGCACCGGCGACGCCTACTCGATCGAGAGCCTCGGCGCCGACGGCCGCCTGCACGACAACAGCGCCAGCGGCGTCAGCCAGCTGAAGTGGGGCTACGGCTTCGGCACCATCCCGCCGGTCAACGACCAGCCGCCGGCGCCGGCCGGCACCCAGGTCACCCAGACCGCGTCCGGCCGCTGCCTCGACGTCCCCGGCTACTCCACGGCCAGCGGAACGCAGCTCGACCTGTGGGACTGCAACGGCGGCGGAAACCAGTCCTGGAACTACACCGCGACCCATCTGCTGACCGTCTACAGCAACAAGTGCATGCAGGCCGGCACCGGTACCGTGACCGCCGGCGCGGCGGTCGCGATCCAGGACTGCACCGGCCTGCCGGCCCAGCAGTGGACCGTCAACGCGAACGGCACCATCACCAGCGGTGCCGACTCCAGCCTGTGCCTGGACACCACAGCCTCGGGAACCGCCGACGGCTCGACGGTCGTCGTCGCGACCTGCTCGGCCTCGGTGAGCCAGGGCTGGAAGGTGGGTTAGCCACTGCGGTAGGAGCCTTGCGAAGAGCGGCTTGCCATGGAATCGGGCAAGCCGCTCGGCGCGTCTTCGGTGTCCGGAGTTGGCCGAAGAGATCGAAGCGGGAGACACGGTGTGAGTCACCATCGAGGTCATCTGGACTCAAGACAGGACGCCGACTACTTGATTGATAGATCAGGCCTACGCGCTCTCGAGCTCAGCCAACCGTCCGGCGGCCGCCGGGCCCCACTCTTCATGGCCAGACTCGACAGCGTTCTGATACGCAGCCCGCGCTCCGGGGATGGCGCCGTGGTCGGCCAGCAGGTTACCGAGATGGTAGGCGGCCTTCGCGGACACGCCCGCGCGACCGGAGTCGATGGCGCTCTGGAACGCGGTGCGGGCGCCGGACACGTCGTGCTGCGTGGCCAGCATCTCGCCGAGCTCGAACGCGGCGTGGGGGGCCGTCTCGTCGTCGCCGGTGTCGATCGCCTGCTGGTAGGCGACGCGGGAGGCGGCGAAGTCGCCGTCCTGCTTCAACATGTACGCGAGCTCGAAGGCTGCTTTCGAGGCGATCGCGTGGCCCGAGGCGCTAGCCCGCCGGAAGGCGGCCATGGATCCGGTACGGTCGCCCTGCTTGGCCAGCAGCCAGCCGAGCTGGTTCGCCGCCCTGGGCGCCAGATCTGTGTGGCCGGAGTCCTCAGCCTTCTGATAGGCCGACACAGCTCCGGCCGCGTCGCCCGCCTTGTTCAGCATCGCTGCCAGCTCGTAGGCGGCCGCTGCGAAGATCTTCGAACGGCCGTGGTCGACCGCCTGCTGGTACGCGTTACGTGCGCGGGCGACATCGCCCTGCTTGTCGAAGAGGTAGCCGAGTTCGTAAGCAGCCTTTGGGGCGAACTCGCTGTCACCGGTGGCTGCGGTCCGCTCGAAGGCGACCTGGGCGGCGGCTTCGTCGCCGAGCTTCACCAGCAGCAGCCCGAGGTTGTAGCCGGCCTTCGCGGTGTATTCGGCACTCTGGCCGTCCATCGCCCGCTGATAAGCGATGCGCGCCCCGGCCAGGTCGCCCTGCTCATTCAGGAGCACGCCGAGGTTGTAGCTCGCGAACGGAACGGACTCGGGTTCCCCGGTGTTGATGGCCCACTCGTAGGCGGCTCGGGCACCGGCCGCATCGCCCTGATCGGCGGACAGCACCCCCAAGCTCGCCACGCACAGCGGCGCGTACTTGGGATGGTTGCTCCGCCCGCCCCAGTCCCAGGCGATTCGCGCTCCCTGCTGGTCCCCGGTCTCGACGAGCAGATTGCCGACATTGAACGCGGCCCTCGGCGCCATGTCGGGATGCCCGGAGCCGACGGCGCGCTCAAAGGCGGCCTTCGCTCCCGGCACGTCTCCCAGGTCCTTCAGGATCCAGCCCAGGTTGATGGCCGCCATCGGCGCCATCTCCCAGTGACCGGAATCGACAGCGAACTGAAACGCCGCCCGCGCACCGGCCTTGTCGCCGGCCCGCGACAACACGATGCCCAGGTTGTAGCCCGCCTTAGGCGACACGTCGGGGTGCCGGGCGCTCATCGCTTGCTCGTAGGCGGCCCGTGCGGCCGGCACGTCTGCGCGCTCGGCCGCCGCGTCCCCCCGGTCGAAGACCTCGCCCAGGTCCCAGCCGGTGTTCCCGGTCGGCACCCACACCCGGCCGCTCATGGTTGCCCCCTAGTCCCGTGTTCAGCGGAGGACGACTATACCGAGCAGGGACTACGACGGGGTTTTGTAGCCTTGTGGATTACGCAGTCAGTCGGAGGCGTCGGTGTGGACGAAGCCTCTCAGCTCACGAGACTGCGCGGACCGTATAAGACCGCATAAGAAGGCAGGGCATAACACGTCTGCACTGGTGCCATCCGCACGCTCGCGCCCGACGCTGGAAGCCGTAGCAGCCGCGGCAGGCGTCTCCCGAGCGACGGTTTCCCGCGTGATCAACGGCGCATAGCCGCCCGCGTCTGTCAACCGCGTCGCGGCGCCTCGCCCTCCCGCTTCACGAGCCGATCGCCGACGTTGAGTTCTTTCCACAGGCCCCGGTCCACCTTCACCGAGATGAGCGTGCCGTCGTCGAGCTGAAGCTTGAGGCGCCGGTAGAGGTTGGAGCCGTCGAGTAGGGCGCGGTTCTTCTTCACGACGGTCCCGCTCCACGTGTTCTTGTCTGTCGTCATACGGCGACGGTATGGCGCTCCCGGTTCAGGCGCCTCGGGGGCGAGACTGATCTTCCGTCTGCGACTTCAGGATGAGGGCCGGGCGCGGACCAGTCCGAGGTCGTAGGCCGACACGACGGCCTGCACCCGGTCCCGGACCTGGAGTTTGCGCAGGATGGCCGAGACGTGGGTCTTCACCGTGGCCTCGGTGACCGTGAGCTGGGTGGCGATCTCGGCGTTGGAGGCGCCGCGGGCCAGCAGAGTCAGCACTTCGCGTTCGCGTTCGGTGAGCTCCTCCAGGCCCCTGGCGGACGCGATCGGGGCCGGTTCGGTGGCCAGGAACCGGTCGAGCAGCCGCCGGGTGGCGGTCGGGGCGAGCAGGGCCTCGCCGCCGGCCACCACCCGGATGGCCTGGACCAGGTCGGCCGGTCGCGCGTCTTTGAGGAGGAAGCCGCTGGCTCCGGCCCGCAGCGCGGCGTACAGCGGTTCCTCCAGGTCGTAGGTGGTCAGGATGATCACCCGGGGCGGATCCGCCGTCGCGGTCAGCCGCGCGGTGGCCGCCACGCCGTCCAGGCCGGGCATCCGCACGTCCATCAGGACCACGTCGGGCCGCGTCCGCGCGGCCAGCCGGATCGCCTCCTCGCCGTCGCCGGCCTCGCCCACGACCTCGAGGTCGTCGCGGGCTTCGAGGATCATCCGGAAGCCGGAGCGGACCAGCGCCTGGTCGTCGGCGATCAGCACCTTGATCGTCATGATCCCTCCCGCGTCGGAAGTCTGGCTTCCACCTCGAAACCGGGGGCGTCCCACCGGGGACCGGCGTACAGCGTGCCGCCGAGCAGCGTGGCCCGCTCGCGCATGCCGACCAGGCCATGTCCGCCGCCGCGGGCCGGTGCGCCACCCCGGCCATCGTCCCGCACCCGCACCCGCACATGCGACTCGTCGACCCGCAGCAGCACCTCCGCCGCCGACGCCCGGGCGTGTCGCAACGTGTTGGTCAGCGCCTCCTGCACGATCCGGTAGGCGCCCACCTGCACCCCCGGCGGCACCTCGCCGTCTCCTTCTCGCAGCAGCGTCACCGCCAGCCCGGCCTGAGACATCGTCTCGGTCAGCCGCGGCACGTCGGCCAACATCGGCTGCGGCCCGGCATCCGGTGCCAGCGAATCCGCCTCGGAGGCCGCCCCCGAGCCAGCTTCAGAGCCCATCTCGGAATCGGCCCGCACCGTACGCAGGAAACCACGCAACTCAGCCAGGGCCTGCCGGCCCGCCTCCTCGGTGCGCCGCAAGGCCACCCGGGCCTGCTGCGGATTCGACTCGAACACGTCGTCGGCCGCGGCGGCCTGCACCACCATCACTGACACCGTATGTGACAGCACGTCGTGCAGGTCCCGCGCGATCCGGGCACGCTCCTCCAACACCGCCTGGCGCTGCTCGGCCGCCCGCCGCTGCCCGCGGGCCCGCATCAACGCGCCCCAACTCCAGGCCAGCAGCACCGCGCCCAGCCACAACCCGGCCAGATCCCAACGCCCGCGCACCGCCGCAGGCCCGCAGACGGCGGGCACCGCCAGCGCGAACATCCAGAGTTTCTCGGCCGCCGGCCGCAGCCAGGCATACGTGCACAGCACCACGAACGCGATCCCCGGACCGTACGACGGGAACAGCAGCTGCAGTGCGGCACTGACCACCAGGACCACGACGGTGCTCACCAACAGGCGGTCGACGAGCCACCACACAGCAACGGCCTGAAGCGCGATCAGAACCGCGCCGACCGCATGCGTGACGGCGCTTGCGGACAGCACCAGTACCGGCGCGGATGCCCCGAGCGATGCCACCACCAAGCCCGCGCGCCATTGTCGGGCCAGACGCGGCGCAGTCACACCGCCGACCACCTGCGGCACCTCTTCCATCGCAATCCGTGGACACCCACCAGGGGCGACGCTATCAGCGAAGCAGCGGCCGCATCGTCAGCCCATGCTTGCTCGCTCGGCCTGTCACCCGGCGAACCCCCGGCCGCATCTGCCGCCAGGGGTTCGCCGT
>JABFWL010000499.1 GCA_013362315.1 Catenulispora sp. | reverse complement strand
ACCTTCGCGCTGCAGGTGTTCATCACCTCCGGCGGCGTGATGCGGGTGATCCCGCTGACCGGCCTGCCGATGCCGTTCCTGGCCGCCGGCGGTTCGGCGCTGGTCGCGAACTGGGTCGTGATCGCCCTGCTGATCCGGCTCTCGGACGCCGCGCGGCGCCCGCTGCCGCCGGCCATCCCGCTGACCGAGGACGAGCTGCGCTCGATGCGGCTGGTGGCCGCCTCGCGGATGCCGTCGACGGTCGGCGCCGTTGGCGCCGCCAAGACCGGTCGACGCGGGGTGCCGGCCAATCCCGGCGGCGGCAGCGGTTCGGACGGTCCGGGCGTACCGGGTGGCGGCGCGGCCGGTCCGGTCATTCCCGGTGGCCCGGCCGGAGCGGCGGCCAGCGGGCTGGGCCAGGGCATCCTGGCTCGTGCGGGTCTGGACCCGAACAAGCCCAACGGCCCCGGCGCCTCAGGCCGCGGGCCGGTCCCGCCCGGCGCGGGCGAGCCGACCCAGGCGATGCCGACCCGCCCGGCCGGCGCAGCCGGAGCAGCCGGATCCGGCGACCCGACCCAAGCCGTCCCGGCCCAGCCGCGCGGCTACGGGGAGCACACGGGGCTGCGCGCACAGGAGCCGACCGAAGCGATCCCCGCCACACCCGGGGGAACCGGGGAACCGGACGAGGGCCCGGCGCCGTCCTATTCCCCGGCGTTCGAAGACCGATTCGAAGAGCACGAAGACGACGAGCGGACCCGGCCCGCCCCGGCCCCCGGTGACATCCCGGAGGAGGCGGCGGAGCGGCCGAGCCCGTCGGAGCGGAGGTACGGACCGTGAACCAGCCGATCAGGCGGGTAGCCCTGTTCTGCTTCCTGCTCATCGTCTCGCTGCTAGTCAGCTCGAACTACCTGCAGGTGGTGAACGCCGACAGCTACAAGGCGCGGTCCGCCAACATGCGGACCGTCTACGACGCGTTCGCCTATCCGCGCGGCAAGATCACCACCGCCGACGGCACCGTGATCGCCGACTCCAAGCCCTCCGGCGGCATCACGCTGAAGTACCAGCGCTTCTACCCGACCGTCAAGGACTACGCCAACATCACCGGCTACAAGTCCCCCAGCTACGGCGCCATCGACCTGGAGTTCATCCTCAACAAGTACCTGCAGGGCACGGACAGCTCGGAATCGGTGGCCAACTTCATGGACACCCTGACCGGCAAGGACAAGAAGGGCGGCGACGTCCAGCTCACCCTGCAGAACCCGGTGCAGCAGGCCGCGATCAAGGCGCTGAACGGCCGGCTGGGCTCGGTGGTGGCTCTGGACCCCACCACCGGCGCGATACTGGCGATGTACTCCAACCCGTCCTTCGATCCGAACGGCATCTCCTCCAACGACGGGGACACCGCCAAGGCCGCGGGGCAGGCGCTGGACGCCGACAAGTCCAAGCCGCACCAGAACCGCACCATCTCCGAGACCTACCCGCCCGGCTCGGTGTTCAAGGTGGTGACCGCGGCCGCGGCCCTGGACACCGGCAAGTTCACCCCGGATGCCCCCACCGGGGCGGACGCGCACCAGTACCCGGTCAACAGCACCGGAAGAGTCCTGACCAACGAGGAGGGGGACTGCCCCGGCACCGACCTGAAGACGGCGCTGGCCGCGTCCTGCAACTCGGTCTACGGTTACGTCGGCGCCCAGCTCGGTGCGCAGACGATGGCCGAGTACGCGCAGCGGTTCGGCTTCAACAGTCCGGATCTGAAGATCCCGCTGACCGTGCAGCCCTCGAACTTCCCGGCCCCGGACAAGGTCGGCGGCGACCTGAGCCTGGCACAGGACTCGATCGGCCAGCTGAACACCACGGTGACCCCGCTGCAGGCGGCGATGATCGCCGCGACCGTGGCCAACGGCGGCACCCTGATGCAGCCCTACCTGGTGGACAAGGAGACCGCGCCGAACGGCCACGTCACCTACAAGGGCGCGGACCACCGGCACGTGCTCAGCCAGGCGGTGAGCCCGCAGACCGCGGCGGCCCTGGACGACATGATGCAGAACGTGGTCACCAACGGCACCGCCAAGGGCTTGGGCCTCGACGGCGTGAAGGTGGGCGCGAAGACCGGGACCGCGCAGCGCGGCCAGACCCAGAACCCGCTGGCCTGGTACATCACCTACGGCTCGATCAACGGCAAGAGCGTCGCGGTCGCGGCACTGGTGCAGACCGACGACCCGCACGTGCGGGACAGCATCAGCGGCAGCGGGTATGCCGGGCCGGTGGCCAAGGCGGTCATGGCGGCGGCGCTGGGGGTGAAGGGCTGAGGCCGCAAGGCCGCCGGGAGAACGCTTCGTCGCCGGTCCGGAACGGTACGTGGCCGCGCCGGGGGTCATGGCGGCGGTGATTTCCGACCACGGTCTGGCGCCGGAGCCGGTTCGGGGGATACTGCCGGAAGCACGTTCTCCACAGGACCGACCACAGACCGACCACAGACCTACGACAGAGCGTCTTCCCACCTGGGCGGCGATCGACGAGCTGGAGCGATGAGATGTCCGGAACCTACCCCGGCGCGGAGCAACCGCGACGGCTCGGGGACAGGTACGAGCTGGGCGCGGTGCTGGGCCGCGGCGGGATGGCCGAGGTCTTCATGGCCCGGGACACCCGCCTGGGCCGTACCGTCGCCGTGAAGACGCTGCGCGCCGACCTGTCCCGGGATCCCACGTTCCAGGCCCGGTTCCGGCGCGAGGCGCAGTCCGCGGCCTCGCTCAACCACCCGGCGATCGTGGCCATCTACGACACCGGCGAGGACTTCGAGAACGGCGTCTCGGTCCCCTACATCGTGATGGAGTACGCCGACGGCTCCACGCTGCGCGACCTGCTGCACTCCGGCCGCCGGCTGCTGCCGGAGCGGGCGCTGGAGATCACCGCCGGGGTGCTGCAGGCGCTGGACTACTCGCACCGCAACGGCATCATCCACCGCGACATCAAGCCGGCGAACATCATGCTGACCCGGTCCGGCACCGTGAAGGTGATGGACTTCGGCATCGCCCGGGCCATGGCCGACAACGGCATGACGATGACGCAGACCGCCGCGGTGATCGGTACCGCGCAGTACCTCTCGCCGGAGCAGGCCAAGGGCGAGACCGTCGACGCCCGTAGCGACCTGTACTCCACCGGCTGCCTGATGTACGAGCTGCTGACCGGCCGCCCGCCGTTCGTCGGCGACTCGCCGGTGGCCGTGGCCTACCAGCACGTGCGCGAGGAGCCGCTGCCGCCGTCGTCCTACGACCCGGAGGTCACCCCGGCGATCGACGCCGTGGTGCTCAAGTCCCTGGCCAAGTCCGCCGACCAGCGCTACCAGTCGGCCACCGAGATGCGCGCGGACATCGAGCGGGTGCTGGACGGCCGGCCCACCGAGGCGCAGACCGCGGTGCTGGGCGCGGCCAACATGCCGACCCAGCGGCTGGACCCGCGCCAGGTGGGGGCGGCCGCCGGGGTCGGGCAGACCCGGGCCATGCCGGCGGTCGAGGCCCCGACCGCGGCCTACCAGCAGCCGGGCGCCGCCGCGGCCCGCTACGGCGAGGACGGGT
>JABFWL010000753.1 GCA_013362315.1 Catenulispora sp. | reverse complement strand
GCTGCCGCGGCGCCCGCCGCGAAGAGCGGCAACCTGCTGGTGGACGCCGGTGCCGAGACCGCCGCCCAGTGCTCGTCCAACGGCCTGGACGGGATGACGATGCCGGGCTGGACGATCGTCTCCGGCGAGCCGAACGCCGTCTGCTACGGCGCCGCCGGCGGCTATCCCGACGCGCACACACCCGGTTCGCCTACCCGTGGCCAGCAGTTCTTCGCCGGCGGGGCGACCGGCAACTCGGACCTGTCGCAGATCGTTGACGTCTCCGCGGCCGCCGCGGCCGTCGACGCCGGCTCGGTGCCCTTCACCCTGTCCGGCTGGCTCGGCGGCTACGCGGCCCAGAACGACCGCGTCGGCATGACCGCCACCTTCCGCAACGCCTCCGGCACCGCGCTCGGCTCCGCAAACGTCGCCCCGGTCACCAGCACCGACCGCGGCAACACCACCGAGTTCCTGCAGCGTGCGGCCAGCGGCACCCTGCCGGCCGGCACTCGCGCCGTCCAGGTCGACCTGGGCTTCACCTGGACCGCCGGCAACACCACCGACGGCTACGCCGACGACCTGTCCCTGACCGTCGGCGCCGCGATCCCCACCCCGGCCCTGACCGCTCCGGCCTCCACGGTTCCCACCTTCGACCACGTCTTCCTGGTCTACATGGAGAACCAGGACTACTCCGGCATCATCGGCAACACGTCGCAGGCTCCCTACATCAACAGCCTGCTCCCCCGGGCCACCTCCCTGAGCCAGGCCTACGCCACGACCCACCCGAGCGACCCGAACTACGTGGCCCTGGCCGCCGGCGGCCTGTACGGGCTGCACGACAACAGCATCTCGACCACCACCATCAACGCACCCCACCTCGGCAACAGCGTCGACGCCGCGGGCAAGACCTGGAAGGCCTACGCCGAGAACGCGAACGGCAACTGCGACTACACCTCTCACGGCTACTACGCCCCGGACGACGTGCCCTTCACCTACTTCCAGAACTTCAAATCCGACGAATCCGCCACCGGCTACTGCGGCCGCCACGACCAGCCGCTCACCCAGATGACGACCGACCTCGCCTCGGTCTCGACCACGCCGAACTTCGTCTGGTTCGAACCCGACGACTGCGACGACATGGAGGCCTGCGGCATCACCGCCGGCGACAACTGGCTGAAGGCCACCCTGCCGACGATCTTCAACTCCCCCGCCTGGACCCAGCAGAAGTCCCTGCTGATCCTCACCTGGGACGAAGGCGCCACCAAGGCCTACGGCCCGAGCTACCCCAACCGCGTCCCGGCCCTCCTCCTCGGCTCCCAGAACACCGTCAAGGCCGGCTACACCAGCTCCCAGCGCAGCGACCAGTACGGCCTCCTCCGCACTGTCGACAAGGCCCTCGGCCTGACGCCCCTCACCGCCAACGACACCTACGCGGCCACCGTCAACGACGCCTGGACGGGCACCAGCAGCACCACCCCGACCCTGGTCACGGCCACCCCAACCGTGCCGAACGGCTCTTCCCTCAGCTTCACCTATACGACGCCCGCAGCCACCAACAGCACTAAGAACTGGATAGGCATCTACAAGCCAACCGACACCCCTGGCGTACAAGCCTCCACCGCCTGGCAGTACACGCCGGGCTTGTCCGGTACCGCAACATTCACCGCGAACTACGGCCCGGGCACCTACAAGGCCTACTACTTCAGCAACGACGGCTACACGGTGCTTGCCGGTCCGATCACGGTGACACTGACCTAACGCCTAACGCCTAGCGCCTAACGCCTAACGGCCGCGCCGTGGTGCGCGCACTGCGCGCACCACCCCCTCCACCGCATCAACGACTTCGGCCACCGATATCCGCAGCAGCCGAGTGTCCGGCTCCGTCCCGTGCGGGTCGCCGGAACCGCTTCCACGGCCTCGGTCGTGGCCAGCGCCACGACCGGCAGCCCCATGTGCATGGCCTCCAGGAGCGACAGCCCCAGGGAGGTCCCGCGGATCGGATGCAGATACAGGCGCCGGCGGCCCAGCGCGTCGTGCAGGGCCGCCGGCGCAGGGACCGAGGCACCGGGATGCACCACGACATACGGCGCTGCTCCGGTCAGCCCGACCGTGTCCGGCGCCGGCAGCACCCGCAAATCCGGGGTCCTCGGGCGGCAGCCGGAAGCCGTCGGCCTCGGCCAGGTCGAGCGCGGCCTGCGCCTCGTGCCGGCCGGGCCGGCGGCGGTGCCGCAGGTCCAGCAACGAGCCGGGGTAGTCGGCGCTGTCCGCGCCGATCCACGGCACGCCGGCCATCCGCAGCAGCAGCGCCGTCGTCAGCGGGCACTGATGGTAGGAGACGAGGATCAGCGCCTCGTCGAACCGGCGCGCCGCGAGGTCGCCGACCAGGCCCGCCAGCTCGCCGGGATCGGTCCGCGGCGGGTCGAAGCCGGTCCACGGGGACTCCAGACGATCACGTCGTCGACGCCGGGCAGCAGGTCGGCGGCGGCCGCACCCTGGGGGCCGCACAACAGCGTCACCTCGTCGGAGCCGGCGGCGGCCGCGCGGACCATCGGCCCGGCGAGCACGACGTCGCCGGCGCTGTCGAGGCGGACCACGAGCGTCTTCATCGCGGGTCCCCGGGGGCTCGCGCCGGCCACGGCGACGGCAGCACCGACATCGTCGCCTCCAGCAGCGTCGCCGCGCTGTGGGCGGCGGCCGCGATCTCCTCGGGCCGGGTCACCGGAGTCGGCACGAGGATGCCGGTCGCGCCGGCGGCCTCGGCCGCCTGGACGTCGGCGCCGATGTCGCCGATCACCACGACCGTCGACACCGGGACGCCCAGCGCCCCGGCCGCCGCCAGGACCAGTCCCGGCGCGGGTTTGCGGCAGCCGCAGCCGTCGTCCGGGCCGTGCGGGCAGACCGCCCACACGTCGAGCGGGCCGAGCAGATCCTCGATCCGCCGGTGGACGGCTTCCACCTCCCCGCGGGTCAGCAGGCCGCGCGCGACACCCGACTGGTTGCTGACGACGCCGACCGCGACGCCGTGTTCCCGCAGGGCCTGGACCGCCTCCGGCGCGCCCGGGCGCAGCCGGACCGCGGCCGGATCGCCGTTGTAGGGGACGTCGTCGACCAGGGTGCCGTCGCGGTCGAACAGGACGGCGGCGGGTATGCCGTCGCGCTCCGGCGCGGTGTCCGGCTGCCGGACGCCGACGCCGTCGCGGCGGCGGACCCAGGGGTCGTCGCCCGGCATCTGATCCGTGCGCCACCGGGTGACCGAAAGCATGCTCTTGAAACAGTTCTTATGGTTATTCTCCTGGCCGGACGGCTTCACCGGCCAACGCTCGGCGTGCCGGTGGGCCGCCAGGCCGCGAACCCAGTGCCGGGTCGCGGCCAGCGGAATGATCGGGCTGGTCACCGCCATCGTGGCGAGTTCGCCGGCGGTGCGCGGGCCGAGCCGGATCCGGGTCCACGCGAACTCCGCGGTCCCGGCGAACCACACGGCAGCCGCCAGCGCCGCCGGTCGCTTGGCGCGCGCCGCGGCGCCGGCCAGCGTGGCCGCCGCCGCACCGGTGATCAGCAGGTGGCGCCGTAGCCGGCCGCGC
>JABFWL010000570.1 GCA_013362315.1 Catenulispora sp. | reverse complement strand
GACCGGCGGCGCCGCGGGGGGCGGCACTACCGGGGGCGCCGCTGGCGGGACCACCGGCGGCGCGGCCGGCAGGACCACGGGCGGCGACTCCAGCGGCGCGATCGACCCACTGACCGGCCAGAGCGACAGTTCCGGCGGCACTTCCGGCGGCGACTCGGGCGCGCTCATCGACAGCGCCGCCGTCGCGGAGGTGCCGGCCCGGCACGACGCGAAGCTGCTGGCCTCGCTGACGTCGCTGGAGGTGCTGGCAGTCGTGATCATTCCGCCGGTGCTCGGGACCTATCTGCACCGGCGCAGACGGCTCGTTGCCGCGACGCTCGAGGACCGCGTGGATTCCGGGCCGGAGGGGAAGTCGTGAGCGCTGCGAACCCCGTCCCGCGCAAGGAGCGGGAGCGGTGCCGATGAGCGCGCCCACCACCTCGCCGGCCGCCGGGGACACCGAGGACCCTTCGCAGGGGTCCGCGACGGCGGCCAAGGTCCCGGCGGGGACCGAGACCGACACCGGGACCGCTGAGCAGGGTGCTGATGGAACGCCGGCACCCTCCTCCCCGGCCGCAGCCGCGACCGGATCGGCGACCGAGCCCGTACCGGGCCGCGCGGCGGAGCGCCGGCCGGCTTCCCGGGCCGGCCGCGGCCTGCGCATCACCCGTACCGCGGCCGCCTCCGCGAGCCTGCTGTCCGGGCTCCTGCTCGGCTTCGGCCTCTACACCTTCGGCCTGACCGGCCTGCAGGAGCAGCACAGCCAGGCGAATCTGTACCGGGTGCTCGACAAACAGTTGTCGCAGGCGACGGCGCCGCTCGGACCGGCTGCCGACGGCGCGCCGCTGGCGATCCTCGACATCCCGGCGGTCGGGCTGCGCCAGACCGTCGTGGTGGAGGGCTCCACCGGCGCGGATCTGGCGCGCGGTCCCGGGCATGTGCGGGACACGGTGCTGCCCGGGCAGAACGGCGTCAGCGTGCTGATGGGGCGGCGCGGGACGTTCGGCGCCCCGTTCGCGAGGCTGGACAAGCTGCGGCCGGGAGACAAGATCGATGTCACCACCGGGCAGGGCAGCTTCAGCTACACGGTGAGCACCCCCGCCCAAGGGACGCCGGTCATCGACGGCTTCCAGAACCGGCTGGTGCTGGTCACCGGGGACTCGACGTGGATTCCGACCCATGCCGTCTACCTCGGCGCGCATCTGGACGGCGATCCGGCGCCGGCCGGTTCGAAGCGTGTGCGCCGCGGCGATCTGGACAAGCCCCTGGTCTCCGACGCCGACGTGTGGCCCGCGCTCCAGCTGTGGGGGCTGGCGCTCGTCGTCGCGGTGGCGCTGACGGTGTGGCTGGCCTCGGTGTGGGACCGGCGCGCCGTCTACCTGTCCACGGTGCCGGTGTTGGCCGCCCTGCTGTGGTGCGTGTACGAGAACGCCGCTCTTCTGCTGCCGAACCTCTACTGAACCTGGGAACAAGATGACAGAGATCGAAGAGCGCGGCGCGGCGACCACTGTGGACGCGGTGGACGCGGACGCCCCGACCGAACGACTGCCCGCCGCGGAGCCGGGTCCGTCCGGCCCGAAGGGGGCATCCGCCGCCGGTGCTGAGCGCAACAGCCGGCTGGTCGGGCTGGAGACTCGCGAGCTGTCCGCCTGGTTCGGCGACCACAAGGTGCTGGAGCGGGTGTCGCTGGCGATGGCGCCCGGCGAGGTGACGGCGCTGATCGGGCCGTCCGGCTGCGGGAAGTCCACGTATCTGCGGATCCTGAACCGGATGCACGAGATGGTGAAGAGCGCGAAGCTGGCCGGGGAGGTACTGCTGGACGGCAGCGACGTCTACGCGCCCGGCCGCCGGCCGGCCGACGTACGCGCCCGGGTCGGCATGGTGTTCCAGCGCCCGAACCCGTTCCCCGCGATGTCGATCTACGACAACGTGGCCAGCGGCCTGAAGCTGGCCGGGATCAAGGTCACCAAGCCGCGCCGGGATGAACTGGTCGAGACCAGCCTGGTCAAGGCCGGCCTGTGGGCCGAGGTCCGCAACCGGCTGCGCTCCCCGGGCGGCGCCCTGTCCGGCGGCCAGCAGCAGCGCCTGTGCATCGCCCGCTCCCTGGCGGTGGAGCCGGACGTGCTCCTGATGGACGAGCCGTGCTCAGCCCTCGACCCCACGTCCACCCGCCGGGTCGAGGAGACCATCGCCGAGCTGCGCGGACGGCTGACCATCGTCATCGTCACCCACAACATGCAGCAGGCGGCGCGGGTGTCGCAGAACTGCGCCTTCTTCCTGGCGACGCATGACACGCCGGGCCGGATCGTGGAGGCGGGGCCGACGGAGCAGCTGTTCGAGGATCCGCAGGATGCGCGGACGGCTGACTATGTGCACGGACGGTTCGGGTAGCGGCCCTCAAGAAGGGTCCAGCAACCCGGCGTCCCGGCCCACCAACGCCGCCTGCACCCGGTTGGCCACCCCCAGCTTGGCCATCACGCGCGACACGTGGGCCTTCACCGTGGCCTCGCTCAAGTACAGCTCCCGCCCGATCTGCGCGTTCGAGGAGCCGCGTGCCACCTCGGCCAACACCTCGCGCTCTCTCGGGGTCAGGTCGGCCAGCAGCTTCGTGGCCTGCTCGGCGCGATCGGCCACGCGCAGGCCCGTGTAGTGGTCCAGGAGCCGCTTGGTCACCGGCGGGGACAGCATCGCCTCGCCGCGTGCCACGACGCGCATGGCCGAGATCAGGTCGCGGGGCGGAGTGTCCTTGAGCAGGAAACCGGTGGCGCCCAGCCGCAGCGCCTCGAAGATGTAGGCGTCCAAGTCGAAGGTGGTGAGCATGACCACCGGGGGCGGGTTGTCGTCGGCCATCACCCGGCGCAGCGCCTCCAGGCCGTCGACGCGCGGCATCCGGACGTCCATCAGGACCACGTCGGGGCGGTGCCGGGCCAGCGCGTCCGGCACCAGGGAGCCGTCCTCGGCCTCGGCCACCACCCGCAGGTCCTCGGCGGACTCCAGGATGGTGCGAAGGCCCGCGCGGACCAGGCTCTCGTCGTCGACGAGCAGGATGCGGATCATGGGGGAGGGCTCCGGGGTCGGCGTCAGGCGGCGGTGGCGGTCGCGCGCGCGGCTACGGGGATCTCGGCGGGTCCGTGCGGCTCAGCGGGTTCGGGCGGTTCGGGGGACGCATACGGTTCAGCGGGTTCGTGCGGCTCGGGTCGGTAGGAGCCGGTGGGCTCATACAGGAGTTCGGTGCTCTCGGGACAGTGCGGATCGGTCATATCATCCCGCAGGTCCTCGGTGTCCACGTCCCGGTGAGTCTTCGCCGCCGTCTCCGGCCACGGCAGCCAGGCCAGCACCAGGAACCCGCCGCGCAGCGTCTGCCCGGCCTCGAAGCTGCCGCCGGCCACCTGGACCCGCTCGCGCAGCCCGGCCAGGCCCGAGCCGGAGCCCGGCAGCGGCGTCACCGCGGTGCGCGGCGCCAGGTTCTCCACCCGCACCTCCAGCCCGATTCCCGGCGCGCCGGCCAGGCGCACCGTCGCGGCCGCCGTCGGCGCGTGCTTGTGGATGTTGGTCAGCGCCTCCTGCACCACCCGGTACGCGGCG
>JABFWL010000189.1 GCA_013362315.1 Catenulispora sp. | reverse complement strand
CGTGCGTGCGCGCCAGGACGACGAAGCGGGGGCCCAGGCGGCGCAGCAGGCGTTCCAGGTCGAGGGCGGAGCGCTGGGTGCGGCGGTAGTCGCGGCGGCTGGGCGCGTACAGCACGGCCACGCTGTCCTCGGGGACGCCGAGACGGGCGCGCAGCCGCGCCACGTCCGCCGAAGTCGCCTTCTGGAACACGTCGTTGCGGGGACTGCCGTGCTCCAGCGTGGTGTAGCCGCCCGGGAAGACGCGCTCCCAGGTCAGCGTGGAGTGGAGGTTGGCGGACAGGACGTAGTCCCATCGGTCGACGTCGTCGAGGAGTGCGCCGAAGTCCGTGTCGCGGGCGGCCGCGGGGTGTTCCTGGAGGTCAAGGCCCATGTGCCCGAGCGGGGTGCCGGCCTGCGTCTGGACGAGGACCTGGCCGCGGCGCTTGACCAGGCGGCGCTCGAACCCGGTGTTGGACACGAGGTACTTGGAGCGGGCCAGGGCCGTCCAGTAGGCGGCCGTGCCGGGACGGACACGCCCGGTGGCCGCCGGGACCGTGTGGTGGTGCTCGGGACGGGCGATCCACGCCGTGCAGATGTGCGGCGCGTGCGCGCGGAACGCCGCCTCCAGGGCGCCCGGGTGGCAGCTCGGGCCGCGGCCGTCGTGCGCGGAGAAGACGGCGCGGTCGGCGTGCAGCGGGAGGCGGAGCTGGACGCGGTAGTGCAGCCTGAGGGCCGCCGCCCGCGCGGCGCGCAGGAGCCCGGCGCCCAGCTTGGCCGTCCTGCGGTGCAGGGCCGCCGTGTGCTGCAGACAGCGGTACGTCCGGTGCAGTCCCCAGCGGATCAGGGTGTGCCGCAGGCGGGCGGGCGCCGGCAGCGGGATGCCGGGGACGCGGTAACGGCGGTGGTGGGCACGGGCCTTGCGCAGGAACTCGGTGCGCGAGTCGCGCGGCAGGCGCTCGCGGTGGGCGAAGATCTTGGTGAGGTGGTCGGCCATACGGCGGAACAACACCGGCCGCCAGCGGGCGAGTTCGGGGTGCTCGTCGAGGAACGCGAAGACCCGGTCGTACTGTTCGAAGATGTCGAAGTGCTTGCGGCTGCTGGTGCCGAGGATGTTGCCCTGGCGGCGCTGGCGGTAGTGGACGCAGACGCGGTCCAGGGTCGTGAGGGACTCCGCGCTCATCAGGACCGGGAAGGTCCAGGGGGTGTCCTCGTAGTAGCCCGGCGGGAAGGTGAAGCCCTCGCGCTCGACGAACTCCCGGCGGCAGGCCTTGTTCCAGGCGACCATCAGCAGGTGCAGCAGGCCCGGGCGGTCCTCCAGGCGGAAGGGGGCGGGGCCCTGCTCGGTCAGCTGCACCGAGACCACGTTGCGCACGGTCTCGCCCGACCAGTAGGTGCGCGCGTAGTCGTAGACCAGGACGTCCGGTTCGCCGGTCTCCTTCAGACGGTCGGCGATCGAGCGCAGGGCGTGCGGGGTGAGGGTGTCGTCGCCGTCCAGGAAGATCAGGTAGTCGCCGCTCGCCCGCTCCATGCCGGCGTTGCGGGCGCCGCCGAGGCCCCGGTTCGCGGGCAGGTGCAGCGGGCGCACGCGCGGATCGCGGGCCGCGAACCGGTCGATGATCGCGCCGCTGCTGTCCGGCGAGCAGTCGTCGACCGCGATCAGTTCGAGATCGGGATACGACTGCGACAGCACCGAGTCCAGGCACTCGTGGAGATACGCCTGAACCTTGTACGCGGGGACGATGACACTGAACCTGGGCAAGGCACATCCATGGGTCGGCGCGGACGACTGGGCCTTGCCCGGGAACGGCCGATGGAGTGACTTGGTTACGTCCCCTACGGCATACGGGGGATCCTCGGTGAACGGAAAGGGTCGGGACCGTGACGTCCCGACCCCTCTGTTCCGTTGTCCTACGGCCTACTTGACCGCGCCCGCCATCACGCCGGACACGAACTGCCGCTGGAACGCGAAGAACACGACCAGCGGGATCACCATGGAGATGAACGCGCCGGGTGCCAGCACGTCGATGTTGTTGCCGAACTGCCGTACCTGCTGCTGGAGTGCGACGGTCAGCGGCTGGGACTGGGAGTCGGAGAAGACCAGCGCCACCAGCATGTCGTTCCACACCCACAGGAACTGGAAGATGCCGAGGGACGCGATCGCCGGCGCGCCCAGCGGCAGGACGACGGTGAAGAACAGCCGGGTCTCGCCGGCGCCGTCCAGCCGTGCCGCCTCCATGAGTTCGCGCGGGATCTGCGCGAAGAAGTTGCGCAACAGGAAGATGGCGAACGGCAGTCCGAAGCCGACGTGGAAGAGGACCACGCCGATGATGTCGCCGAAGATCCCGATCTTGCCGAAGAGGTCGGCGAGCGGGATCAGGGCCACCTGGACGGGGACGACGAGCAGCGCGACCACGACCAGGAACCACCAGTCGCGGCCCTTGAAGTCCATCCAGGCGAAGGCGTATCCGGCCATCGCGCCGATGAGCACCACGAGCAGCGTCGCCGGGACCGTGATCCAGACGGTGTTCAGCAGCGACTGCGTGATCGCGTCGTTCTCCAGCAGGGACTTGTAGCTCTTGGCGGTCAGCTGGCCCGGCGCGGTGAACGCCTTCCACCAGCCCGAGGTGGCGATGTCGGTCGGGTCGCGGAACGAGGAGACCAGCAGGCCGAAGGTGGGCACCAGCCAGAACAGGGCGACCAGGATCAGGAAGACCCGCATCACCCCGCCACCGGCACCGCTCGCCACCCGCGAGGCGAGGGAGCGCTTGCCGTGCACGGACGTGTCGAGGGCGGTCATCGGCGCTCCTTCCTCAGCCGGCGGATGTTCACGATCATCACCGGCAGTACGAGCAGCAGCAGGAGGACGCCGATCGCGCTGCCGACGCCCTCGTTGCCGCCGCCGCCGAAGGACGACAGGAACAGCTGCAGGGCAAGGACGTTGGCGTCGGGCTGACTCGGCTGCGGGGCGATGATGTAGACGAGGTCGAAGATCTTCATCACGTTGATCATCAGCGTGATCAGGACGACCGCCAGGACCGGTGCCAGCAGCGGCACAGTGATCTTGCGGAACACCTGCCACTCGTTGGCCCCGTCGACCCGTGCCGCCTCCAGGAGGTTGCGGTCCACGCCCGCGAGCCCCGCCGCGATCAGCACCATCGCGAAGCCGGCCCACATCCACACGTACGAGCCGATGATGGCCGGGGTGACCAGCGTCGGGCCGAGCCAGTCGATGCCGTTGTACGGGGCCGAGAAGTTCGAGGCGGGGAGCCTGAGTTGGGCTCCGTCGGCCTTGTCGGGGAGGCTGAAGGTGCCGTCGGCGCCGGTCTTGGCGGAGGCGACCGTCCTCCCGTCCTTCACCGCCTCCACCTTCACGCCCTTCAGCGCCTTCTCACCCGGGTCGATCCTGCCCTTCGTGCCGCCGCCGCCCAGCTTGAAGTCCAGCCAGACGGTGCCGGTCACGCCGGAACCCGTCGCCGCCTTCGCGTTCTCGGGGTTGCCGGGCAGCTTGTTCGGCGCGATGCCGACCAGCGGGAGCAGGGCGGGAGTGCCCGCGTGCACGGGGCCCGTGGTGGTGAACGACCCGCCGCCGGACGGCTT
>JABFWL010000133.1 GCA_013362315.1 Catenulispora sp. | reverse complement strand
GAACATGCCGCCGCTGGAGGCGCACACGCCCATCGCGATGACCCACTTGGGGTTCGCCATCTGGTCGTAGACCTGGCGCAGCACCGGCGCCATCTTCTGGCTCACCCGGCCGGCCACGATCATCAGGTCCGCCTGGCGGGGCGTGGCGGAGAACCGCTCCATGCCGAAGCGCGCCAGGTCATAGCGGCCGGCGCCGGTGGCCATCATCTCGATGGCGCAGCAGGCCAGCCCGAAGGTCGCCGGCCACACCGACGACTTGCGCATGTAGCCCGCCAGGCCCTCGACGGTGGTGAGCAGGAACCCCGCGGGGAGTTTCTCTTCCAGACCCATGTGTCAGTCCCATTCCAATCCACCGCGGCGCCAGACGTAGGCGTAGGCGACGAACACGGTGAGGATGAAGAACACCATCTCGACCAGGCCGAACCAGCCCAGGGAGTCGAAGCGCACCGCCCACGGGTACAGGAACACGATCTCGATGTCGAAGATGATGAAGAGCATTGCGGTCAGGTAGTACTTCACCGGGAAGCGGCCGCCGCCGACCGGCTGCGGAGTGGGCTCGATGCCGCACTCGTACGCCTCCAGCTTGGCGCGGTTGTACCGCTTGGGTCCGGTGAGCATCCCGGACACGACCGAGAACACGGCGAACCCGGCGGCCAGGCCGCCGAGCACCAGAATCGGCGCGTAACTGTTCATGGGTGACGTCCTGTCAGGCAGGTCTGTACCAATTTTTGAAGGGCTATGTCAATTTCTGGACGGCTGGGCCCTGCTCACGCACTTGTGGCTCATTTCACAAGCTCCCGCGACGCTCGGTGTCACGCTTGTGAACCGAGGGTGTCGGTGAACGGTTTCACAAGCGTGGCTGTGAGTGTCACGGGACGGTCGGTGCCTTCTTTCGCCGCTGATCCTACGCCTGCGGAGTGTGGGCTGTGCCACAGGGGGGCAGCCAAGTGTGATCGAGATCACCGGAAGATCAACTACCATCGCTCCACGAAGATCATCCAACCGGATAAAACCGGAGGTGACGTGATATAGGCGGGCGCCGCAGACCGCTTCGCGGGACTGAGTTGCGCCCTCGCGGATTGTCCTGTCCGGCACCGGGCAGAGCACCAGTAGTGCCGGGGAGCCGGCTCGCCGGCCCCGACAGAGATACAGACCCGGACATAGACGTCAAGGAGGTCTGCTATGCGTATGCGCCGACAGGGTCGTCGGTATTGTGTTAGCGCAGTGGTGTGCGCCGCTATTTGTGGTTTCACAACGGTTTCGTGCTCATCAACAGCCGATCAGGTGAAAGCCGGACGATCCACGTGGCGCTCGGACAGGACGTGATCGCGGAGACGTTCCCATGGCTGGCCCAGCCGAAGTCGACCGATCCGGCGAGAAGAAGGCAAGAGCAGCGCCCCGGTCTGGATTAGGGATGTATCCGGACCGGGGCGCTGTCAGGCGTGAACTTCCCGTCAGCTGCTGGTCCGCCACGGCTGCGACGGCGCCGGGGGCGGGCCGTAGCCGGGGGGCGCGCCGATGTGGGTGCTGTCGGCGTCGGAGCCGGTGGGCTGCCAGGCGCGTTCCTCGAAGGCGCCGGGGCGGCGCGGGGCCGGGGTGAAGGCGTCGGGGCTGTCGACCACGTCGACCAGTTCCTCGTCCACCACCGCGGCCGACTCGTCGTAGACGACGGTCGGCTGGTCCGGGACCGGCTGGAACACCAGCGTCGGCTCCTCCACGAGCGCGACCGGCTCCTCAGCGGACAGGGCGCTCGCCGAAAGCGCGTCAGCGGAGAGGGGGCTGGCGGGCTGGAAGCTGGCCGAGTGAGGGCTGGCGGACTGGGCGCCGGTGGATGGGGCGCCCCCGGCCTCCGGCTGCACCACGCCTTCGGCCACGACTTCCCCGTCGGGGCCCTTGACCACGAAGGTCTCCCCCTCGGCGTACCCCATGGCCCGAGCCACGGCCTGGAGCTCGGCGTCCTGCTCCGCCGCCGCACGCGCCGCTATGGCGTCGACGCTCTCGCCGCCCTGCACCGGTGCGGGGTGCAGCGGCGCACCGAAGGCCGGAGCGGGCACATCAGGCTGCCGCGTGGCGGCAGGCGTCGGGGGCGCATCGGCGCGATTCGCCTCCGCGACCATCTCCGCCAGCAGCGCGGCCTCCTCCACGGCAGCCGCCTCATTGGCGGCGGCCAGCGCCGTCGCATCATCCCCGGCCTCAGCCGCGGCCACAGCCTGAGCCGCGAGCTCCACAGCCTGCTCATCCCGGAATTCGGAGGCGGCCTCAGCGATCTCGGCGGCCAGCGGCGGCCCCGCCTCCCGCCCCCCGACGATCACCTCAGCGGCAAGGTCACGCCGCACCCCCTCGGCAGCCGCCTCCAGCACAGCACGCGCCACCCCGCCCAGAGCCTCGGCATCACGGAGGCCATATTCGGCGAGCACAAGGGAGGTCGCCTCCCCGATCGCCTGATCCAGCACCCCACCGGCGTTCAGCACCTCAGCCAGCTCACTGTCGATCGCCTCAGAAACGATCTCCGCAGCGATCTCCCCAGGCTCCGCCTCAGCGACCACCGGCAGTTCTTCGGTCGGCTCATCGGCGACCGGTTCCTGACCGAAGACGCCGGGGTCGATGCCCGCAGCACCATAAGCATCCGCATCGGCCTGCGCCGCGTATGCCTCCGCTTCGCCGCCGGCCGCCTCGGCACCCGACTCTTCGCGAGGCTCCTGCTCAACGATTCCGGCATCGGGCTGCGCAGCAAATGCCGTCGCTTCGCCAGCGGATGCTGCGAGCCCCTGGCTTTCGGCAGCCGCCCCGGAATCGAGTTCTGCAGAGCCCTCCGGCGAATCGGCCGCCTCAGCACCTGACTCTTCGCGAGCCTCCTGCTCAGCGCCGCCAGCCTCCGTGTCAGCCGAGCCATGAGCATCCGCCGCATACTCAGCCGTCACAGCATCGGCATCCGGAACTTCTTGCTCCGCAGCCACTGTGCCATCGGCCTCGCTGCCCTCCGCCGAATCAGCCGCGACCGGCTCGCCACCCGCCGCGGCAGCTCCGGCATCGTGCCCGGCCTCGCCCTCAGCCGCCGCGTTGCCCGAGTCCTCCTCAGCATCGCCCGCCTGGCTGTCCGTCAGCTCCTCCGGCTCCTCCCCCTCCGCAGCCGCCGCCTCCGCAAAGACCTCCTCCACCGCCTGCTCGACCGCCGCCTCCGCAGCCTCAGCGGCCTCAGCCGCCTGCGCCAGCAGCGCGGCCTCCGCGTGCACCGCCACCGCGCCGCCGACGAAGCCGGCGATCGCCTGGGCGTCCTGGCGGCGCGCCTCCTCGGCGGCCTGGCGTGCCTCTTCGGCTTCGGCCACGCCGGCTTGGGCCACCGCGTCGCGGCGGTCCGGGGGGATGCGGTCGCCGAGAGTGCCGAACAGGGCCTTGTCGGCGGTCAGGGCCATGGTGCCGACGTCCCAGTTCTCCGGTACGTCGGTGAGCAGGGGGTTGTCGCTGAGGTCGAGGTCCTTGAGGGTGAGCTGCTGCCAGTTGCTCGTCGGCAGGTCCGCGAGGCGGTTGCCGCGCAGGATCAGGGACTCCAGCTTCGGCAGGTCGCAGACCGAGCGCGGGATCCAGGTGAGCTGGTTCTCAGCCACGTCGAGTTTGCGCAGCGACTCCAGGCCGCCGAGGTTGCGCGGCAGTGAGCTGAGTTCGTTGTCGGACAGGTCCAGGGTGACCAGGTTGCGGAGCATGCCCAGCGTGCGGGGGATCCAGGCCAGCTGGTTGGAGGCCAGGTTCAGCTCGGTGAGCGAGCTCAGGCCGGACAGCTGGAACGGCAGCTCGCGCAGGTTGTTGCCGACCAGGTCCAGGGTCTCCAGGCGGTGCAGGGCGCCGAGGCCCGCCGGCAGGGTTTCCAGGTCGCAGTAGGCCAGCGACAGCCAGGTGAGACGCTTCAGGGCGCCGACCGAGGCCGGCAGCGCCGTCAGCGGGTTCTGGGCCAGGTTCAGGGCGTCCAGGTTGGCCAGGCCGTCGAAGCTGTCCGGCAGGTCGCGCAGGCTGTTGCGGGAGACGTCCAGCGACGTCAGGACGCGCAGCGCGCCGAGGGAGGCGGGCAGTTCGGTGAGCCGGTTATAGGTCAGGCTCAGCTTGTCCAGGGACGCCAGCTGGCCGATCGCCTCCGGCACGTGGGTCAGCCAGTTATCGGACAGGTCCAGGCTGGTCAGCCGGCTCAGCGCCGCCACCGAGGCCGGCAGCTCCTCCAGGTGGTTGCCGTTCAGCGTCAGCGTCTGCAGCTCGGTGAGGTTGCCGATCGAGGCCGGCAGCGTCTGCAGCTGGTTGTTCTGCAGATTCAGCTTGGTCAGCGAGGCCAGGTCGCCCAGGGAGGTGGGCAGCTTGCGCAGCCGGTTGCCGACCAGCGACAGCTCGGCGAGCCGGATCAGGGCGCCGATGCTCGGCGGCAGCTCGGTGAGCACGTTGTCGTCGGCGGACAGCTTGGTCAGCGTCTGGGTGTCGCCGATCCAGTCCGGCAGCTCGGTGAGCCGGTTGTCGTCGACGACCAGCACCCGCAGGCTCGGCGCGCCCAGGGAGTCCGGCAGCGCGGTCAGCTGGTTCTTCTGCAGGTACAGGTTCACCAGGTTGCCCAGCCGGCCGACCACTTCCGGCAGCGTGACGAAGGCGTTCTCGTCCAGCCACAGCGAGACCAGTCGCTCCAGCCCGGCCAGCTCCTCCGGCAGCGTGGAGAGCCCGTTACCGGTCAGGCTCAGCTCCACCAGTCCGGTCAGCCCGGGCACCTCCGGCGGCACCCGGCCGGCGCCGTTGCCGTCCAGCCACAGCCGCCGCAGCCGGGTCATGCTCGGCAGCGACGGAGGCAGGGTCGCCAGGCGGTTGCCCGACAGGTTCAGGAAGGTGACCGGCTGCAGCTCCGGCAGCGTCCCGAACTCCACGGGCAGCTCGGTCAGGCCCAGGTTGGACAGGTCCAGCTCGACCTCGCCGTTGTCCTCGGTCGTGAGACGGTCGCTGATGAGCCTTCTGATGTGGTCGATGTCCGGGTTCACAGCCCGTCCCCCTGCGTCGTTCTGAAGTCGGTTCCGCTATGGCCTTCGGAGTTCAAAGACTGCCATCCCTGATGGGTGTATGTCGCATTGACGCTACTCCGCTTATAGTCCGCGCCGTGAGCGAACCGACCAGGAACGCCGACGCGGAACCGGACGCCAACCGCCCCCGGACCAGCACCCGCGATCCGGAGAAGTTACGTCGCGCCCTGCGATCATGGCTCCGCGCACATACCGGTGTCGAGGGAGTCGACATATTCGAAGTCGAAATCCCCCAAACGAACGGCATGTCCAGTGAGACGTTGTTGTTCGACGCGCACTGGCCCTGCTCGACAGCCGCTGTCGACAGCCCAGAGGACAGACCCGAGCTCCAGCGCTGTGTGGCGCGCCTGGCCCCGGCCGCCGACGCCATGCCGATCTTCCCCGCCTACCGGATGCGCGACCAATTCCAGGTCATGGCGCTGGTCGGCGCGCGCACGGCGGTGCCCGTACCCCGAACCCTGTGGTACGAGGCTGATCCGGCAGTGCTGGGAGCCGAGTTCTTCGTCATGGAGCGCGTCGAAGGACAGGTTCCGCCGGACATCCTGCCCTACACCTTCGGCGGCAACTGGCTGGCCGAGGCTGGCGAGGCCGACCGCCGCCGGCTCCAGGAGTCGACCGTCGCCACGCTGGCCCGCATCCACGCGCTCGCCGCGACCGCCGAGGAGGTGGCCTTCCTCGGCGACCTGTCCGCCGACGGCGACACGGCGCTGCGCGCGCACGTCGACGGCTGGCGCGCCTACTACCGGTGGGCGCACGGCGACCACCCGATCCCCGTGCTGGAGAAGATGTTCGCCTGGCTGGACGCGCACTGGCCGGCCACCGTCGACACTCCGGTCCTGAGTTGGGGCGACGCCCGCATCGGCAACATCATGTACCGGGACTTCACCCCGGTGGCGGTGCTGGACTGGGAGATGGCCGGCATCGCCCCGCGCGAGGTGGACCTGGGCTGGCTGGTTTTCCTGCACCGGTTCTTCCAGGACCTCGCAGAGTTCTTCGGCCTGCCCGGCATACCGGGTTTCCTCTCCTTCGCCGATGTGGCCTCGCACTACACCGCGCTCACCGGCTACCGGCCCCGCGACCCGGAGTTCTACGAGGCCTACGCCGCACTGCGGCAGGGCATCGTGATGGGCCGGGTGAACCAGCGCCGGGTCCGCTTCGGCGAGCAGGAGGCCCCGGCCGCACCGGACGGCCTCGTCAACCACGCCGCGACGCTGGAGCACATGCTCGACGGCAGCCACTGGGGCTGAGCCGGGTGAGCCGCCGCCCCGCCGGGCACATCAGGCCCCGTATGATCGGCGCGACGGACAGGCTGTACCAGGGGAGGGAAACCGATGGCCGACGAGCCGCGGACGCCGGTGATCGTGCAACTCGACGCGGACGTGCCGCCCGGCGAGGAGGCGGAGCTGCGCGAAGCGCTGGCCGAGGCCGGCTTCGACGTCTACGCCCAGGACCTGCCGAAGGTCCGCGGCGCCGAGAACCTCGATGCCATAGCGCTGCTGATGATCCCTTTGCACGCCTTCCTCACCACCGCCGGCGAGCACCTGGCCGCCGACGCCTACACCCGCTTCAAGTCCGGCATCCGCCGCCTCCTGCACCGCCCCGCCAAGGACGAGGCAAAGCCGGCCCCGCTGATCGTGCAGGACACCGCGACCGGTTTGAAGATCGTGATGGAGCGCGATCTGCCCGACGAGGCCTACGAGGCCCTGCGCACCCTGGACCTGACCACCTTCCGCTCCGGCCCGGTCGACTGGGACCGCGGCCGCAACCGGTGGCGGTCGGTCGTGGACGAGGCCGGCGGCGTCTGAGCAGCCGGCCTTGGCAGCCGGCCTGACCAGCCGTCCCTGGTGTGAAGTGCGACAGCCGAGCCGCTACCCGGCCACCGCTGACCCGCTCGGCTGCCGGTTCACCGGCGTGATCACGTCGATCTGCGCCTCCGAGCACCGGCGCGGCCCGGACCACCGGGCCGGCACCGCGTCGATGCGGTACGCCAGCGCGTAGGCCACCGCCTCGTAGTTCACGCGCCAGCCCTTGAAATGCGGCCACGCCTCCTCCGGGGTGCGCTCGAACTCGTAGCCCTGCGCCCGCATGCGCTGCACCCCGTACAGGAACTCCTCATAACTGAGCTCGATCGGGTCCTCCGGCGACGGGTCCGGGTTGTAGGGCACCCGCTCCGTCCGAGCGATCTCCCGCAGGGTCACGAAGCCGCTGCGCAACGCCATCCGGATCTCGCCGACGTTTTCCGAGGGGTTGAACGCTACGTGCAGGGCTGCCGCGTCCAGCACCGCCAGCAGGGCGATCAGCCAGTTGCGCTGGGCGCGCGGCGAGCGGAAGTAGATGAGCACCGGATAGCTGGTGTGGCTCTCGGAGACGTCGGCCGTCCAGCGCTCCCAGCCGCGGTAGAGGTCGGGCAGCTGGTCGTTCAGGTTCACCATCGCGTAGCGGGCCAGGATCTCCGGGCCCCAGGCCGGCCCGCCGGCCCGCGCCTCGAGCATCGTCACCTCGGTCTCGCGGCGGGCGTAGGCGGCGTAGAGGGCCGGCAGGTAGCCGACCAGCAGGCCGATGGAGACCGGGCCGGTCACGGCGGCGGCGAAGTCGACCGCGTTCAGGCGGGACTTGTCGGCCGAGGCGAAACCGAGGGTGAACAGGGAGGACCCGGCCTCCCGGGTGGCCGCCCGCCAGGACAGGTCCGCGACCGCGTAGTTGATCATCGCGTAGCCGGCCAGGAAGGCGCCGAGCCAGCCGACCAGCTTCACCACGACCGACAGCGGGCCGGCGTAGGCCAGGATGCGGTCCTTGGTCTCGTAGCGGTCGAAGCGGTCGGCCAGGAACTGGAAGGAGAGGTACACCACCCGGCCCAGCAGGTTGGACAACCCCGGCCGGAAGACCCGGGGCACGACCAGAGTGCGCACTTCGGAGCTGAAGGTGCCCAGCACCACCAGGATCCCGGCCACGCCCCACATCGCCCGCACAGCCAGCTCCTGTGATGATTGATGGGTTGTTGGGTGTGATCGTAATAGGCTCGGGCGCATGTTGCGTCTTGGCGTCTGCATCCTGCCCGACCGTCCGTTCCGGGAGGCCGCCCCTCGCTGGCGCCGCGCGGAGGAGCTGGGCTTCGCCCACGCCTGGACCTACGACCACATCACGTTCAGCGGCATCCCGGACGGCCCCTGGTTCGACGCGGTCACCACGCTGGCCGCGGCGAGCGCGGTGACCGAGCGGATCAAGCTCGGGACGCTGGTGGCCAGCCCGAACTTCCGGCATCCGGTGCCGTTCGCCCAGGAGGTCATGTCCCTGGACGACGTCTCCGGCGGCCGCTTCATGCTGGGCTTCGGCGCCGGCTCCTTCGGCCCGGACTCCCGGGTGCTCGGCTACGGCGAGGACGGCCAGGGCTGGTCCGGCAAGGAACGCGGAGCCCGCTACCGGGAGTCGGTGGAGATCCTGGACCAGTTGCTCAGCGGCGCGGCCGAGGGCCGGACCCGCACCACCTACCGCGGCACCTACTACAGCGCGGTCGACGCCCGGATGGAGCCCGGCTGCGTCCAGCGCCCGCGAGTGCCGTTCGGCCTGGCCGCCACCGGGCCGCTGGGGCTGCGCACGGTGGTGAAGCACGCGCAGCTGTGGATCGCTGACGACACGCTGGCCGGCCGGGACGGCGAGGTCGCCGAGGACGTCACCTGGTCCGCGCTGGAAGCGGCGGGCAAGAAGCTCGACCGGGCGCTGGAGGAGGAAGGCCGCGATCCGGCCTCGCTGCCGCGGCTGCTGCTGTCCGGGCTCTCGCCACTGCGCACGATGGAATCCCAGGCTCGCTTCGACGACGTCGCCGGGCGCGCCGAGACGCTCGGCTTCACGGACTTCGTGATCCACTACCCCCGCGAATCAGGGGCTTACGCCACCCCCGCGCACGTCCTTGACGAGATCGCTCCCGCCCGTCGCCCACCAACCACCCTTTGAGGAGGCGCAAAGCGCCGCTGATCCACGTAAGCGAACGCCTGAGCCCTGCCTTACTCTATGTCACCATGGCGAACATAGACGTCCAGGGGTACCTCCGCCGCCTGGGCACCGTCGACCCCGGGAAGCCCACGATCGAAGGGCTTTTCGCGCTGCACCGCGCGCACCTGGAGCGCGTCGCGTACACGTCCCTGCAGGTCCATCTCGGCCAGCGCACGAGCCCCGACCCGTATGAGTCCGTGGCCCGGATAGTGGCCGGCGAGGCCGGGTACTGCTACCACCTCAACGGTGCCTTCGGCACGCTGCTGGAGACGCTGGGCTACGACGTCACCTGGCATCGCGGCCGGGTCTGGTCGGACCCGCCGCGCGGGCGCGGCCTCGGACCGGTCCAGGACGAGCCGAACCATCTGGTGCTGCTGGTGGAGGCCGAGGAGACGCTGTACTACTGCGACGCCGGGCTCGGCGACGGCTTCCACGAGCCGCTGCTGCTGGTGCCCGGAGAGGTGACACAGGGGCCTTACACCTACAAGCTGGAGCGCATCCGCTTCGACAACAACACCACCGGCTGGAGCTTCACCCACGACCCGAAGGCGGACTCGTTCACCGGCATGGTGTTCGAGGAGCGCATCGCCTCGCTGCCGGACTTCCTGGACCGGCACGAGTGGATGGAGACCGACCCGGAGTCCGGGTTCGTCAAGAACCTCGACATGTACCGACGCGACGCCACCGGCGTGGACCATCTGCGCGGCTGCGTGCTGACCCGCTCGGAAGGCGGCACCACCACCCGGCGCGAGATCACCGACTCCGACGAGTGGTTCGACGTCGTGGCCGACGTGTTCGGGCTGCGGCTCCCCGGCATCGGGGAGGCGGCCCAGGAGCGGCTGTGGAAACGAGTCTGGAGCCAGCACGCCGCGTGGGCGGCTGGGCAACAGCAGCCGCAACAGTAGGCGGTCGCTGTCGTTTCCCGCTTGTCGGCTGCTTGTCGGCTGCTCGTCTACCGCTTTCGGCGGTGCGCCGCGTCGTCCTCCCGGCGGCTTCCCAGCCGCCGGGACGCCAAGGGCTGAAAGCGGTCCGGCGACAAGCTGGTCACGCAACAGCCGGCCGGCTACAGCCAGCCCTCGACGAAGTCCGCCGTGTCCTGCCACGACTTCACCGGCACCGACCGGATCCCCATCGCCTGCACGGGATGATCGTTGCCCTGCGGGTCCAGGCGGTCGCCGACGAACAGGATGTCGTCCATCTCCACGCCGAGCTGCTTCATCAGCTTGCGCATGCCGTAGGCCTTGTCGATGCCCTCGGCGGTGACGTCCACCGACGTCGAGCCCCCGCTGCGCACCTCCAGGTCCGGCAGCCGCTCGGCGGCCCAGGCGCGCAGCCGCTCCTTCTTCGAGCCGTCCGGGTCCCAGGCCGACTTCTCGGCCACCGGGGCCCGCTGGCCGAGCGCCGAGAACGTGATCTGGCTCCCGCGGTCCTCGATGATGTCGCCCCAGGTGTGCTCCTCCCACAGCCCGAGCGTCTTCGCCCCCTGCGTCAGTACGCCGATCACCTTCTGCTTCGTCTCCTCCGGCAGGTCTTCGGCGTATATCTGCTTCCAGGCACCGTCGCGGAACAGGTAGTAGCGAGTGCCGTTGGTCGGCATCAGGTTCAGGCGCGCCAGCTCCTGCGGACCGGCCGGCAGGTGGTCCAGCAGCTGGGTCTGGAACTGCGGGAACGCGCCGCCGGAGATGACGCAGACCTGCACCTCGTCCAGCAGCCGGGCCAGCAGTGCGGCCATCCTCGGGGTGATCGCGGACTTGGACTCGGCCAGCGTCCCGTCCAGATCGAAGGCGACGACACGGGCATCAGGGTCGTGATGGCTCATGCCTCCATATCACCCCAGATGGGTCAACAACGCCAACGCCGTGGCGAGCACGCCGGCCGAGACCGCCGTCGCCGAACGCGTCAGGAGCGCCTGTCCCCGTTCCGCGGCGATCCGGTAGGCGGACAGCGCGGTGCGGGCCAGCACGCCGGCCACCGCGGCGGTGAGCAGCGGATGCGCCTTGTCCGGCAGTCCCAGGGAGCCGACGACGACCATCCCGAACGCCGGCGCGAGGCAGGCCACGGTCAGCCAGAGCGCCGCGGCCCGCCGCCGCCGCTCCTCGGCGCCGAGCAGCGCGGTCAGCGCGAAGCCCTCGCTCGCGGCGTGCACGACCAGCGCCAGCACCAGCGGCGCGGAGGCGGCCACGGCCAGCGCCGAGCCCTCCAGCGCGCGGTGCACTCCCAGCGCCGCGGCCGTCCCGATCCCGCCGGCCAGTCCGGGCTCGCAGGGACAGCCGCGCTTCATCAAGACTCCGGAGGCCACGAAGCCCAGCGCCCCGACCAGCAGCACCGCCGGCCAGCCGACACCGGTGTCGCGGACGTCCCCGGCCACGTCCGGGCCCAGATCCGCCACCACCACGGCGATCAGCGCCCCGCAGGACGCCGCCAGCGGGATCGCCGAGGCCCGCGGCGAGCGCCGGCCCAGATCGGCGCCGGACAACGTGGCGGCGGCGATCAGCGCCACGCCGAGCCAGCCGTCGAAGGTTCCCATGCGAGCCGTCCCCTCCACCCGTCCCCCAGCCACTCCCTGTTCACCGAGTGTGACCGAACTGGGCGAACTATGACAGACCCCTGCGGGGTATCAGAAGGCGGATCAAGGCGTCCGGAGAGAGGAAATAGGAGAAACGAGCCGTACATGCCGGTGCCCGGCAGCTCCTGAGCAGCTGCCGGGCACCGGTGCGGGCACTTTACAAACCGGGGCTACAAGCGCGCCACCCCGTCACGGCGAGCAGCGTCGGCGACGGCGGCGGTGACCGCCGGGGCCACCCGCTCGTCGAACGGGCTGGGGATCACCTTGTCCGCGGCCAGCTCCCCCGCGACCACCGCCGCCAGCGCCTCGGCGGCGGCCAGCTTCATGCCCTCGGTGATGCGCGAGGCACGGACCGACAGCGCCCCGGCGAAGACTCCCGGGAAGGCGAGCACGTTGTTGATCTGGTTCGGGAAGTCCGAGCGGCCGGTGGCGACCACGGCGGCGTACTCGCGGGCGACGTCGGGGTGGATCTCCGGGGTCGGGTTGGCCATCGCCGCGATGATCGCGTTCGGCGCCATCGTGGCCACCACCTCCTCCGGCACGCTGCCGGAGGACACGCCGACGAACACGTCCGCGCCGCGCATCGCCTCGGCCAGGCCGCCGGTCAGGCCGGCCCGGTTGGTGATCGCGGCGAGTTCGGTCTTCACCGGGTGCCGGGTGGGATCGGCCAGGTCGGCGCGGTCGGCCGAGACGATGCCCCGGGAGTCGACCACGGTCAGGTCGCCGATCCCGGCGTCCAGCAGGATCTTGGCGATCGCCACGCCGGCCGCCCCGGCTCCGGAGATCACCGCGCGCAGGTCGGCGAGCTCCCGGCCGACCACGACCGCGGCGTTGCGCAGCGCGGCCAGCAGCACGATCGCGGTGCCGTGCTGGTCGTCGTGGAAGACCGGGATGTCCAGCCGCTCCTGCAGGCGGCGCTCCACCTCGAAGCAGCGCGGTGCGGAGATGTCCTCCAGGTTGATGCCGCCGAAACCGGGGGCCAGCCGGACCACGGTCTCCACCAGCTCGTCCACGTCGGTGCAGTCCAGGCACAGCGGCACCGCGTCGACGCCGCCGAACTGCTTGAACAGCACCGCCTTGCCCTCCATCACCGGCAGCGCGGCCAGCGGGCCGATGGCGCCCAGGCCCAGCACCGCGGTGCCATCGGTGACCACCGCGACGGTGTTGGACTTCCAGGTGTAATCCATCGCCAGCTCCGGCCGCTCGGCGATGGCGGTGCAGACCTCGGCGACGCCCGGGGTGTAGGCGAGGGACAAGTCGGCGCGGTCGCGCAGCGGGACGGTGGCGCGGACCTCCATCTTGCCGCCGCGGTGCAGGCCGAACACCGGGGCCTCGGCGGGCGCCGGGACCGGGGTGGGCTGATCTTCGAGGATCTGGGAGGGGATGAGCTGCCCTGACATGGCTGACCCCTAGCTGCCGCTGGGCGGCGGGTTGAGGGAAACGGGGGACGGA
>JABFWL010000519.1 GCA_013362315.1 Catenulispora sp. | reverse complement strand
TGTTCCGAAGCGCGTCCGCTATGGCCCTGGTCCTTGGACCCGGGCCTATTCGGCTGTCCGAGCCGCCGAATCCACAGCCGCATACACCCGCCGTGCGAGCGCGAGCACCAAGGCGTCAAGCTGCATGCACGTACGACGGCCGACCAGCGGGCCGGTAGACCTGGAGCGTCACGCCCTTCGTGAAGGACCGCGATTCGACCAGGCCGAGCGCCAGGTCAGGCCCGTTGGCTGGGAACAGCCTGTCGCCCTGCCCGACGATCACCGGATAGATGGGCAAGTTCAGTTCGTCCACGAGGTCGTTCGCCAGCAGCCAACGGGTCAAGCCGCCGCTGCCATGATGACCGCGAACAACGCCTGGTCGATCCGGCGACGACGCTCAAGCAGCGAGGGGGAAGAACGAGCCGGTGCGCAGCTTGGGGATCTGCAGCTCGACATCGCCGCCCCGCGGTGGTCCCGGCCCGGTCGCGGTGCCCGTTGCGGACACCGATGCGCTCTGGGCTGCGCCGGTAAAGGGGCGGCGCCGATAGCGGCGGTCGTGAACGGGTCGTGCCCCTGCCCGAAGCCGCGCCCGAGAACCGGCGAGCTCAGTAGTGTGGCTTGGTATGACCGGCTCCGAGATCAACGTGACGGCAGATCTGGTTCGCGACTTGCTGCGGGAGCAGCATCCGGACCTGGCCGAACTGCCCATCCGTGAGGTGGCGGGCGGCTGGGGGAACCAGATGTGGCGCCTCGGGGATGACTTGGCGATCCGGATGCAGCGGATGGACCGGAGCCACGATCTCCAGCTCAAGGAGCGCCGCTGGCTGCCGCTGCTGGCCTCCCGCGTGCCGATTCCGATTCCGACTCCGGTGCGCAGCGGTGCGCCGTCCGAGCGCTTCCCCAAGATCTGGACGGTCATGACCTGGGTTCCCGGCACGCCCATGGACCAGGCTCAGATCAGCCGCGGCGACCATGCGGCCGACCTGCTCGCGGCGTTTCTCAAAGCCCTGCATGTGGCGGCGCCCGCCGAAGCGCCGGACGGCTCTGGTTCCGGCTTCGGCGCTCACCCCAAGGAGTCCACAGAGGGGTTCGAACACTTTCTGCGGAACGTGGACCTTGGCGACTTCGCCGAGCATGATGTCCAGGCGGTGTGGGACGACGCGGTCGCCGCCGGGGAGTGGCGGGGTCCTCGGGTGTGGGTGCACGGTGACCTGCATCCGGCGAACGTCGTCGTCGCGGACGGCACCATCGCGGGCATCGTCGACTTCGGCGCGGTCTTCGCCGGCGACCCGGCGTGGGATCTCGCGGCCGCCTGGGTTCTGCTTCCCGCGGAAGGCGTCTCGCGGTTCTTCGACAACTATCCGCCGGTTGACGAGGCTACGCTTCGGCGAGCGCGCGGGCTGGCCGCGATGAAGAGTCTGTTCCTGATGCTGATGGGCCAGAACGGAGAACGGGGCCTGCCCGGCGGCAAGCCGACGTGGGGACCCGCAGGCCGGGCCGCGCTCGATCGTGTTCTGAAAGTCTGAGAGCTCAAGAACCCGAGAACCCGAGAGCCCGAGAGCCCAAAAAGCCAATCCCCATAACTAAAGACGGCCCGCCCCCTCCCGCAGGAGAAGGCGGACCGCCCAATCGTTCCAAGCCCGGCCCAAGCCCCAGCAGCCGTCACAGCCGCCCAGGACCAGACCTCACACCGCCCCCACCGTCCGATACGGCTCCAGCTGAGCCGCCAGGTCGGCGTGGATCAGCGCCCGGACCAGCGTCCCGTGGTCCGTGTGCTCCTCCTTCAGCATCTCGCCTTCGGCGTGGATGCGAGCCACCAGGTCGCCCCGCTCGTACGGGACCAGGGCCTCGAGCTCGACGCCCGGGCGGGGCAGGTCGCGGTCGATGGCGGCGAGGAGTTGGTCGATGCCTTCGCCGGTGCGGGCCGAGACCACCACGCTGTGCGGTTCGCGGCGCAGCAGCCGGGCCAGGACCGCCGGGTCGGCCAGGTCGGCCTTGTTCAGGACCATCAGTTCCTTGACGTCGCCGGCGCCGAGGTCGGCGAAGACGGCGCGGACCGCGGAGATCTGGCCTTCCGGGTCGTCGTCGCTGGCGTCCACCACGTGCAGCACCAGATCGCTCTCGCCGACCTCCTCCAGGGTGGAGCGGAAGGCCTCGACCAGCTGGTGCGGCAGGTGCCGGACGAAACCGACGGTATCGGACAAGGTGTAGGCCCTGCCGCCCTCCGTCTCCGTGCGGCGCACTGTCGGGTCCAGGGTGGCGAACAGCGCGTTCTCCACCAGGACTCCGGCGCCGGTGAGCCGGTTGAGCAGGGAGGACTTGCCGGCGTTGGTGTAGCCGGCCAGGACCACCGAGGGGACCGCGGCGCGGCGGCGTTCGGCGCGCTTGGTCTGGCGGCCCTTGCTCATGTCCGCGATCTCGCGGCGCAGCTTGGCCATCCGCTCGCGGATCCGGCGGCGGTCGGTCTCGATCTTGGTCTCACCGGGCCCGCGGGTCGCCAGGCCGCCGCGGCCACCGCCCATCTGGCGGGACAGCGACTGACCCCAGCCGCGCAGGCGCGGCAGCATGTACTGCATCTGCGCCAGCGCCACCTGCGCCTTGCCCTCGCGGGACTTGGCGTGCTGGGCGAAGATGTCCAGGATCAGGGCGGTGCGGTCGATGACCTTGACCTTGACCACGTCTTCCAGGTGGATCAGCTGGCCGGGGCTCAGCTCGCCGTCGCAGATCACGGTGTCGGCGCCGGAGGACAGGACGATGTCGCGCAGCTCGGCGGCCTTGCCGCTGCCGATGTAGGTGGCCGGGTCCGGGCGGTCCCGGCGCTGGATCACGCCGTCCAGGACCTCCGAGCCGGCCGTCTCGGCCAGGGCCGCGAGCTCGCGCAGCGACAGCTCCGCGTCCGCCGCCGTGCCCTCGGTCCAGACCCCGACCAGCACCACGCGCTCCAGGCGCAGCTGCCGGTACTCGACTTCGGTGACGTCCTCGAGTTCGGTGGACAGTCCGGCCACGCGGCGCAGCGAGCTGCGCTCCTCCAGGTCGAACTGCTCGCCGTCGTGCCGGGAGGCCGCCCAGGGGTTGCGATAGAGCGGGGCCGGCGCGTCGAAGGCGTCCTCGGTGTCCCACTCGGCTTCCGGCGTGTCGTGGTCGTGCAGTGCATAGACCTCGTCGCGGGCAGCGTCCTTGTGGGATTCCGTCATGTGCTTCCTCTTCATTAGTCGTGGCGGTTCATCAGTCGGCACAGACGCGGCGCCGGAACGCCGCGAGGCGGGGAGAAACACTCTCCCCGCCCCGATGGTGGCACGTCGTCGCGATCACCGACACCGGATTATCACCGGCCGGTCGGGGAGGGCAGTCGGGACGTGCCGAACGTGTAGGGGTTTTCCGGACCCGGCAGCGGCGAGCCCGGGTGGTAGGGCAGCGGGCCGACCGGCGGCTGCGGCCCGAGTCCCGCGCCCAGCCCGGTACCCAGCGCCGCCTGCGGTACCGCGCCGGACTTCGGCGCCACCCGCGGCGAGCCGGACGGCGGGCGGGTGTTCCCGGGGCGGCTGGCCGCGGTCCGGGAGTTGATCACGGCGGTCGGGATCTTCGCGGTCGTCAGGCTGCGCGCGCCGCGC
>JABFWL010000669.1 GCA_013362315.1 Catenulispora sp. | reverse complement strand
ACGAGGAAAGACCATGGAGTTCGACGTTCTCATCGAGATCCCCAAGGGCCAGCGCAACAAGTACGAGGTCGATCACAAGACCGGCCGGATACGGCTGGACCGCATGCTTTTCACCTCGATGGTCTACCCGACGGACTACGGCTTCATCGAGGACACGCTGTCGCTGGACGGGGACCCGCTGGACGCCATGGTCCTGCTGGACGAGCCGACCTTCCCCGGCTGCCTGATCCGCTGCCGCGCCATCGGCATGCTGAACATGGCCGACGAGGCCGGCGGTGATGACAAGATCCTGTGCGTGCCGGCCACCGACCCGCGGTTCGAGCATCTGCGGGACTACCACCACATCTCCGAGTTCGAGCGCCAGGAGATCCAGCACTTCTTCACCTCCTACAAGGACCTGGAGCCGGGCAAGGAGGTCCACCACGCCGAGTGGCAGAACCGCGCCCAGGCCGAGGTGGAGATCGTCCGGTCCTTCAAGCGCTTCGAGGAGCTGCCGGAGGAGGAGAAGATCCACCACCTGTAGGACCCGCACGACCGCACGACCCGCCGCGGGCCCGGCCCGGCGCCGCGGCGGCGGATGAGAACTCGAACCCCGGCGGGGACGTCCTCAGGGACGTCCCCGCCGGGGCTTTCCCATGCGGGTTTCCCATGCATGGTGCAAACGCGGCGATCACACTCCTGAGGGAGCGCGCTCCACCCCCAAGGCGCACTGCTTCAAGGCGTCCACGTAATCCGCCACGGCCGCGTGGTTCCGGGTCAGCAGCTCGATCCGCCGCGCCAGCCGGTCCCGGTGCCCCTCCAGCGTCGCGATGATCTCCGGCGTCGCGTCGGCGAAGTGGATCTCGCGCGGATCGTCCAGGCACGGCAGGATCTGCTTGATCAGCCGCGTCGAAAGCCCCGCCTCCAGCAGCCCCCGGATGTGCGTCACCGTGTCGACCAGCCGCTCGTCGTAGTCGCGGTAGCCGTTCGCCGCCCGTCCGACGCGGATCAGCCCCTGCTCCTCGTAGTACCGCAGCAGCCGAGGGCTGGTGTCAGTGCGCTCCGCCAGTTCTCCGATCCGCATGTGACCCGCCTCACAATGTTCGTGCTCCGCGTTGACCCTCACACTCGTGTGAAGGTTCGACCATCGTCGCATGAGCATCGACCTGGACCTCTTCGATTACCGTCCCATCACCGAACGTGAGCCGCTGAGCTGGCCCGGAGGCAAGGGCGTCGCCTTTTACGTCGGCCTGAACATCGAGCACTTCTACGTCGATCTACCCGGCACCGCGACCTTTGAGGGCACCACAGTCCTCACCCCCGACAGCCTGAACTACGGCTGGCGCGACTACGGCCCACGCGTCGGCATCTGGCGGCAGATCACGCTGCTGGACAAGCACGGCGTCAAGGCCGGCGCTCTGTTGAACTCCGATGTCGTCGAGCGCTATCCGCAGATCATCGCGGCGGGGCGGGAGCGCGGATGGGCCTGGCTCGGCCACGGCGCCTCGAACAGCCACCTGTTCACCGGCCTGGAGCGGGCGGACGAGGCCGCCAAGATCGCGCAGGTCCTGGAGACCATCGAGCGCGGTACCGGCGTGCGGCCGCGCGGCTGGATGGGACCGGGCCTCATCGAGACCTTCAACACTCCGGAACTGCTCGCCGCGCAGGGCGTGGAGTACGTCCTGGACTGGACCAACGACGACCAGCCGTATCCGACCAAGGTCCCCGGCTTGCTCAGCGTCCCCTATTCGGTCGAGCTCAACGACATCGGCGTCTTCCTCACCAAGGGGCTCACCGGCCCGGACTTCGTGCAGATGGTCAAGGACCAGGTGGACCAGCTCGCCGCGGACGCCGCCGACGGCAGCGGCCGGGTGCTGGCTCTCGCGCTGCACCCGTTCATCACCGGCCAGGCCTTCCGGGCCAGGTACCTCGACGAGGCGCTGGACTACGTGGTCAGCCACCCCGCGGTGTGGACCGCGACGGCCGACGAGATCGCCGATCACTTCCGTTCCGCGACCGGCTGATCTAGGTTTCGCCGCCGCCGCCACGTAGCCTGAGAGCCATGACGGCGAGAGCACAGCTGGTCGACTGGCAACTGGCGGTGGCGACGGCTGAGCGCCTGGTGCGGCCCGGACCTGCGACCTCGCCGGCCGAGGCCGCCGCCACCGTGGCGGACCTGCGCCGGTACGCGGCCGAGTCGCGGGAGCACGTCGCGGAGTTCACCGGGCTGACCGACCGCGGCAGCATCCTGACCGAGCCGGTGGTGCTCATCGTCGACCGGCCGGGCTGGATCCGGGCCAACGCCGAGGGCTTCCGGATCGTCACCGAGCCGCTGGCGCGCAAGCTGAACGAGAAGCGCGAGGGAGTGCCGCCCTCCGGCCTGGCCGCGCTGGGCCCCAAGGCGACGGCGCTGGAGCTGGGCACGCTGCTGGCCTATCTCTCGCACCGGATCCTCGGGCAGTACGAGATCTTCCAGGAGCCCGGCCGGCTGCTGCTGGTCGCCCCGAACATCGTCAACGTCGAGCGCGAGCTCCAGGTCAAGCCGGACGACTTCCGGCTGTGGGTGTGCCTGCACGAGGAGACCCACCGCACCCAGTTCGCCGCGGTGCCGTGGCTGCGGGCGCACATCCTCGGCGAGATCGAGGCCTTCATCGCCGGGATGGACACCGACCCGGGCGCGCTGGCCAAGCGGCTGCGCGAGGCCGCTCAGCTGCGCCGCGAGACCGGGGAGAAGCGGCCGCTCACCGAACTGGTGCAGACCCCGCAGCAGCTGGCCGTGCTGGACCGGATGGTCGCGGTGATGTCGCTGCTGGAGGGGCACGCCGACGTGGTGATGGACGGCGTCGGACCGCGCGTGGTCCCCAGCGTCGCCGACATCCGCCGCAAGTTCGGGCAGCGCCGGGCCAAGGGCGCCAGCCGGATCGACGCCATCGTGCGGCGGGTGATCGGCATGGACGCCAAGATCCGGCAGTACCGGGACGGGGCGCGCTTCGTGAACTCGGTGATCGAGCAGGCCGGCATGAGCGGCTTCAACCGGATCTGGACCTCGCCGAACACCCTGCCGACCCGAGCGGAAATCGCTGACCCGGGCGCGTGGCTCACGCGCGTGCGACCGTAGAGCCTGCGCCGGGAATGCACGTGCGCCTGGCGGAAAGCGTAGGAAAAACGCAGGTTGGGCCGGTCCGCCTAGCCGTAAGAGTGGTCCTGCGGAGTGTCGCCGCGACTTGAACCGGTCCGCGTCGTTGCTCAGGGAAAGATGCAGCAGGGACCGCACTAAGGAGTACACGAACATGGGTCCAGCTCCCGTCATCGCCTCGATACGCCTGGCCGTCCGCAAAGCCCTGTCCGACCACACCCCCGGCTCCCTGGTCCTGGTCGCCTGCTCCGGCGGCGCCGACTCCATCGCCCTGGCCTGCGCCACCGCCTTCGTCGCCCCGCGCCTGTCGCTGCGCTTCGGCGGCCTGACCGTCGACCACAACCTGCAAGCCGGCTCCGCAGCACAGGCCGAACGCGTCGAGCACTTCTTAGCCGGCCTCGGCTTCGATCCGGTCGAGACCCTGCCGGTGCAGGTCGACGGGCCCGGCGGCCCGGAGGCTCGCCACGTTGCCGGTGCCTGTTGAGC
>JABFWL010000323.1 GCA_013362315.1 Catenulispora sp. | reverse complement strand
TACTCCGACAACAGCGTGCTGCAGACGCCGTTCTCCGTGGTCTGCGGCATGGTCTACAACTTCCTGCCGTTCACGGTGCTGCCGATCTACGCCGCGATGGAGAAGATCGATCCGCGCCTGCACGAGGCCGGACAGGACCTGTACGCCTCGGCCTGGGCCACGTTCCGCAAGGTGACGTTCCCGCTGGCGCTGCCCGGCGTCGTCGGCGGCACGCTGCTGACGTTCATCCCGGCGGTCGGCGACTACACCAACGCGGTGATGCTCGGCGGCCCGAAGACGAAGGTCATCGGCACCGTGATCGAGCAGCAGATGGTCGGTACCGGCGGCAACCTGCCCTACGGCGCGGCGCTGTCGGTGCTGCTGATGGTCGGCACGCTGGTGATCACCCTCGTCTACATCAACCGGGCCGGGACGGAGGAGATCGTCTGATGGCTGTCGTGAACTGGTTCCGCAAGCACGTCATCGCCATCGTCGCGGCGCTGATCTTCTTGTTCCTGCTCATCCCCAACGCCGTTGTGGTGTGGATGTCGTTCAACAAGCCGTCGGGTAAGTACAACGTGAAGTGGGAGAAGTTCTCCCTCGACGCGTGGAAGAACCCGCTGAACGACGGCGTCTTGCACGATCCGCTGCTGCTGTCGCTGGAGATCGCGCTGCTGTCCACGCTGGTCGCCACGATTCTAGGGACGATGATCGCCTTCGCGATCGTGCGCCACAAGTTCAAGGGCCGCGGCTTCGTCAACAGCATGCTGTTCCTGCCGATGGCGGCGCCCGAGATCGTTATGGGCACCACGCTGCTGGCGCTGTTCCTGAACACCTTCGGCGTGGACTTCCTCGGCTTCAAGTCGATCCTGATCGCCCACATCATGTTCTGCATCAGCTACGTGGTGATCACCGTGAAGTCCCGGCTGAACGGCATGGACCCGATGCTGGAGAAGGCGGCGCAGGACTTGTACGCCACGCCTTGGCAGACTTTCTGGCGAGTGACGTTCCCGCTGGTGGCGCCGGGCATCGGGGCGGCGGCGCTGCTGTCGTTCGCGCTGTCCTTCGACGACTTCATCATCACCCAGATGACCGCCGGGTCGTCGATCACGTTCCCGTACTGGATCTGGAACGCGGTGCAGAAGGGCATTCCGCCGCAGGTGAACGTCATCGGCTCGCTGATGCTGATCATCACGTTGGCGGGCATCGCGGTCGCCGAGGTGCCGAAATGGGTGAAGGCTTCCAAGAGCCGCTAATCGTTACTCAGTAGCTACAATCAGTACAAACCTCAGTGGGGGCGTCGAGTATCGGCGCCCCTGCGTGTTTTCCGAGAGGGTGCCGCTGCACCATGAAATACGACCATCTGCTGGCCGACGCCTCCACGACTCCCTTCTGGCTCGATACAAGGGATCGCCCCGGGGCTCTGGAAGCGTTGGCCGGCCGCGTCACCGCTGATCTGGCCGTGGTCGGCGGCGGTTATTCGGGGCTGTGGACGGCGTTGCTGGCCAAGGAGCGTGATCCCGGGCGCGACGTGGTGCTGGTGGAGGCGAACCGGATCGGCTGGGCTGCATCCGGGCGCAACGGCGGGTTCTGCTCCGCCTCGCTGACCCACGGCTATGACAACGGTCTGTCGCGCTGGCCCGACGAGATGGACACGCTGGAGCGGCTGGGCCGGGAGAACCTGGAGGAGATCGAGGCGACGCTGGAGCGCTACGGCATCGACTGCGACTGGCGGCGCACCGGCGAGCTCGCTGTGGCCACGGCCGAGTGGCAGGCCGAGGAGCTGACGGCGGTGCCGACTTCAGAGGACGTGGTCTTCCTGGACCGCGAGGCGATGCGGGCCGAGGTTGCCTCGCCGACGTATCACGCCGGGCTGTGGGACAAGAAGGGCTGCGCGATCGTCGATCCGGCGCGGCTGGCGTTCGGATTGCGGGAGGCGTGCCTGCGTTTGGGCGTGCGGATCTATGAGAAGTCGCCGGTGTCGGTGCTGGAGCGCGAGGGCGCGCAGCTGGTAGTGGGCACCGCGCACGGCGCCGTGGTGGCGCCGAAGGTGGCGCTGGCGACGAACGTGTTCCCCCACCTGCTTCAGCGGATTCGGCCGTTCATCGTCCCGGTCTACGACTACGCGCTGATGACCGAGCCGTTGTCCGACGCGCAGCTGGCGTCGGTGGGCTGGGCCCACCGCCAGGGGATCGGCGACTCGGCGAACCACTTCCACTACTACCGGCTGTCGGCCGACAACCGGATCCTGTGGGGTGGCTACGACGCGGTGTATCACTTTGGTTCGAAGATCTCGTCGAAGCTGGACCAGCGTCCGGAGACGTTCGACAAACTGGCCGGGCACTTCTTTGAGACGTTCCCGCAACTGGAGGGACTGGCGTTCACGCACAAGTGGGGCGGCGTCATCGACACCTGCTCGCGGTTCTGCGCGTTCTTCGGGAGCGCGTATGACGGCGCTGTGGCGTATGCCGTCGGCTACACCGGACTCGGGGTCGGGGCGACCCGGTTCGGTGCCAACGTGATGCTGGATCTGCTGGCCGGGGAGCCGACCGAGCGCACCGAGCTGGAGATGGTGCGGAGCAAGCCGGCGCCGTTCCCGCCGGAGCCGGTTCGGTGGCTCGGGATCACGGTGACGAACAAGGCGTTGGAACGCGCCGATCGCAACGGTGGGAAGCGGAATCTGTGGCTGCGGACGTTGGACCGGTTCGGGATGGGGTTCGACTCGTAGGGCCGGGCCGCTGTCCTCGGTGTGGCGCTCGCCAGCGTGTCAGGCCTTTTGGCGAAACGCCTGACACCCTGCTCGTTGTCGCGGACCGCCGCCCGTCGCAGACTCATCGGTAACGTCGGTTTTCATCCCGCCTCCCCTTTAAGGAACGCCATGACCAAGCACGTCACCCACTGGATAGACGGTCACGCGTGGGAGGGCGGCGCCCAGCGTCATGGAGACATCCACGACCCGGCGACCGGCGCCGTCACCGGCACGGTCGACTTCGCCTCCGTCAAGGAGGTCGACGCCGCGGTGGCCGCCGCGGCGGCCGCGTTCCCGCAGTGGCGCGCCGCGTCGATCGCCAAGCGCACGACCGTGCTGTTCGCGTTCCGTGAGCTGCTGAACCAGCACAAGGACGAGCTGGCAGCGCTGATCGTCTCCGAGCACGGCAAGGTGCACTCCGACGCGCTCGGCGAGGTGGCGCGCGGGCTGGAGGTCGTGGAGTTCGCCTGCGGTATCGGCAGCATCCTCAAGGGCGGCTTCAGCGAGTCCGCCTCCACCGGCGTCGAGGTCTACTCGCTGCACCAGCCGCTGGGGCCGGTGGCGATCATCTCGCCGTTCAACTTCCCGGCGATGGTGCCGATGTGGTTCTTCCCGATCGCGATCGCCGCCGGGAACACCGTGGTGCTCAAGCCGTCGGAGAAGGATCCGTCGGCCTCGCTGTTCCTGGCCGGGCTGTGGCGAGCGGCGGGGCTGCCGGACGGCGTGTTCAACGTCGTGCACGGCGACAAGGTGGCGGTGGACCGGCTGCTGGAGCACCCCGACATACAGGCGGTGTCGTTCGTCGGCTCCACACCGATCGCGCGCTACGTCTACGAGAACGGCACCCGCTACGGCAAGCGTGTGCAGGCCCTGGGCGGCGCGAAGAACCACATGGTGGTGCTGCCGGACGCCGATCTGGACCTGGCCGCCGACGCCGCGGTCTCGGCCGGCTTCGGCGCCGCGGGCGAGCGTTGCATGGCGGTCTCGGTGCTGGTCGCGGTCGACCCGATCGGCGACGAGCTGATCGCCAGGATCACCGAGCGGATGGGCACCCTGAAGGTCGGTCCCGGCTGCCTGCCGGACTCCGAGATGGGCCCGCTGGTCACCGGCGCGCACCGGGACAAGGTCACCTCCTACCTCGACGCGGGCGTCACCGCCGGCGCCGAGCTGGTGGTGGACGGCCGCAAGCATCCCATCGGCGGCGCCGAGGCCGGCATCGACACCGCCGACGGCTTCTGGCTCGGCCCCACCCTCTTCGACAAGGTCACCTCCTCGATGAGCATCTACACGGACGAGATCTTCGGCCCGATCCTGTCCGTGGTCCGCGCCTCCACCTATGACGACGCCCTGGCGCTGGTCAACGGCAATCCCTACGGCAACGGCGTGGCCGTCTTCACCAACGACGGCGGCGCCGCGGCGAAGTTCCGCGACCAGGTCGAGGTGGGCATGGTCGGCGTGAACGTCCCGATCCCGGTCCCGGTCGCCTACCACTCCTTCGGCGGCTGGAAGGCGTCCCTGTTCGGCGACACCCACGCCTACGGCCCGCACGGCGTCCACTTCTTCACCCGGACCAAGGCCGTGACACAGCGCTGGCTGGACCCGAGCCACGGGGGAGTGAACCTCGGGTTCCCGACGAACGGCTGATTTGCCAGGTGTCGGCTTTCGCTTGATGACAACGCGGAAGCCGACAACGAATATGCGGCTTAGCCGGTTGCCGCGTGACCTGAGGCGCCCCTGCCCGAGTGACCAGGGTGGTGGACCTTTACGGCCGCAGCCTCGGGAACGGCCTTCAGCTCCACCGACAGGCGCAGGCCGAGTGCGACCGCGATGCGTTCCAGCACCGGCAGCGTAGGAGTCGTTCCGCCTGCTTCGAAACGAGCGATCGCAGGCTGACGCATGCCTGCGCGCTCAGCGAGCTCGGTCTGACTCCAACCGAGCTCTTCGCGCCGCGCCCGGACGGCTTCTCCGAGATCGAAGCGAAGGCGGGCGTCAGCGTACGCGGCTTGGAACTCCGGGTTCGCGGCATTCTCTTGTCGAAGATCGGAGAGCGTCTTACGGCTGGTCACGCGACTTCCTCCTCGTCGACCGTATGATTCTCGACCTGGCACCGGACCATGGCCCGCTTAGCGCGAAGGACTTCGGCCGCCTCGCTGCTCCGTGTCTTACGGAACACGGTGAGCAAGATGATGCGTCGCTCGGCGGCGATCCAGTAAGCGACCCACTGTTGCACATTTCTGAAGCTTCGGGTTCCCGACGAACGGCTGAGGAACATGACGAGCGCTTTGACCTGAATCAGTGGTTTCACCCCCTTGGGGCGCATACGGCACCGTTCGCTGCGCGAGAAACGCAGTGCGGGCCGCAAACGGCGCCCGTGCATTCCAAGGGGAGGACGAACATGTCTCTTGTGATCAAGTCTCTGGCGACCGCCGCGACGGTCGCCGCGCTCGTGCTCGGCGGGGCTGCGGCCGCCAGCGCCGACACGGCGAGCGGCAGCACTGTGGGGGTCACCGCCGGGAGCACCGAGGGGAACAGCGGCATCGGCACGGGCAACGTGGTGCAGGGCACCAGCGGTGCGGTGACGCAGGGCGTCGGGAATGTGGTCGGCAGCCGTGACGTGCTGAACACCGGTGACGGCGACGTGCTGATCAGCTACGGCTCCTGGCACAGCGACTGGGACGGCGGCTGGTACGGCTTCCGGCACCACCACTGCTACTTCATCTAAAGCTGCTTCATCTAAAGCTGCTTCAACTGAGACCTACGCCTAGGAGCTACATCGTCTAAGACCTGCTACTTCGTGTAGAACCCGTTCCACTATGACCCCGGCGCTATGCCGGGGTCATAGGTGGTTTTTCTCTCAGTGGCACAGCCGGAACGTCTTGCCCTACGTTCGACAGGTGACGCAGACGATGACGTACCTTCGTTACCCGCACCTGTCCGGTGAGTCCCTGGTCTTCGTGGCCGACGATGACGTCTGGCTCGCCGAGTTGCCGGGGATCGGGGCGACGACCCGGGCCTGGCGGGTCACCGCGGACCACGTCCCCGTGCGCCGTCCGCGGCTGTCTCCGGACGCGTCGCGGCTGGCGTGGACGTCGCACCGCGAAGGGCGGCCCGAGGCCTTCGCGTCGTCGCTCGACGGCGGCGCCGCGACCCGGCTGACGTACTGGGGCCACGCCCGCACCGAAACCCTCGGCTGGTACTCGGCGGACGAGGTCGTGGTCCGCGGCTGGGGCGGTCACGGCCACCGTTTCTACAACTTCGCCCACGCGATCCCCGCCGAGGGCGGCCAGCCCCGGCTGCTGCCCTACGGAAACCTGCGCGACCTGGCGCTTGCCGAGCGCGAAGCCGAGAATTCTCCGGCCGTGCTCGGCCGCTTCTACGCCGGCCAAGCTCACTTGTGGAAGCACTACCGCGGCGGCGCCGCAGGCCAGCTGTGGATCGACCAGGGGGGCGACGGAGAGTTCGAGCGCTTCCTGCCCGAGCTGGACGGCAATCTCGGCGACCCGATGTGGTACGACGGCCGCGTGGTCTTCGTCTCCGACCACGAAGACCTCGCCGAGCTCTACTCGGCCCGCCCCGACGGCACCGATCTGCGCCGCCACACCACCGGCGAGGACGGCTTCTACCTGCGGCACGCCGCCACCGACGGCGTACGCCTGATCTTCCAGCGCGCCGGGCGGCTGTGGGTCATGGAAGACCTCGAAGACGATCCGCGACCGCTGGACATCCGGCTTCCCGGCGTGCGCTCGGCCGCCGCGCGCATCCCGGTCGACGCCGCGGATCACCTCGGCGGCTTCAGCCCGGACCGCACCGGCCGCGCCAGCGCCGTCGAGGTGCGCGGCACCGTGCACTGGCTCACGCACAAGGACGGCCCGGCGCGCGGCCTGCTGGTCCGGGACGGCGTGCGCGGCCGGCTGCCGGTGGTGCTCGGCGACACCGGCCGGGCGGCGTGGATCAGCGATGACGGCGAGCAGTACTCGATCGAGATCGGGTCGGTGACCGGCGCGGCGGACCAGACCTCTGATGCCGAGGGGGCGCCGGGATCGAGCACCCGCACGATCCTCACCGGGGAGTTCGGCCGGGTCCTGGAGCTCGTCGCCGCGCCGGACGGTCGCCACCTGGCGGCCGCCACCCGTGACAACAAGCTGCTGCTGATCGACGTCGAGGCCGGCACGCTGCGGGTCGTCGCCGACGGCGAGGGCGCGTTCAGCGGCTTCACCCGCTGGGGTATCGCGTTCGTCTCCGAACCGGCGTTCTCCCCGGATTCGCGGTGGCTGGCGTGGACCCAGCGTTCCGCGGTCGCCGACGCCTGGCAGATCCGGGTGGCAGACCTGGAGACGCTGGAGACGATCGACGTCACCGAGGCCCGATTCCGCGACTGGAACCCGGTGTTCACCGCCGACGGCAAGCACCTGGCGTTCCTGTCGGCGCGGACGTTCGACACGTACCGCGAGGACTTGGACTACGACTTCTCGTTCCTGCCCGCGGTCCGCCCCTACCTCGTTCCCCTGGCCGAGACCGAACCGTCGCCGTTCGATCCGGAACTCGGCGGCCGGCCGGTCGGGACAGAAGGTTCGGACTCTGGTTCGTCGGACTCTGGTTCGGACTCCGGCTCGGCCGACGGGACCGACGGCTCCGACCCGTCCGCGACGGTCATCGACGCCTTCGGCATCACCACCCGCGCCGTGCCGTTCCCGGTGGCCTCCGGCAGCTACGACGGCCTCGCGGCCGTCAAGGGCGGCCTGGTCTGGCTGGTGAGGCCGGTCAACGGTTCCCTCGGCGACACCCTCGCCGGATCCGGTCAGCAGCAGCCCCGCCCCTCGCTGGTCCGCTTCGACCTCGCCCGGCGCGAACAGAGCACCTTGATCGACGAGCTCGACTACTACGCGGTCAGCGGCGACGGAACGCGCCTGGTCGTCGCCGACCACGGCTCGCTGGCGGTCTACCCGGCGGACAAGCCCGGCGGCGACACCAAGTCCGACTCCATCGACCTGTCCCGACTCCGCGTCACGGTGCAGCCGCGCGCCGAACGGACCCAGGCCTACGCCGAGGCCTGGCGGCTGCAGGTGGAGAACTACTTCAAGCCGGGCCTGGACGGCATCGACTGGGAGGCGGCGCGGGACCGCTACGCGCCGCTGATTCCGGCCATCGTCACCGACGACGACTTCGGCGACCTGCTCTGGGAGCTGCAAGGCGAACTGCGGACCTCGCACAGCTACGTGAACCCGCCGCCGCCCGGGGCCGACGAGGCGCGCAAACAGGGCCTGCTCGGCGCCGACCTGGCGCCGGACGCCGACGGCGCCTGGCGGATCGTCAGGATCCTGCCGGGCGACAGCTCGGTGCCCGAGGCCCGCTCGCCGCTGCTGGCCCCCGGCGTGGCGGCCCGAGCCGGCGACGCGGTGCTGGCGGTGGACGGCGTTCCAGTCCCGCCGCTGATCGGCCCGGCCGCCCTGCTCGCCGGCAAGGCCGGGCAGCCCACCGAGCTGACCCTGCTGAGCGCGGCCACCGGTGCGCGCCGTGCGGTGGTGGTGGTCCCGATCGCCGACGAGGTGCCGCTGCGCTACCAGGCCTGGGTCGCCGACCGCCGCGCCTACGTGCTGGAACGCTCCGGCGGCCGGCTGGGCTATCTACACCTGCCGGACCAGTCCGACCCGGGCTGGGCCCAGTTCCACCGCGACCTGCGCACCCAGGTCGCCAAGGACGGCCTGGTCGTCGACACCCGCGGCAACCGCGGCGGCGAGACCTCCGGCCTGGTGCTCGCGCGTCTCATGCGCAAGACCCTGGCTTGGGAGTACGGCCGCGGCGAGACGCCCGCCTCCTATCCCCCCTTCGCGCCGCGCGGTCCGCTGGTGTCGGTGTGCGACGAGGAGTCCGGCAGCGACGGCGACATCATCAACCAGGCGTTCAAAGACCTCGGGGTGACCGTGGTCGGCGCCCGGACCTGGGGCGGCGTGGTCGGCATCGACGACGGCTTCACCCTGGTCGACGGCACCTTGGTCACGCAGCCGCGCTTCGCGTTCGCCTTCGACTCCGTGGGCCTCTACGGGCTGGAGAACCACGGCTGCGAGCCGACGGTCACCGTCGTCCACCGGCCGCAGGACTTCGTGGCCGGCACCGACCCGCAACTGGACACCGCGATCGACATCGCGCTGGAGGCGCTGGCCAAAGAGCCGGCGGCGGCGCCGCGGCCCCTGCCCGGGGTGTACGAGATCTGATGGCGCAGACCTCCTATCTGCGGTTCCCGCACCTGGCCGGGGACCTGCTGACGTTCGTCGCCGAAGACGACGTCTGGCTCGCCGAACTGCCGGCCGACCCGGCCCGGCCGGTGCGCGCCACCCGGTTCACCTCCGACTGGCAGCCGGCCCGCAACCCGCGGCTGTCGCCGGACGGCGCACACCTGGCGTGGGTGCGCCGCCGCGACGGTGCCCCGGAGGCCTACGTCGCGCCCGTCGAAGGCGGCGACGCGAGGCGCCTGACCTACTGGGCCGACGAGCGGACCGACATCCTGGACTGGCTGTCGGCGCGCGAGGTGATCGTGGCCGGCGGCCGGCTGCCGATGCGCGGCGACGTCCGGGCGCACGCGGTCCCGGTCGAGGGCGGCATCCCGCTGGTGCTGCCCTACGGGACGGTGCACGGACTGGCCGTGCACGGCCCCGACGGCGCGGTGCTGACCCGGCGCGGCATCGCCCACGACGCCTCGTGGTGGAAGCGCTATCGCGGCGGCCGGGCGGGGAAGCTGTGGGTGGCCGCCGGCGGCGCGGGCGACTTCCAGCGGATCCTGCGCAGCCACGAGGGCAACATCGACCGGCCGATGTGGGTCGGCGGCCGAGCGGCGTTCCTGTCGGACGCCTCGGGCGTGTCGGAGCTGTACTCGTGTCTGCCGGACGGCTCGGACCTGCGCCAGCACACTGACGAGCCGGACGCCTTCTACGCCCGGCAAGCGAGCAGCGACGGCACCCGGATCGTATTCGTGCGCGGGGGCCGGCTGTTTCTGCTGACCGGGCTGGAGGACCAGGCACGGCCGCTGGAGGTGCGGCTGGTCGGCACCCGAATAGGCCGCACCGAGTTCCCGGTGAGCGCCAGCAAGAACCTCGGCGGGTTCGCCGCCGACCGTACCGGCCGGGCCGCCGCCATCGAGGTGCGAGGCACCCTGCACTGGCTGGCCGCCAAAGACGGGCCCGCGCGGGCGCTCGCCGTCACGCCGGGGGTGCGGGCGCGGGTACCGGTCGTGCTGGGCGAGACCGGACGCGCCGCCTGGGTCACCGACGCCGGCGGCGAGTGGTCGATCGAGATCGGGACGGTCGACGGCGAGGTCGACGCCGAGCCGGTGCGCCGGATCCTGACCGGCGAGGTGACCCGGGTCGCCGACCTGGCCGCCTCACCCGACGGCGCCTGCCTGGCGGTGTCCACCGAGGACAACCGGCTGCTGCTGGTAGATGTGGAGAGCGGCACCGCCCGGGTCGTGACCTCCGGCCTGCACTACGCCTGGGGCACGCTCGCCGAGGACCCGGTGTTCTCTCCGGACTCGAAGTGGCTGGCCTGGGCCGAGGGCACCGAGGTCGACGGGCCGCGCAAGATCCGGCTCGCCCCGGTGAGCACCCTGACCCCGATCGACATCACCGACGGCCGGTTCCTCGACTGGAGTCCGGCCTTCACACTCGACGGCCGGCACCTGGCGTTCCTGTCCAACCGGACCTTCGACCCCTACTACGCCGAAGAGGTGTTCGACCTCTACTTCATGCCGGGGACCCGGCCGTACCTGGTGCCGCTGGCCGCCGACGAGCCGTCGCCGTTCGCGCCCACGCTGAACGGACGCCCGGTCGGCGCGGGGGAGGAGCACGCCAAGCACCGGAGCGATGCCTCCGGTGGCGGCGACGGTGATGGCGACGCCGACAGTCATCGCGACAACGACGACCACGACCACGGCCCGCGTCATCCCGCCGCGAGCCGGGTCGACGCCGAGGGCATAGCGGGCCGGATCGTGCCGTTCCCGGTGCCGGCCGGCGAATACACCCGGCTGACCGCCGCGAAGGGCGGAGTGCTCTGGCTGGAGAGCTTCAAGCACGGCGCGCTCGGCGACAGCATGGCCGATCCGTCGCATGAGTCTGAGAAGCCCCGCCTGCGCCGCTACGACTTCGGCAAGCGCGAGACCCTGACCCTCGCCGACGAGGCGCACGAGTTCAGCGTCAGCGGCGACGGCAGCCGGGTGCTGGTGCGCGACGGCGGGAGCCTGCGGCTGCAACCGGCCGACGCGCGGCCGGACAACGGCGAGCGGGAGCCGCTGGACCTGGAGCGGATCCGGGTGACGGTGGACCCGGTCGCCGAGCGGCGGCAGGGCCTGCACGAGGCCTGGCTGCTGCAGCGTGACTTCTTCTGGCGCGACGACCTCGGCGGCGTCGACTGGCCGGCGGTCCGCGACCGGTACGCGCCGCTGGCCGAGGCGGTCGCGACCCAGGACGACTTCGTCGACTTGCTGTGGGAGCTGCAGGGCGAACTCGGGACCTCGCACGCCTACGCCGTCGAGGACTTCCACTCCGGCGACCCCGCGCGCCGCCAGGGCCGGCTCGGCGCCGACCTGGAGCGCGACCTCGACGGCCGGTGGCGCATCGCCCGGATCCTGCCCGGCGAGGCCTCGGTGCCGCAGGCCCGGTCGCCGTTCGAGGCGCCGGGCGTGGGGGCGCGGCCCGGCGACGTGCTGGTCGCGGTCGACGGTCGGCTCGTGGACCCCGATCTCGGGCCGGGGCCGCTGTTCGCGGGCAAGGCCGGCAAGCCGACCGAGGTGCTGTTGTGGCGGGACGCGGAAGCTCGCGCTGAAGCTGGTACCGAAGTCGGCGCTGAAGCCGGCACCGAAGCAAGTGCTGAAGCCAAGACCGAAGTAAGCGCTGAAACCGGCACCGAAGCCGGAGCTGAAGCGCTGGCGCGGCCGTTGGACGGCACTGCGGCCTCGTCCGACGCCCGCCGCGGCTCGACGCGCCGCGTCGTCATCGTTCCGCTGGAGGATGAGCGGCTGCTGCGCTACCAGGCCTGGGTCGCCGACCGGCGGGCCCACGTCCACGAGCGCTCCGGCGGCCGGCTCGGCTACGTGCACCTGCCGGACCAGACCGCGCGCGGCTGGGCCGCCTTCCACCGGGACCTGGCCACCCAGACCGCGCGCGAGGGGCTGATCGTCGACACCCGCGACAACCGCGGCGGCAACACCTCGCCGCTGGTCGTGGAGCAGCTGATGCGCAAGGTGGTGGGTTGGAAGCTGGTGCGCGGCAAGGTGCCCCGCACCTATCCGCCGCAGGCGGTGCGCGGTCCGCTGGTGGCGGTGTGCGACGAGTACTCCGCCTCCGACGGCGACATGATCAACCAGCACCTCAAGGACCGCGGCGTGCCGATCGTGGGCACCCGCACCTGGGGCGGCGTGGTCGGCATCGACTCCCGCTTCCGGCTTCTGGACGGCACGGCTGTGATGCAGCCCAAGTTCATGAACTGGTTCGAGTCGGTCGGTTACGGTCTGGAGAACCACGGCTGCGATCCGACCGTGGAAGTGGAGTACACCCCCGCCGACGCCAACGCCGGGCGGGACCCGCAGCTCGACGCCGCCGTCGACCTGGCCCTCGCCGACCTCGCCGAGCGCCCCGCGGCCGTCCCGCCCCGGCGGGAATGGCTGTAATCCATGTCACCTTCCGTATCTCCGCAGTTCACGGTGCGTGTAGTGTGGAAAGCCGTATAGGTGTTCGATTTTGTCCGCAAGGTGGCCATCGCAAGGCGCTTGTGGGTGCCCCGGGATACGGTTGCAGTCAGGGTGCCGTAGCAGCCCTGACGCAGCGCCGGATCGGTCTGACGGCAACCTTTCGGAATGGAAACCCCGTCGTAATCGTTGAGAACGATTGAACGGGGCATAACAACAAGCAAAGCAGGAGAGTAATCCGGCAACGGCCGGGGTACGGTGGCTCCACAGGCTCATGATTCTCAGAGGAAAACCAGCAGGCCAGCGGAAACGATGAGGGAGGGGAAGCCGAGATGATCTTGGTTCGCCGCTTACTCGGCGACGTGCTGCGCAGCCGGAGGCAGCGCAGCGGGCGGACGCTCCGTCAACTCGCAGCGACGGCGCGGGTGTCCCCCGGCTACCTCTCCGAGGTGGAGCGGGGACAGAAGGAGCCGTCCAGCGAGCTGTTGGCCGCGATCTGCGACGCGCTCGAGGTGAAACTGTCCGACGTGCTCCTGGAGCTGTCCACCGAACTGGCCGCCGCCGAACTCGCGGCCGAGATCGAGGCCGCCGAGATCGGCCGCCTGGTGCCGGCCGAGGGCCGCACCGGACCCGCGCAGCGCGTGCCGATGCCCCCGGCGCGCACCGGCCAGGCCGACGTCGCGACCGTCGGCAAGGGCC